>CAYYCN010000001.1:0-97071 GCA_964470355.1 uncultured Sphaerotilus sp.
TGATGCGCCAGGACCCGGACATCATCATGGTCGGCGAAATCCGCGACCTGGAAACGGCCGAGATGGCGGTGCAGGCCGCGCTCACCGGCCACCTGGTGTTCAGCACGCTGCACACCAACGATGCCGCCAGCGCCATCACGCGGCTGCTGGACCTGGGCCTGCCGTCGTACCTGATCAAGGCCACGGTCATCGGCGTGCTGGCGCAGCGGCTGGTGCGCCAGCTGTGCCCGGACTGCCGCGCGCCGGTCGATTCGGTGTCCGTCGACGATCTGAAGGCGGCGCTGCCGCAGTGGTCGCTGGCCGAAGGCGCGGTGGGCGCCGAGGGGGCGGTGTTCCGACCGAATGGGCCGGTGGGCTGCGAAGCCTGTCGCCAGACGGGTTACCGGGGGCGCAAGGGCCTGTTCGAGCTGCTGGTGGTCAACGAGGGCGTGCGCAGCGCGATGCGCGGCGAGACGCCCGACCACGAGCTGATCCGCTCCGAGGCGTTGAAGCAGGGACTCCAGCCGTTGCGCGCAGCCGGCCTGGATCTGGTGGCTTCCGGCGGAACGACGATCGACGAGGTGCTGCGCTCCACGCCCGCCTGGGACGACTGAGGCCAAACACGACCGAGCGGGCCTGGCAGGGCACGTGCATCGGGTCTGCGCATCGGTGTCGGAAGCGCCCCACACGGGTGCCGTTCGTGACGGCGTTCACGACGGGCCCCGTATGATTTCGTTCATGAACATCATCATCCTCGGCGCGGGACGCGTCGGTGAGAGCGTGGCCGAAAGCCTCGCATCCGAGAAGAACGACATCACGGTGATCGACACCGATCCGGCCCGGCTGAGGGCCCTGCAGGACCGGCTGGACCTGCGCGGCGTGCCCGGCAACGGCATCCAGCCTTCGGTGCTGGAGTCGGCCGGCATCCGCGACGCGGACATGCTCATCGCCTGTGCCCCGCTGGATGAAACGAATCTGGTGGTCTGCAAGGTCGCGCACGACCTCTACGGCACGCCCACGACCATCGCGCGCGTGCGCTCCCCGGAGTTCCAGCAGGGCAGCCCGCTGATGGACCGCACCGGTTTTGCAGTGGACCAGGTCATCTGTCCCGAAGCGTCGGTGACGAGCTACATCCGCAAACTCATCGAGTTTCCGAAGGCGTTGCAGGTGCTGGAGTTCGCCCATGGGCTGCTGAGCCTGATCGCCGTGAAGGCGGTGGAGGGCGGGGTGCTGGTCGGGCTTTCGCTTTCGGGCCTGTGCCATCTGGTGCCGGACCTGGCCCTTCGGGTGGTGGCGATCTACCGCAAGGAAGCCGTGCTGCCCGATCTGAAGGGCGACACGCGCATCGAGGTGGACGACGAGGTGTTCGTGCTCGTGCCCACGGCGCAGATCCGCCGGGTGCTGGGTTCGATGCAGCGCTCGGACATGCCCCCGGTGCGCCGGGTGATGCTGGCCGGCGGCGGCAAGGTGGGCCTGCGGCTGGCGCGCGAAATCGAGGGGCAGTACGAGGTCAAGCTGATCGAGACCGACCGGCGCCGCTGCGAGTACCTGGCCACCCAGCTGTCTTCGCGCACGCTGGTGCTGCACGGCGACTGTGTCGACGAAGACCTGATGGAGGACGAGAACGTCCGCGACATGGACCTGTTTGCCGCCCTCACCAGCGACGACGAGGACAACATCATGGCCTGCCTGCTGGCCAAGCGCATGGGCGCGAAGCGGGTGCTGGCGCTGATCAACCGCAAGGCCTACGCCGATCTGGTGCAGGGCACGAAGATCGACATCGCCATTTCCCCGGCCAACGCCGTGATCGGCGAGCTGCTGGCCTACGTGCGCCAGGGCGACGTCGAGGCGGTGCACAGCCTGCGCCGGGGCGCTGCCGAGGCCCTGGAGGCGGTGGCGCGGGGCGACCGCAAGACGTCCAAGGTGGTGGGGCGCCGCATCGAGCAGCTGGACCTGCCCGAGGGGGTGCAGATCGGCGCCATCGTGCGCGGCCTGCACCGCCCGGACGGCCAGCCGGTGACCGACGATTCCCAGGTCGAGATCATCATGGCCCACCACGACACGGTCATCCAGACGCTCGACCACGTCATCGTCTTCGTGCCGCGCAAGCGCATGGTGCGGCAGGTGGAGAAACTGTTCCAGGTCAGCGCGACCTTCCTGTTCTGAGCCGGAGACGCTGCCATGCGCCACTACTTTCCGGTGTTTGCCGTGCTGGGCGTCGTGCTGATGCTGTTCTCGCTGACCATGGCGGTGCCGCTGGGCTTTGCCTGGTGGGGGCATGACGCGGCGCGTCCGGCCTACGACGATGCCATCGCCATCACCTTTGTCGCCGGGCTGGTGATGTTTCTGGGCTTTCGGCACGTCAAGCGCGAGCTTCAGCCGCGGGACGGCTTCCTGCTCGTCACGCTGGTGTGGACCGTGCTGCCGGCTTTCGGCACGCTGCCGCTGCTGTTCCACATCCCGGGGCTGAGCTTCACGGACGCCTACTTCGAGGCGGTGTCCGGGCTGACCACCACCGGGGCCACCGTGCTGACAGGGCTGGAGAAGTTGCCCGTGTCCATCAACGTGTGGCGCTGTTTCATGGTGCTGATCGGCGGCATGGGCATCATCGTGCTGGCGGTGGCGATCCTGCCGCTGCTGGGCGTGGGGGGCAGCCAGATCTTCAAGGCCGAGACCCCCGGCCCGATGAAGGACGAAAAGCTCACGCCGCGCATCGCCGAGACGGCCCGTGGCCTGTGGGCGGTGTACTTCACGGTGGCGCTGACCTGTTTCCTGGCCTACCACTGGGCCGGCATGAGCTGGACCGATGCCTTCATGCACATGTGCTCGACGATGGGCCTGGGGGGCTTTGCCGCCTACGACGCCAGCTTCGGGGCCTTCAATTCGCCGCGGATCGAGGCGGTGGCCATCTTCTTCATGCTGCTGGCGGGCATCAACTTCGCCCTGTACTTCATGGTCTGGAAGCAGCGTTCGCTGCGCGTGATCTGGCGGGATCTGGAGGCGCGGGTGTTTTTTGCGCTGATGGCCGGCTCGATTGCGGTGGTGTCGCTGTTTCTGATGCTGCACGAGGTCTATCCCGAGCCGCTCACAGCGGTGCGCCATGCGGCCTTCAGCGTGGTCTCGATCGCGACGACGACGGGTTTTGCCACCGTGGATTACGCCCAGTGGCCCATCTTCGCGCCGATCCTGATGCTGTTCCTGTGCGGCTTCGCGACCTGTGCGGGCTCGACCGGTGGGGGCATCAAGCTGGTTCGCAGCCTGCTGCTGCTCAAGCAGGCCAAGCGTGAGTTTGTGCGCATCGTGCATCCGCGTGCGGTGGCGCCGGTGACGCTGGGCGGGGCGGTGGTGGGCAACGAGGTGCTGTTCTCGGTGCTGGCGTTCATGCTGATCTACGGCGCGGTGATGACGGTGGCCACGATGCTGCTGCTGATGTCCGGGCTGGATGTGATCACCGCGTTCACGGCCGTGGTGGCCTGCATCAACAACACCGGTCCCGGCCTGGGTCAGGTGGGGCCATCGGGCAATTTCCAGGGCCTGACCGACTTCCAGACCTGGATCTGCACCGTGACCATGCTGTTGGGCCGGCTGGAGCTGTTCTCGGTGCTGGTGCTGTTCACGCCGCAGTTCTGGCGCAAGTGAGGGGGCCCCGGCGGGCGTTTGCTAACATGGCCGAAAGGGTGGTGCGTCGAGGAATCCGGGCGCATCAGGTCATCCGCGCAGGTCGGGCCGCCTCGCGAATTCATGGATGACCGAGGCCCCTCATGACCCCTGATCTCACACAGGTCGTGGCCACCGCGCTGTTCGCGTTGGCCTTGCTGCACACCTTCGCCACCCGGCAGTTCGAGCGCCTGGCGCATCGTTGTCCCCGACATGCCGGGCTGTTTCACCTGCTGGGCGAGGTCGAGGTGGTGTTCGGCTTCTGGGCGATCGTGCTGATCCTGGCGATGGCGTTGATCCAGGGCGGGGCTGGCGCGTTGCACTACGCCGAGTCCCGCAACTACACCGAGCCCTTGTTCGTCTTTGTGGTGATGGTGATCGCGGGTTCCCGGCCGGTCCTTCAGGTCGTGTTCAGCCTGGTCGCCGGCGTGTCCCGCCTGATGCCGCAACGGGCCCATCTGCTCACCGCCTGGCTGGGCCTGACCGTGGTTCCGCTGCTCGGGTCTCTGGTGACCGAGCCCGCGGCCATGACCCTGGCGTCGTTGCTGCTGGCGCCGCTGGCGTTTCGCCCCGAGGTGCCGGAGCGGGTGAAGTACCTGACCCTGGGCGTGCTCTTCGTGAACGTGTCCATCGGCGGGACCTTGACGTCGTACGCCGCGCCCCCGGTGCTCATGGTGGCTGCGACCTGGCAATGGGACAGTGCGTTCATGGCCACCCACTTCGGCTGGAAAGCGGCCGGTGCCGTGCTGTTGAACGCCACGTTGGCCGTCGGGGTCCTGCGCCGCCATTTGCGGCCGGTCTTGTCGAATTCGGACGAGCCGGTGCGCCCGAAGGTGCCGTTGGCGGTGGGGGTGGTGCACCTGGCGCTTCTGGCGGCGGTCGTGGTGCTGGCCCATCACCCGGTGGCTTTTCTGGGGGTCTTTCTGCTGTTCCTGGGCTTTGCCCAGGCCTACGAGCGCCATCAGGATCCGCTGCTGATCAAGGAGGCGTTGCTGGTGGCGTTTTTCCTGGCGGGCCTGGTGGTGCTGGGGGGATTGCAGAGCTGGTGGTTGCAGCCCTTGGTGTCGGGCCTGGAGCCCGTGGCCTTGTTTTTCGGGGCCATTGCGCTGACGGCCATCACCGACAACGCGGCCTTGACCTACCTCGGTTCGTTGATCGAGGGCATTTCCGATCCCGCCAAGTACATGCTGGTGGCCGGGGCCGTGGCGGGTGGCGGCCTGACGGTGATCGCCAACGCACCCAATCCTGCGGGTGTGGCCCTGCTGCGCGAGGGGTTCGCCGACGGGTCGGTGGGCGCTGGCGGATTGCTTCTGGGGGCGTTGATCCCGACCGGCATCGCCGCAGCGGCCTTCGTGCTGCTGTGAGCCGGAGGACGCTGCTTCGTGAACAGGTCAAACGTGAAGGGGTCAGCGACTTCCTACAATCGCGCCTTCGCGCCCGTGGGGCGAGGAGCACCCGCTTGAGAATCAAGAACCCCAAGGATTTTTGGTCCGGATTGATGTTTGTGGCCCTTGGCGGCGGATTTGCCTGGGGGGCGCTGGCGTATGCGCTGGGGTCGTCCGCCCGTCCCGGACCGGGGTATTTTCCCCTGGGCCTGGGGGCGATCCTGGTGCTGCTGGGGGGCGTGCTCTTGGCCAAGTCCCTGGTGCTGGAGTCCTTGCACGGGCAGATCGGTCCGTGGCGGTTGCGGCCGCTGTGGTGGATCGTCTCGGCGCTGATCGCCTTTGCCTGGCTGCTGCCTCGGGTCGGATTGCTGCTGAGCCTGCCCCTGCTGGTGGTGATGGCCTCCCGGGCCAGTGATGAGTTCCGCTGGCCGGGGGCGCTGCTGGCGGCGGGGGTGCTGACCGCCTTGTCTTATGGGGTTTTTGTGGTGGGGCTGTCGCTGCCGATTCCGGTGTGGCCGCTCGGCTCGCCCTGACCTTCACCCGCGCCACACGAGATGGAACTGTTTCACAACCTGGCTCTGGGCTTCGAGACGGCCCTGTCGCTGCAGAACCTGGCCTATGCGCTGGCGGGCTCGGTGCTGGGCACGCTCATTGGCGTGCTGCCCGGCCTCGGCCCAGTGGCGACCATCGCCATGCTGCTGCCGACGCTCTACTCGCTGGACGCGACGCCTGCGCTCATCATGCTGGCGGGCATCTTCTATGGCGCGCAGTACGGGGGGTCGACCACGGCCATCTTGCTGAACCTGCCCGGGGAAGCGACTTCCGTGGTCACGGCCATCGATGGCTACCAGATGGCACGCCAGGGGCGCGCGGGTGTGGCCCTGTCGGCGGCGGCGCTGGGCTCGTTCTTCGCGGGCTGTGTGGGCACGGTGGTGATCGCGGCGTTTGCGCCCTGGTTGACTGAGGTGGCTTTCCAGTTCGGGGCCGCCGAGTATTTCAGCCTGATGGTGCTGGGGCTGATGGGGGCCGTGGTGCTGGCTTCGGGCTCGGTGATCAAGGCCGTGGCCATGACCGTGCTCGGCCTGCTGCTGGGGCAGGTCAACACCGACATCATGTCGGGCGTGCCGCGCTTTTCGTTCGACCTGCCCGAACTCACCGATGGCATCGGCTTCGTGTGCATCGCCATGGGGGTGTTCGGTTTTGGCGAGATCGTCGGCAATCTGGGCCGGCCCGCGGAGCACCGGGAGGTGTTCACCCGCGAGGTGAAGGGGCTGTGGCCTTCTCGCGCCGACGTGCGCGAAGCGACGCCGGCCGTGTTGCGCGGCACGCTGGTGGGCACGCTGCTGGGGGTGCTGCCTGGAGGTGGGGCCTTGCTGGCCTCGTTTGCGTCCTATTCGCTGGAGAAGAAGGTGTCCCGGGACCCGTCGCGGTTCGGGCAGGGCGCCCTGTGTGGGGTGGCTGGCCCGGAGTCGGCCAACAACGCAGCGGCCCAGACCAGCTTCATCCCGATGCTCACGCTGGGTCTGCCGCCCAATGCCGTGATGGCGCTGATGGTCGGCGCCATGACGATCAAGGGCATCCAGCCCGGGCCGCAGGTCATGACGAGCAACCCGGAGCTGTTCTGGGGCCTGATCGCCTCGATGTGGGTGGGCAACCTGATGCTGCTGGTGTTGAACCTGCCGCTGATCGGCATCTGGGTGCGCCTGCTGACGGTGCCGTACCGATACCTGTTCCCGGCCATCGTGGTGTTTTGCGCCATCGGCCTGTACACACTCAACAACAGCGCCTTCGATGTCTACATGGGCGCGTTGTTCGCGGTCGTGGGTTTTGTGTTCCACAAGTTGGGCTGTGAGCCCGCGCCGCTGATGCTCGGCTTCATCCTGGGGCCGATGATGGAGGAGAACCTGCGCCGGGCGCTGCTGCTGGCTCGGGGGAACTGGTCCACGTTCATCGATCGCCCGATTTCGGCCGGGCTGCTGGCCGTGGCGGTCCTGATGCTGGTGGCCGTGGCGCTGCCGACCATCCGTCGGGGCCGGCAGGAGGCTTTCCAGGAAACGGAGTGAACCGTGGGCGCCGGGTGACGTTTCCCCGAGACCCGACACGACCGGCGATGAATCGATGCCGCCGGGCGAGCATCTTGCATGGTGGCCGTTTCTGATTTTGGGAGAGTCTGATGCATCAGGTGCACCCCCTGAGGGAGATCCTGCACAACGAGGTCCATGCGCGGCCTCACGACCGGCTTCATGCGCCGCTGGCGCTCACGCACATGGCCTTTGTCGAGACGGACGGCGGCCAGGCGCGAGAGCACCTCAACACGCTGTTGGCCGCACGCCACCTGCCCCAGGTGTCCGACGGCGCCAGCCACATCAGCGTCGATCTGGGCGGCATCCACCTGCGTTGGGAGAAACACACCGAGTTCCACACCGTCACGTTCTGGCGCGAGTTGAGTGACGGGGACCTCGGGTTTGACACAGCTACCTTGCCTCAGCTGCCCGTGCAGTGGAGCGACGGCCTTCCGGGCCAGCGGCTGGTGGGGCTGCACGTCCTGGTGTTGCCTCGTGTGAGCGGCGAAGTGTCGCCGCTGGTGCGCCGTTGCCTGGACGAAGACAGTCTGGTCGGCGCCGAGGTGATGGATTCGCAGCTCACGCTGTTCACCGATTTCCGCATCCATGCCGACGGATTCGGCCGTTGGGTGATCGAGGTGGACGCTTCGATGCATCCGCGCCGGCTGGGCCGGGCGATCCAGCGCGTGCTGGAGATCGAGACCTACCGCATGATGGCCATGCGGGGCTTGCCCGCTGCACGTGAGGTGGGCGGCTCCCTCGGCACGGCGGAGCGCGAACTGGCGGACGTGGCGGGCGAAATCCGCCATGCCGGCAAGCAGAACGAGCCGGCGCTGCTGCAGCGGCTCACGCACCTGGCGGCCCAGGTGGAGAGCCTGTACGCCCGCACGCACGCTCGGTTTTCGGCCAGCGCCGCGTACTTCGAGCTGCTGCAGCGCCGCATCACCGAATTGCGTGAAGAGCGGGTGGTGGGCTTGCAGACCGTGGGCGAGTTCATGGACCGGCGCCTGTCGCCGGCCATGCAGACCTGCGCCTGGGCGGCACGCCGCCAGCAGGCGCTGTCCGAGCGCATTTCGCGGGCCTCGAATCTGCTGCGCACCCGGGTCGAGATCGAGCAGCAGCAGAGCAGCCAGGCCCTGCTGGACGCGATGAACAAGCGCCAGGAGGCCCAGCTGCTGCTGCAAAGCGCGGTGGAGGGTCTGTCGGTGGCGGCGATCACCTACTACGGGGTGGGGCTGCTGGGCTACCTGACCAAGGGCCTGAAAGCGGCGGGCCTGCCGGTGTCGCCCGATGTGGCGATGGCCGTGGGCGTGCCGGTGATCGCCCTGTCGGTGTGGTGGGGCATCCGGCGGCTGCATGCGAAGGTGATGGCCTCGGTGCACTGACGCACCGCGCAGGCCCCATGAAAAACGCCCGGTCGAAACCGGGCGTGTGCTCACGAAGCGGGCCTCACTGGGGCGCCGAGGCGCCTTCCTTGGGCAGGTCCTTGAAGGCGTCCATCGGATCGGCTTCCTTTGCGACCGCATCCGGCGGGGGCACTTCCAGCCCAGAGCCGGCGTCGGACGCCGCGTCCTTCGGGACCTCGAGGCCCAGCGTCGGATCGGCCACCTCTCGGTCTTCCGTGTCCTGGACCTCGATCTGCACGTCGTCGACGTTGGCCCCGGCTTTCTGCTCCAGTCCACCCGAAACCAAGTTCGGGAACGCGATGATCAGCCCCACCATGATGATCTGGATGACCACGAAAGGCACCGATCCCCAGTAGATCTGGCCGGTGGTGACCTTCTCGATGGGCTTGCCGGTGACGCGGTCCTTGTAGTCCTTGTTCGGGGCCACGCTGCGCAGGTAGAACAGCGCGAAACCAAACGGTGGGTGCATGAACGAGGTTTGCATGTTCACCGCCAGCAGCACACCGAACCAGACCAGGTCGATGCCCAACTTGTCGGCGACCGGACCCAGCAGGGGCACGACGATGAAGCTCAGCTCGAAGAAGTCCAGGAAGAACGCCAGCACGAAGATCAGGATGTTCACCACGATCAGGAAGCCGACCTGGCCGCCGGGCAGGCTGGTGAGCAGGTGCTCGACCCACAGCGGGCCGTCCACCCCCTGGAAGGTCAGGCTGAACACCGTCGAGCCGATCAGGATGAAGATCACGAAGCTGGAGAGCTTGAGCGTGCTGTCCATTGCCTGGCGCAGCAGCGACAGGTTCAGGCGACGGCGCGACACCGCCATGATCAGCGCCCCGACCGCCCCCATGGCCCCGCCTTCCGTCGGCGTGGCGATGCCTAGGAAGATCGTGCCCAGCACCAGGAAGATCAGGCCCAACGGCGGGATGAGCACAAAGGTCACCCGCTCGGCCATGCGCGACAGCAGCTTCAGTCCACTGACCTTGTTGATCAGCGACAGCGTGAACGCCACGCCCACACCCACGCACATCGACACCACGATGAGCTCGTCGGTGGGGGTGCTGTCCGGACGGGTCTGGGCGAACACCACGGCGCAGGCGGTGGACAGCAGGGCCAGGAAACCCAGCGAGGGCAGGCCGGAGCTGCCGTTTTCCTCGCGGAAGGTGCGGGCTTCAGGCGGCAGGGCCGGTGCCCAGGTCGGCCGGAAGATCGACACCAGAACCACGTAGCCCAGGTACAGGCCGGTCAGCACGAAGCCCGGCAGGAACGCACCCTTGTAGAGGTCGCCCACGCTGCGGCCGAGCTGGTCGGCCATGATGATGAGCACCAGAGACGGCGGGATGATCTGGGCCAGCGTGCCCGAGGCGGCGATCACGCCCGAAGCCAGGCGCCGGTCATAGCCGTAGCGCAGCATGATCGGCAGCGAGATCAGGCCCATCGAGATCACCGAAGCCGCGACCACCCCGGTGGTGGCCGCCAGCATGGCGCCCACGAAGATCACCGCGATGGCCAGTCCCCCACGGATCGGACCGAACAGCTGCCCGATGGTGTCGAGCAGGTCCTCGGCCATGCCTGAACGCTCCAGGATCAGGCCCATGAAGGTGAAGAAGGGGATGGCCAGCAGCGTGTCGTTTTGCAGGATCCCGAAGATGCGCAGGGGCAGAGCCTGCAGCAAGGCTTCGGGCAGCAACCCCATCTCGACCCCCAGCCAGCCGAAGGCCAGGCCGCAGGCTCCCAGGGAGAAGGCCACCGAGTAGCCCATCAACAGGAAACACACCAGCCCCAGAAACATGATCGGGGCCATGTTGGTCGACAGGAACTCGATCATTTGGCGGCCTCCCGTGCCTTGGCGGCTTCAGCGGCGAGGATCGCTTCGGCCAGTTCCTCTTCGGCCGTCTTGGCCTGCTTCTTTTCCGTCGGATCGTCCACCAGGCCCTTGAGGAAGGCCGCGCGCTTGATCAGCTCCGACAGCCCCTGCAGACCCAGCAGCGCAAAGCCGATCGGCACGAGCGCGTACACCGGCCAGCGGATCAGCCCGCCGGAGTTGGACGACATCTCGCCGGAGGTGTAGGCGTTGATCACCAGCGGCATCACTTCCGAGATGACGCTGACAACCAGCGGAAACAGGAAGAACACGATGCCGAACATCTCGACGCGGATCTGCGTGCGCTTGCTGAAGCGGCTGAGCAGCACGTCGATGCGCACGTGTTCCTGGCGCAGCATGGTGTAGGCCGCGCCCAGCAGGAACACCCCGGCGAAGAGATACCACTGGATTTCGAGGAAGGCGTTCGAGGATGTGCTGAACACCTTGCGCACGATGGCGTTGAGGGCTGAGATGAGCACCGAGGCCAGCACGAGCCAGGATGCCCACCGGCCGACGCGCTCGTTGAGCCCGTCGATCCATCGGGATAGTTGCAAGAATGCGGTCACGGCGAGTCTCCAGTTCCGATGTGCCGATGACACCTCAGCGGGGCCTCGGGCGCATCGGGTTTTTCGACTACGCGGGATTACGCAAGGGAAGCACCCCCTCCGTGCGAGCGCTCGACTGCATAGCGGATGAGTTCGGCCTGTCCGCAGATCTTGAGCTTGCGGCGGATGTTCTGGCGGTGGGTCTCGACGGTGCGCACGCTGAGGTCGAACTCGGCGGCGATCTGCTTGCTGGAAAGGCCTCGGCCCAGGCAGGCGAGGATCTCGCACTCGCGCTCGGACAGCAGGGGGTGGGCCTCTTCGCTGCGTCGGGTTGCCTGGGCCACGGCGGCGCTCACGAAGGTGCCGCCGGCGGCCAGGGCGTCGATCGCATCGAGGATGTCGTCCGACGGAGCGTCCTTGAGCACGTAGCCGCGGGCGCCGGCCTGGAGGGCCTGGCGCACGAACTCGGGGTTGTCGTGCATGCTGAGCATGAGCACCGCCAGGCCGGGGTGGCGCTGGGTCAACTCGGCCGTCAGGGAGATGCCGCTTTCGGCTTTGATGCTCACGTCCATGAGCACCAGGTCGGGTGACAGGGTGGACACGCGTTCCCGGGCGTCCTGAGCCGTGGCGGCTTCGCCCACGACGTCCAGGTGCGGGGCATCGGCCAGGACGGCTCGGATGCCCTCGCGCACCAGGGCGTGATCGTCGACCAGCAGCAGTCTCATGGGGGGAGGGAAGGTCATGGGCAGGTCCTGAAGAAATGCATGCGCAGACCGCCGTCTCAGGAGGCAGCGGCCAGGGCTCGGGCGGGCACGTCGGCGGTGACGCGGGTGCGTCCGAGCGCTGAAACGATGCGCAGCCGCCCGCCCACCGCTTCCAGCCGCTCACGCATGTTGCGCATGCCGATGCCGCGGTGGGGGTCGTCCTGGACCGCATCCACGTCGAAGCCTTCGCCATCGTCAACGATGCTCAGGCGCACGCCATAGGGGCTGTGGATCAGGCGAAGGTCCACCCGGGTGGCGTGGGCGTGGCGGTCGATGTTGGTGAACGCTTCCTGGGTGACGCGGAACAGCGTGGTCTTGACGGTGTCGGGCAGGTTGTCGGCTTGGCCATGCTGGCGCATCGAGAAGACCAGCTCCGTGTGTTCGGCAAACTCTTCGCCGATCTGGCGCAGGGCGGCGGGCAGGCCGAGCGCATCCAGCATGGCCGGGCGCAGCCGGTGGGAGATGTGCCGCACCTCGGTCAGGGCTTCGTCGACGCGTTGGCGGGCCTGGAGGAGGGTGGGCGGAACCTCGCGGTCTTCCTGGCGCCGAAGACTGCGCATCGCACTGTCCATGAGCAGCTTGACCGAGACCAGGGTCTGGCTGGTGCTGTCGTGCAGTTCACGCGAGAGGTGGGCGCGCTCCAGTTCCTGCGACTGCACCACCTTGCGTGCCATGAGCTTGAGCTGGGTGTCGGCGGCCCGCGTTTCGCTCAGGTTCACAGCCAGCGCGCTGCCGCCCACCAGAACGACCGCCAGCAAGGCGATGGCCGCAATCCAGCCCAGGGTCTGGTGGATGTTTTGCTGGCCCTGGTGATCGAGCTGGTCGAGGGTGCCCTGCACATCGTCCAAGTACAGGCCGGTGCCCAGCATCCATTGCCAGCGCTCCAGCCCGGTCACGCGGCCCAGCTTGGGGGTGACCTGATGCCGCGATGGCTTGTTCCACACGTAGCGCAGCACGCCGCCACCGCCCTGGGCGAGTTCGATCAGCGATTGGATGACGGCCCGGCCGTCGCGGTCACGCATGGACCACAGGTTGCGGCCAACCAGTTCGGGCTGGGTGGGGTGGACCAGGCAGTGCCCATCGTAGCGGTAGGCAAAAAAATAGCCGTCCCCGCTGCTGTACCGCAGGGCGTTGAGGATGCGCAGCACCTGGGCCTGCGCTTGCGCTTCCTGCTCGGGCGTGCCACCAGCTGCACCTTCGTAGATGGGCAGGATCACGCTCAGGGCCAGATCCAGCGTGCCCCGCAGTTCCGCTTCCTTGCTGGCCAGGTAGGCCGATTCGACCAGCTTGCGTTCGCGCGCCGCCAGATCGGTGGCCTGCAGCCGCACCGTGAGCGCTATGAACACAACGGCCGCCACCAGCGGCAGGACCGCGAGCAGCAGGATCTTGCGCCGAAGCGCGGGATCGATCCCGTCCGGTCGGGGAGGGGCCGTCATGGCAACCGCGGGAAAAGGCCCTGGGGCTCAGCGCTGGCCGGCCGCTACGAACAACTTGGTCGAGCGCGCGCCACTGCGGCAGAACGCCAGGATCGGGCGTGGAAGGGTGGCCATCAGGCGGGCGAATTCGGCGATTTCTTCCGGGCTTTGGTATCCACCGGCCACTGGCAGGTGCACGTACTGCAGTCCGGCCGCTGCAGCGGCTTCGGCGATGGCGGCGCTGGTGGGCTGGTCGGGGCCGTGCTCGAAGTCCGGGCGGTTGTTCACGACGCTGCGAAAGCCTGCGGCCGCTGCCTCGGCCATGGCGGCCGGGGTGAGTTGCGGAGCGACGCAGACGTCTGCGGCCACAGCGGTCAGGGGCAGGCTGGGAGTGGGGGTGAAGCTCATGTGCAGACGTCGTGTGGGGGGTGAGAGATCCGGCCTGCGGCCGGACCGGACGGATGTGGCGCAGCGCTCAGGAGGCGAGTGCCGCCTTGACGGCGGCCGAGACCAGGCCCATGTCGGCATTGCCTTGGAAGCGTTGCTTGGCCGCGCCCATGACCTTGCCCATGTCTCCAGGGCCCTTCGCGCCCAGCGAGGCGACGATTTCCGCCACGCCTGCGCGAATCTCCTCATCCGACAGGCGCGCCGGCAGGTAGGCTTCCAGCACGACCAGTTCGGCGCTTTCCTTGTCCGCCAGGTCGGTGCGTCCGGCCTGCGTGAACTGGGCGATCGAGTCCTTGCGCTGCTTGATCAGCTTGTCGACGATGGCGATGACGCCGGCGTCATCGAGCGTGATGCGCTCGTCGACTTCTTTTTGCTTCATTGCCGCCAGCAGCAGCCGGATGGTGCCGAGGCGTTCGGCTTCCTTGGCGCGCATGGCGGCCTTCATGTCCTCGGTGATGCGTTCCTTGAGACTCATGGGGTGTCCTGTGTCCGAATCGGGGTCTGGAAATAGAGAAAGCCCGCAGCGGCGTCCCGCTCGGGCTCTGGCCTCAGCCCTGCACCGGATGATCGGTGAGACTGTGACGGCGTGTGCCGACGGATTCCGCCGGCCCTGCGATCAGTACAGCTTCTTGGGCAGCTGCATCGAACGAACGCGCTTGTAGTGGCGCTTGACGGCTGCGGCCGACTTGCGCTTGCGTTCGGCGGTGGGCTTCTCGTAGAACTCGCGGGCGCGCAGTTCGGTCAGCAGACCCAGCTTTTCGATGGTGCGCTTGAAGCGGCGCAGTGCAACGTCAAACGGCTCGTTTTCCTTGACACGGATGGTCGTCATGAACGGAAGAATCCTTCAGTTGATCTCGTCGGTGGTCGGTGCGGATCTTGTTTGGCCATCGCACCAACTCGACAAGCTATAGCCAGCAAAGCTGAAGATTGTAGCAGTTTTTGAAATGAATGCGAGCGTGCGGGACGGGGCGCGGTTATGGTTTGCCCGCATCCGCCTGCAGGCCTGCGGCGCACGCGTGGGCGCTGGACCAAGCCCATTGGAAGTTGTATCCCCCCAGCCAACCCGTCACGTCCACCACTTCGCCGATGAAGAACAGGCCGGGCTGCAAGCGGCTTTCCAGGTTCTGCGAGTTCAGTTCGCGGGTGTTGACGCCACCGGCCATGACCTCAGCCTTGGCCCAACCTTCCGTGCCGGCAGGGGTGAGGGTCCAGCGGTGCAGCGATTCGGCCAAGGCCAGCAGGTCCTTGTCGCGGCATTCGGCCATGGGACGCTCGGGCGCCAAGCCCTGACGCGCCAGCCAGACCTGAGCCAAGCGCGTGGGGATCAGGCTGGCCAACTCGTTGCCCAGCTGGCGACGGGAGGTGGACTTGGCCTTGAGCAAGGCGTCGGCCAAGTCCATCTGGGGAAACAGGTTGATGATCAACGGCTGACCGGGTGTCCAGTAGCTGGAAATCTGCAGCACGGCGGGGCCGCTCAAGCCGCGGTGGGTGAACAGCAGGTCTTCGAGGAAGTGTCGCGCCTTCTTGCCGGGGCCGTTGGCGATGTCCACCGGCAGCGACAGGCCTGCGAGTTCCACGAACGGTGCCCACTCCTGCGGGTGAAACACCAGCGGCACCAGGGCCGCGCGTGGCGAGACCACCGTGTGGCCGAATTGCTTGGCCAGCTCCAGTCCCCAGGCCGAGGCGCCGATCTTGGGCACGGGCAGACCGCCAGTGGCCACGACCAGCTGCGGGGCTTGCATCCATCCACGGGCGGTGTCGACTTCGAAATGGCCGTCCCCGTGGCGCACCGTGCCGACGCCGCAGTCGTGAAAACGCTGCACGGCGCCGCGTTCGCACTCGGCCAGCAACAGGCGGATGATGTCGTCCGCGCTGTGGTCACAAAAGAGCTGGCCCTTGTGTTTTTCGTGGAAGGCGACACCGTGGCGCTGCACCAGCGCGATGAAGTCCGCCGATGTGTAGCGCGACAGCGCCGAGCGGCAGAAGTTGGGGTTCTCGCCCAGGTAGTGGGCCGGACCGGCTTCGCGGTTGGTGAAGTTGCAGCGCCCTCCGCCGGAGATGCGGATCTTTTCGGCGATGCGCGGGCTGTGGTCGACGACGGCCACCTTCAGTCCCCGTTGCCCGGCCTGGGCGGCGCAGAACAGGCCGGCGGCGCCGGCGCCCACGATGATCACGTCGAAGGATTGCATCGCGGGATTATCGGCGGGGCTCAAATCCCAAACTCCGCCCACAACGGAAAGTGATCCGACACCCGGTACGACACGGATTGCCGCGTCATCTTCTGGTCGGTGTAGACAAACGGCGTGAAGTCGACATGGCCGGCGGTTCGGAACTGGGCGTGGATCTTCTGTTCGCCTTTGGCGGTCTGGAACCAGGCGATCTGGTCATAGAACGAGCCCTGGTTGGGTTTGTCGGGGTCCGAAAAAAGGGTGCGCGGCACTTGGTTCAGCGCTTCGGGCACAGACAGGCCGGTGGAGGTGAAGGCTTGCCACAGCGGGTCATCCTTGCGGTCGATGTTGAAGTCACCCAGGGCGATGAGGTTGTGCGACCAGTCGTTTTCCTGGTCGGCCCACTCCCGCATCCAGCGGGCGATGCCCTTGAGTTCGGGAATGCGGCTGGCGGCGTTGTCGCCGTAGGTCACGTGGAGGGTCACGAGGATGAAGGTGGTGCCACCCGCCTTGAAACTGACCGCGTAGGGGGTGCGTGCGAACTGGCGCTGGAGCGCGTCGGCGCCCACGGCCTTCATCCACTCCTGTGGCACCACCAGCTCGCAGGCCAGCCCGGAGGGCTTGAGTCGTGTGGTGTCATAGAGGAAGGCCATGCGCTCGTCGTTGCCCTCGGCGCCCTGGGTGACGTCGGTCATCAGGAAGGCCCAGTCGTCGCCGAGCCAGCGCAGCAGGTCACGCAATGCCCGCAGGTCGCCCTTGACCTCCTGCACGGCGACCACGTCGAAGCGCCGCACGATCTCGCCGATGGCCCGCAGCGCCCGCAGGTCGCGCTTGGGATTGGCTTTGGCGCCGGCCGTCCATTCGCGGGTGAGGGAGGCGAACGCCCGAAGGTTCCAGGTGGCGATCAGCAGGTTCTGGCCGGCCTGCTTGGCGGGCACGCGCTGATCGAGGTGGGTGCGCAGGGCGGCGAGGTCCTGGATGACGGCGGCGGGGGGCGTGTCGGTGATGTCGGGCATGGGGATTGGGCGAGGTCACGGCCACATTCGACGGCCGCCGCCCATGGTCGCACCGATGCCGCGCACTTTCCTGAATCTGGCTTTGTGTTGATTTCAGTGCGGGTTAACCCGATGGGTGCGTGGGCATAATTGTTGGCGTCCCTCAACCTGATCCATCGAAATCAAGAGTTCATGAACCGCACTTCCATGCGCCTGAGCGGCCTTGCCGCCGCCTGTTTCGTTCTGTCCGCTCATGCTGCGGAGCCCCTTGTCGTCAAGATCGGCCACGTCGCCGCGCTCAGCGGTCCGGCTGCTCACCTCGGACGCGACAACGAGAACGGTGTCCGGATGGCGCTCGAGGAGCTGAACGCCAAGGCTTTGCAGATCGGCGGCCGTCCGGTCCGCTTCGAGCTGCTCGCCGAAGACGACGCCGGCGACCCCAAGCAGGGGACCGCCGCTGCACAGAAGCTCGTGGACATGAAGGTCAACGGCGTGGTCGGCCATCTGAATTCGGGCACCGCGATCCCGGCGTCGCGGCTGTACGCTGCTGCGGGCATCCCGCAGATCGCGCCGTCGGTGACGAACCCGCAGTACACCCGGCAGGGCCTCAAGACGACGTTCCGCATGGTGGCCGATGACGCGCAGCTCGGCGGCACCCTGGGCCGCTATGCCGTGCAGACGCTCAAGGCCAAGACCGTTGCCGTCATCGATGACCGCACCGCCTACGGCCAAGGGGTTGCCGGCGAGTTCGAGAAGGCCGCGAAGGCCGCTGGCGCGACGATCGCCAAGCGCGAATTCACCAACGACAAGGCCACCGATTTCACCGGCATCCTCACCAGCATCAAGGCGGCCAAGCCCGACGTCATCTTCTATGGCGGCATGGACGCGGTCGCCGGTCCGATGCTGCGGCAGATGAGGCAGCTGGGCATCCAGGCGAAGTTCATCGGTGGTGACGGCGTGTGCTCGGCCGAGCTGCCGAAACTGGCGTCGGGCCAGTTGGCCGATGGTCAGGTGGTCTGTGCCATCGCGGGTGGTGTTGATGCGGCCCAGCGGCCAGGATTCGAGAAGTTCAAGGCGAGCTTCAAGAAGAAGTTCGGCACCGAAGTCCAGATCTACTCGCCCTACACCTACGACGCGACGAAGGTGATGGCCGAAGCCATGGTCAAGGCAGGCTCGGCCGATCCGGCCAAGTACCTGCCGGTGCTGCAAAAGATCAGCTATCCCGGTGTCACCGGAACCGTGGCCTTCGACGAAAAGGGCGACATCAAGAACGGTGCGCTGACGCTCTACACCTTCAAGGCGGGCCAGCGCGAGGAGCTTGGCGTCGTCCGCTGAGCGGATGCCGGGGTTCGGGGGCGGTCCCGTGCCGGGGCCTTCCCCGAGGGGTGTTCAACACCGCTTCGCAGCCTTGAGCACCGCGTTGCATGCCCCGGTCGTGTTTCCCTGCGGTGGCGTCACGGCGGGCTTGCCGTTCCCGGCCATGGCCGAACACAGGGCATCCGAGTGCGGCGTCTGTCCGAAAGACATCGCCCGCTGGAACCCGGTGGCCGAGTACAGGTGGCAGCGGTAGACCTGTCCGTCGCGGGTGGTGGCGGTGTATTGAATGCGGCCGCCGGTCTCGTCGCTGCGTTCGGAAAGGCTGAATTGGCCCACCGGCCGTCCAATGGCCTGGGCGGTGCGTTGCTCCAGGCCGCCCTGGTCGATGGTGGCGGCACATCCGGGAAGCAGCAGCGGGATGAACGAAAACATCGCGATGCGCAGGCAGTTCATGTCGGACTCCTCGGGTCAGTGAACGAAGCAGCTGGATTCGGGCACGGTGGACAGGGTGGACGACACCGCCGCCAGCGTGGGCTGGATGGTGGGGATTTCGTCGCCCAGCCAGCACAGTTGGGTGCTGTCCGAACGCAGGGCCCAGATGGAGCCGGAGCGCTGGCTGGTGATGGTGAGGAACTCGCCCCAGTGGGCCGCGATGAGGGCGTTGGCTTCGGAACGGGTGATGTTGACGCTGCCGATCTGGGTCGGTCCAACCCGTTGTGAGGCGCCTGTGCACGCAGTGCCGGCATAGGACAGCACTCCTTCGGAGATCTCGATCACGGCCGCGGCAACGCCGCTCGACGGAATCTGCGTGATGCGCAAGAACCGCTTGTATGACTGGCTGCCGGCGGTCATGCAGCCTTTTTGCGTCCAGTCGCCTGTCAGGGCTTGGACCGAGGCGGGGCGGGTGCCGCTGCTGCCGTCCGGTTGGGTGCCGGAGTCACTGGAGTCGCCCCCGCCGCCGCAGGCGCTCAAGCCCAGGAGAGACAGGCTGATCAGCAGCGCTGCGGCTGGCCGTGCGGCGGTTCGAAAGGGGTGGGGATGCAACATGAACGACTCCTGTGGCGGGGTGAGGGAATTCGGAACGCGGGTCCCGAGCGGGCCGCACCTGACCCTGCCGCGCACGGGGCGGCATGGGCACGAGGACTTCAGAAGAGCGTGGGGCCCGTCAGCCGGGCTTGCGCGCCACGATGAAGGGCCGGTAGTCACGCCCTCGGGTGGCGTGCCTTTCGACGGCGACGATGTCCAGGCCCGACTGCTCGATGGCCGCGCGCAACTGCGCGGTGTCAAACACGCGCAGCGGCGGCACCTTGCCGAGGGCATTCATCAGCGGCAAGGCCAACCGGCGGATGAGGGCGCTCATCTCCGACACGCACACGGTCTTGGAGATGAACAGGCCTCCCGGGCGCAAGGCGCCTGCGATGGACTGCAGCGCCTGGGGCAGATCGGGCAGCAGGTGCAGCAGATTGAACGCCAGCACGGCGTCGAAGGGGGCCGGGTCGGGCAGGGGCAGGTCGGCGTCGGCCACCTGGAACGCCAGGTTCGGCAACCCGAGGTCGACCTGTTTCTCGCGGGCGATGGTGATCATCTCGGGCGACAGGTCGGTGGCCAGCAGGCGCCGCACGCCGGGTGCCAGCCGCAGGGCCGTGGAGCCGGTGCCACAGCCGATCTCCAGCACCTCGTGCTCGGCCGACAGCAGGGCCTGCACACGTGCCAACGTCTTCTCGTAGCCCGCGAGGTCCTTGATCGGGTCGCTGGCGTACTTGCGTGCCACCTGGTCCCAGAACCGCGCCTTGGCGGCGGCGGCTGACAAGGGGTCGGCGGCGGTGCGGAGGGTGGAAGCGGAGGCGGACATGTCGGAAGGATTTCGGCCGAAAGGACGTGCGGGATCACATGGGATGCATGCTATCCATACACATCGCCGCAGAAAACTGCGATAGATTGCAGACCCTTTATGCAAATACGCATGGATGCAGTGGACTGGAACCAGCTCAGGGCTTTTCTGGAAACGGCGGAGACGGGCTCGCTCTCGGCGGCCGCGCGCAAGCTCGGGCTGACGCAGCCCACGCTCAGCCGCCAGGTCGCGGCCATCGAGCGCCGCTTGGGGGTGACGCTGTTCGAGCGCGCGGGCAAGTCGATGGTGCTGACGGACACGGGCATGGACCTGTTGGAACACGCGCGGACGATGGGTGTGGCCGCCACCGAGCTGGGTCTGGCCGCGTCGGGGCGCTCGCAGGCGGTGGAAGGGGTGGTGTCGGTGTCGGCCAGCGATGCGGTGGCGGCCTACCTCCTGCCGCGCATCGTGCGGCTCATCCGCGAGCGGGAGCCGGGCATCGTGATCGACATCGTCTCGACCAACGCATTGAGCGACCTGCGCCAACGCGAGGCCGACATCGCCATCCGCCACCTGCGCCCCGAACAGCCTGACCTCATCGGGCGGCTGGTGCGAGAGGCGACGGCGGGGTTCTACGCCTCCAAGGCGTGGGTGCAGGCGAACGGTCACCCGCGCACCGCCGAGGATGCGACCCGCTGCGACTTCATCGGTTCAGACCGGGGAGGGCGCTATCTGGCCTACTTGCGCCAAGCGGCGGGTCTGACACTGACCGAGGCCAATTTCAGCTGCTATGCCGACCACACGGTCCCGTCCTGGGCCCTCATGCAGCAGGATCTGGGCATTGCGGCGGTGATGGACGACATGGCCCGTGCGATGCCGGGCCTCGTGCGCGTGTTGGACGATGTGCCGCCCGTGCGATTCCCGATCTGGCTGGTCAGCCACCGCGAGCTGCACACCGCGCGCCGGATCCGGGTGGTGTTCGACGCGTTGGCGCAGGAACTGGCCTGATGGGGGCACGTTTCGCCCGGCGCTTGACCTGAAGACGGTAGCAGGCTTGAAGCTGGTCACACCCTTTCCAAGGAGCCTCGCATGACCGCACCGATGCCGATGTCCGACGACACCTTCTTGTCCGCCTTCCTGGACGCCACCCTGCCGCCATCCCATTTTGACCATCTGGGTCATCTGCGCGCCGCGTGGCTGCTGCTGCAGCGCCGCCCGCTGGAGGACGCGGTGGCCGAGACGTGCGAGGGCATCGATCGTCTGGCCACCCGCCTGGGCGTGCCGGACAAGTACCACCGCACGCTGTCCGAGGCGCTGGTCCGGCTGATGGCGCACGGGGGCGGTGCGGATCCCGCGTTGAGCTGGCCGGACTTTCTCGCCACCCAGGCCGAACTGGTCCGGGATGCACGAGCCGTCCTGGCCCGCCACTACACGCCGCACACCCTGGACACTTCCGCTGCCCGTGAGCGCTTTGTGCCGCCCGATCGCCTGCCTTTGCCGACATGAACCGCCCTTCCGCTGTCCTGCCGGGTCGGTACACGCTCGGCCAGATCGCCCGGCGGGTCGGATTGGCACGCACTTCCGTGTTGCACTACGAGGCCCTTGGGTTGCTGCTGCCCTGCGGGCGCACGCCGTCCGGGTACCGGCACTACGGCGAAGCGGAACTGGAGCGCCTGCGGCACATCCGACGCCTGCGTGACGCCGGCCTGGCGCTGGCCGACATCCGTGTCCTGCTCACCTCACGGGACACCACCGACCCGCCCGAGCCTCGGCCCGCGGACCTGCTGGAGACGCGCCTGCTGGCCCTGAGTCGGGAGGTCGAATGCCTGCGTGAGCAGCAGCGCCAGTTGGCGCACCTGCTGGCGATGCCGGACATGCACGACGGTGGGCGGCGCTGGGACAAGGCGGCGTGGACGGCCTTGCTGCGCAGTGCCGGTTTCGACGACGAGGCCATGGACCTGTGGCACCGGGAGTTCGAGCGTGAAAACCCACAGGCCCATGAGCGGTTTTTGCAGTCCCTCGGCATTGAGCCGGATGAGATCCTGGAGATCCGTCGAGGGCCGGTGTCCTGAGCCGGATGCAGCGGGTCAGGTGGGGGCTCAAAGGAATCGGGACCAGGCCCCGATGTTGTGGACCTGGGCGTAGCCGTTTTTCTTCAGCAGCACCTTGGCCATGCCACTGCGGGTGCCGCTGGCGCAGCCCACCACCACGGGGGCGTTGCGGGGGATCTCGGCGAGGCGTTGACCCAGCTCGTTCAAGGGAATGTTGACCGTTCCAGGTGCGCTGGCCGCCGCAAACTCGCCCGGCGAGCGCACGTCCACCAGCAGCGCTCCCTGCTGCTTGAGCGCGGGCAGCATCGCCTTCACGCGACGCGAGTTCCACCATTTGTGGCCGAACCAAAGGGCCAGCAGCAGCAGTGGCCAGTTCTGGCTCACGAAGCTTTGAATGTCCATGGAGCGCTCCGTCTTGATACCCGTGTGAGTATAGGTTCGGTGCGAAATCCAGAAGATCCGGCGCACCCGTTGCCGCCGCAGGCCCCTGTGCCCACAATCCATGGCGACGGTCGCGCGGGGCGACGTCGGCCCGGAGCTTCCCCATGTTGGACATTCAGAACTACCCCAGTTTCATCGCCGCGATCCTGCTGTTCCAGCTGATTCCTGGGCCAGGCACCCTCGCGATCCTCCACGCCACCGCTCGCAACGGCCGGGCCGCAGGCCTGGCGGCCGTGTCGGGCACGCTGCTGGGCGACTTTGTGTTCATGGTGGCGGCGGTCGTGGGCCTGGCGGCCGTCATGCGGGCGAACCCCTTGCTGTTCACAGCGCTGCAGGGATTCGGCGCGGCGTATCTGTGCTGGTTGGGGGTGCAGTTGTTGCGCACGCGGATCGCGGGTGAGGAGCGCCTGGCGGAGCCGGAGCGTTCGCCAGGCACCTATTTCCGCCAGGCCTTTGCCGTGAGCCTGACGAATCCGAAGGTGATCCTGTTCTTCGTGTCGTTTTTTCCGCTGTTCCTGACGGCCGAGTCGTCGGGGGTGACGCTCGGGGTCATGATGCTGCACGTCACGCTCCTGAGCCTGCTGTACCAGACCGGACTGGTTCTGCTGGGCCATGTCGTCGCCCGGCGCCTGAGCGCTTGGCCGTCGGCCCGGCGCATCGCCACGCGGCTGTCTGGCGTGGCCTTGATCGGCTTTGGCCTGAAGCTCGCCACGGCCCCGCGCTGAGGTGCCGCGCAGGGGCCGGGGTGGCCGGTCCCTGCGTCAGACGCGCCAGTTCAGGTGCGCTTGAGCGAACAGCTTTTTCAGCGTGCCGTCGGAGCTCAGCTTTTGCACGCCGGCCTGGAGCGCTTCGGCCAAGTCCTTGCTGTCGCGCTTGACGGCCATGCCCACGGCCCACCCGTCGGTGGGCGCGCGCGGGATGGGCAGCGGCGAGACCACGTAGCGGGGGGCGCCCTGGAGTGTGGCTTCCATCTCCGAGCGCAGGCCTGCCGCCGCCACGACTTCGCCGCGCTGCAGCATCTGGGCGGCCTCCACACCGCTGGGCAGCTTGGTGATGAGGTCGTTCTTGAGCATGCCATCGTCGGCGCCGAGCAGCAGCCATCCCGCCAGCGACAGGCCAGGGACGGCCACGGGCTTGCCGCGCAGCGGCGCCAAGCCGTCGAGTTCAGGCACTTGCCGGACGTCGCGGGCGATGACCACGCTTTCGTGCCAGTACGGCCCGAAGATGGTGACCCGTGGGTTGGCCTGCATCAGCGGGCGGTCCACGGGCACGTGCAGCAGCACGTCGGCCGGACCGTAGCCGAGGTAATGCCCTCGCCAGACCATGTTGCGCAGGTCGTCGTCCATGTTCTCTCCGGCCGGGAACGGCAGGATCTTGGCCTGGACACCCAGCTGTGCCGCCAGGGCCTTGGCCATGTCGACCTCGATGCCCTGGCCCTTGAGGTGGAAGGGCTTGAGGTCGTCGTACAGGCCCACGGAGAGCACACCGCGCTCGCGGATGCGTTGCAGCGCAGTGGGTTCGTCGTCGGCCCGGGCCGCGCCGAGGGGCAGCAGGGTCCCCGCTGCGGCGGTGCCCAGGGCACCGAGGGTGCCCAGGAAGCGGCGGCGTATCGGGAGTCGTGTATCCGGAAAGTCCATGGTCGTCCTGCTCAGACAGTGAAAGGTGGCGGCGGTCGGTGACCGGGCGGTTCTGGGAGAGAAGCATCCCCCGGATCACCGATCCCTTCCATCGGGTCTTGCGACAGGTGAGTCGTGGCCTCGGGGGCGCGAGACCCCCGGGTCATCACTTGGTGAGGGGCTTTTCGCGGCGCGATTCCAGGTAGGACTTGATGGCCCACATTGCTTCCTGGGAGAAGGTGCCTTCGAACGGGGGCATGTAGACGGCACCGTTGCGGGTGCGGCCGTTGCGGATGGTCGTCAGGAAGTAGCCGTTGACCTCGGTCAGGCAGGCCTGTTGCTTCTTGGCGTTGGTCAACGAGGCGCAGTCGTTGTCCAGGCGGCGCAGGTCGGGGGCGATGCCGCCCGAGACGGCTTCCAGGCCGTGGCAACGGGCGCAGTTCTGGTTGTAGGCCGAACTGCCGATCTGGACCGCCTTGGCGTTGCCGCTGTAGGGGTTGTTCTCCAGCCATTCCTTGCCCACCGAGTCGAGGCCGGTGGTGTCGACCGCCTGGGGAACCACGTCGCCGTGGGCGAGGGCCAGCGAGGACAGCGTGGCCGCGGCGAGGAAGGTGACGGCGCGGCGGAAGTTGCGATGGAACATGATGCAGATGTCTCCGTAATCGTTGAGGGATCTGGCATCGAATCTGCAATCGTTGTGCCATGTCCCGGAAGGCGTGAATTTGTCAGGAAAAGGCAAGGGTCTGTCCGGGGTGGGTTGTCACTCGATGGAGCGAACATTGACCTCGACTAAGATCGGTGTCACACAGGGGCACCAGGTTGTGCGAAAGCACAGCAGCGTGTCCCAGTTGCGCATGTGGCGCACCTCCGTCCTGGGTCGACCCTTCGGACAAGCCGTGGCGAGCGGTCGACGAGGAGACAAGAGATGCAAGGACCCTTCACCCCGGCTTCGGCCGGTCAGCGCATGAAGACCGGCCGTGACGACGGCCGGCGCCCGATCGCGTCGGCACTGTCCCTGAGTGGGACACACATCCAGAAGATCGACCAATCCCACGAGCGCTGCCAGGCGCTGGGGCTATCGCGCATCGAGCGGCCTGATTTTTCGCCGCTGGGTCGTTCGGACCTGACGGTGGTGCGCGAGCGCAACCAGCGCCTGTACACGCACGCGGCCCCAGTGATGGAATTGCTGGCTGAGCAGATCGCCAACACCGACTCGATGGTGCTGTTGTGCGACGCGACCGGCACGATCCTGCATTCCATCGGCGATCCTGAATTCGTGAATCGGGCCTCCAAGGTCGCGATGCAGCCGGGGGTGAACTGGTCGGAATCGTCCAAGGGCACCAACGCCGTGGGCACGACCCTGATCGAGGAAACCCCCACGTTCGTCCACGCGGACGAGCACTACATGCACGCCAACCACTTCCTGACGTGCTCGGCGGCCCCCATCCTGGATCCGCGCGGCAACATCCTCGGGGTGCTCGACGTCTCGGGCGACCAGCGCAGCTACCACCAGCACACCATGGGGCTGGTGAAGATGAGCGCGCGCATGATCGAGAACCATTGGCTGACGGACGACTACCGCAATGTCATGCGGCTGCATTTCCACAGCCGGGTCGAGTTCATCGGCACGCTGATGGAAGGCATCCTGGCGGTGAGTCAGGACGGGCGCCTGGTCGGTGCGAACCGTGGTGCTCTGGAGCAGTTGGGCCTGAGCGGCGCGGCACTTCGCATGCACACCATTTCCTCGCTGTTTGGCGTGTCGGTGCCGGCCTTGGTGGACCGTTTCCGCTCGCCGCTGGCCGCGCCGCATCCGGTGGAGATGCACAACGGCCGTCAGTTCCACGTGTATGCCCGCTTCAACTGGCCGGTGTGGCACAGCCTGAGCGAAGGGGTGGCGGCGGCCACTTCCGGCCTGACCCCGGCCGGGGTCGACATCGACGTGACCGCCAACCAGCCCAAGGAGGGCGCTGCGGCGGCCGACAAGGCGGTGGACTTGACAGCGGGCGGCGCCTCGGCCACCGGCCCGAACCTGCCGGGCAGTGGCAACGGCTTGGTGGGTCGCAGTGCGGTCGTCGATGAACGGGAGGGTCTGCGCAGCCTGACCACGGGTGATGCCCAGGTCGGCCAGGTGGCCGAGAAGATCCGCCGGGTCCTCAACCGGGACATCCCCATCCTGATCCTGGGTGAAACGGGCACGGGCAAGGAACTGCTGGCGCGGGCCATCCACCAGGATTCCGACCGGGCCAAGCAGCCGTTCGTGGCGGTGAACTGCGCCTCGATCCCCGACACCCTGATCGAGGCCGAACTGTTCGGCTACGAAGAAGGGGCCTTCACGGGGGCCCGGCGCAAGGGTGCGGTGGGCAAAATCGTGCAGGCCAACGGCGGTACGCTGTTCCTCGACGAGATCGGCGACATGCCGGTGGCGTTGCAGGCCCACCTGCTGCGGGTGCTGCAAGAGCGTCAGGTCACTCCGCTGGGCAGCGGCAAGTCGGTGTCGGTGGACGTGGCGCTGGTGTGCGCCACCCACCGCAACCTGCGCGAGATGATCGAGCAGAAGACCTTCCGCGAAGACCTTTACTACCGGCTCAACGGCCTGGCCGTGCGCTTGCCGCCACTGCGTGAGCGCAGCGATCTGCTGGCGCTGGTGGATCGCATCCTGGAGCGGGAGTGTCCGGGGCGCGGGCTGCGCTTGAGCGCGGAGGTGACCGAACTGTTCCAGGGCTATTCGTGGCCGGGCAACGTTCGCCAGCTGTTCAACGTGCTGCGCACCGCGAGCGTCATGGCCGCTCACGAACGCATCATCACCCGGGACCACCTGTCGGACGATTTCATCGAGGACGCCGGTCGCGCCATGGAGGCCCGACACGCTCTGTTGCCGGCTGGGGCGTTCGGTACGTCCACCGCCTCGGTTGGGGCGGTGTCCCCCGTGGCGATGTCGGTGCCGGCCGATCTTGCCCCGGGGCGTCTGGCCCTGCCTGTGCCTTTGGGTTCTGCGGGCGCGGCTGCGTCTGTCCCTGCCCCGGCGGCTGGTGATGCCGTGCCCGCCGCAGGCATGCCCGATGCGCTGGGTCGTTCGCTGGAGGACATCGAGATCCTGACCATTCAGCGCGCCGTCGAGGCCGCCGGAGGGAACATCTCGGTGGCGGCCAAGCGCCTGGGCATCAGCCGAAACACCATCTACCGCCGCCTGCGCTGGAATCAGGCGCGCTGAGGCGCCCATGAGGGTTGGCCCGGTGGTGGGGGCCTTCGGGCTGCTCCACCCTGAGGCCGTGGACTGTCTCCGGACGGAGCAGTCGTGGCGCTGGCGATCTCCACGCACCGCCTGATCCGGCAGAACGTGAACGATTCCGCGCCGGGAACCGTTCCCGCGGGAGTGATGCGCCACGGCACATCTCTTGCTCAATCTCCGACCATGTATCGACGCGAGCACGACAGGGTCCGGACCACACCTCCTCGGGGTTTCGGGCCCGACCGCATCAGGAGGTGCGCATGAAACTGGTGGTCCTCAAGGGAGGCTCCGACGCGGTTCGCCACGGGCATGCGCCCACCCGCGGCCGGGCTTCCAGCCATTCTCCCGGGGCTCTGGCGCTGTCAGGTGGCAGCAGCCGGTGGCTCCTCATCAATGTGTCGCCCGCAGTGGGAGACCAGTTGGCCACCGACGCGCGGCTGCTGCGCCACGAAGGCCTGGTCGATGCCCGGATCCGGGCGGTGGTGCTGACCGATGCCCAGGTGGACCACGTGACCGGCCTGTTGGCTTTGCGGGATGGGGTGCCCATCCACTTGTACGCAACACCCGCCGTGTTCGAGGAACTCACGCACAGCCTGCCCATTCTTCCCCTGCTGGAAGACTATTGCGGGGTGCACTGGCACGTGATCCCCGTGGCGGGCGAGTGCCGTGAGACCGTGTTCCGGGTCGAAGGGCAGCCGGGCCTGGAGTTCACGGCCTTGGCCACGGAGGGGCCGCTGCCGCCGCACGTCTCGCACGCGCGCAACCCGGTCGTCGGCGAGACCATCGCTCTGGCGGTGCGAGATCGCCAGAGCGGCCGAAGGCTGTTCTATGCCGGCTCCATCGCCGAAGCGGGTCAGGACGCACTGGCCTGGATGAACGATGCGGATTGTGTCGTGTTTGGCGACGACCTGGATCGCCATCCCAGCGACAGCGAATTCGAGGCCGATCCCGATGCGTTGTCGCTGTTGACCGGGTCCAGGGCGTCGCGCAAGGTCATGATGGCCCTGCCTGAGCCTTTGGAAGCGCCAGAGCGGGAACGCCTGGAGGCCCAGGGCATCGAGCTGGCCAAGGACCGCGGCGAGATCGAATGGTGACCCTCGGTTGTGGGTGTTCCATGATGGAGCGCCTGTGACCGGTGCCGGGGTGTAAACACGGGGCCGACATCGGCGCAGGCGCTCGGTACAAACGGTGCCATGCACACGCCCTCCAAGTCCAACTCCGCCGCACCGCGGTCCGTGCTTCACGTCCGGGATCTGGTCAAGCGCTATGGCGCGCGCGTGGCCCTGGGCGGACTGACGCTCGAAATCCCGGCTGGCCAGCGCGTCGCGCTGCTGGGGCCCAACGGGGCGGGCAAGTCCACCTTGTTCCAGATCCTGACGGGGCTGTTCACGGCCGACGAAGGTCAGGTATCGGTGGCGGGTCACGACCTGGCCCGCCATGCGGTCGCCGCCCTTCGGCACATCGGCGTGGTGTTCCAGCAGATGTCGCTGGACCTCGACCTGAGCGTGGAGCGCAACCTGCGCTTCCACGCTGATCTGCATGGCCTGCCACGTGCGCTGGCCTCCGAGCGCATCACTGCCGGTGGTGCCGCGCTGGGCCTGAACGCCGATCTGAAACGCACGGTGCGGGAACTCTCTGGCGGCAACCGCCGCAAGGTTGAGCTGGTGCGCGCGCTGCTGCACCGGCCCCAGGTGCTGCTGATGGACGAGCCCACCGTGGGGCTGGATCCCCAATCCCGCCGCGACCTGATGGCCGCCGTCCGCGCCGATGTGGCCGCGCACGGCACGGCGGTGCTGTGGGCGACCCACCTGGTCGAAGAAGCCGAAGCGGCCGACCGCGTGGTCGTGCTGCACCAGGGCCGCTTGCTGGCTGATGGCACGCCCGCCCAGGTCACGGCCGCGCTGGGGGGCGAAAGCCTGGAAAGCGCTTTCATCCGCGCCACCGCTGCCCGTCCGCCGGGTGTGGCCGGAAACAACGGCCCCACCGTTCGCCCGGCCACATTGGCCGCACCCTGATTCACCGGGGGTTTTGCCCCTTCCTCGAACAACGGAGACACCCATGAACCTCAAGACCATCGCCACCGCCGTGGCCCTGCTGGCAGCCCCGGCGTGGGCCCTGGCCCAGACCGCCTACGTGTCGAGCGAGAAGGACCACAAGCTCACTGTGGTCGATCTCAAGACGCAGGCCGTCACCGGCACGATCGCCACCTGCAAGCGCCCGCGCCACATGGTGCGCACGCCCGACGGCAAGCAGCTCATGGTGGCCTGCGGCGACTCCGGTCAGGCCGACGTGATCGATCTGGCCACGGGCAAGTCGGTGCGCAAGATCGGCCTGGGTGAGGATCCCGAAATCTTCGATCTGTCTCCGGACGGCAAGACCCTGTTCGTCAGCAACGAGGAAGACGGTGCGGTGGGCGTCGTCGACATCGCCAGCGGCAAGCGCACCGGCGAGATCAAGGTCGGCGAGGAGCCCGAGGGCGTGCTGGTCAGCCGCGACGGCAAGACGGTGTACGTCACCTCCGAGGTGGCCAGCCTGGTCCACGTGATCGATGCCGCTTCTGGCAAGGTGGTCAAGAACATCAAGGCGGGCAAGCGCCCGCGCCGCTTTGCCATGACGCCCGATGGATCGCAACTGTGGGTCACCAACGAGCTGGCCGCCAGCGTGACCGTCATCTCGACGAAGGACCACAGCGTGCTGGACACCGTCAAGTTCGAGGTCAAGGGTGCTCGCGCCACCGACATCACGCCGGTGGGCATCGCCATGAGCCCGGACGGCAAGAGCGCCTATGTCGGGCTGGGCAAGGCCAACCACGTGGCCTTCGTGGACGTGGCCTCGCGCAAGGTGTCCAGCCTCGTGCTGGCCGGCAAGCGGGCCTGGGGCCTGGGCTTGAACAAGGCTGGCGACCGCCTGTACGTAGCCAACGGGCTGTCCGACGACATGACGATCATCGACGTGCCTGCCGCCAAGGCGCTCAAGACCGTGCCGGTGGGCCGCGTGCCGCACAGCATCGTCGTGGTGGAGTGAGGCCATGAACGGGCATCGCACGGCAACGGGTGACGGGGGGCTGGCGCGTGGCGGTGTTCCCGTCTTCCGGGCCCCGTCGTCGGGGGGGCGTTCCGGCTCGGCACACCGGGTGGTGCGGCTGGTCGTGGCCATCGGCCTGACGCTGACCGCCGCCGTGGTCCAGGCGGCGGCCTTCAAGGCCGTGCTGCTGGTGCCCGAGGACGACCCGCGCCTGGAGCGCACCCGTGTCGAGCGGGCCTACCTGGGCCACCCGACCGGGCCGGCGCTGGACGGCGTGAACGTGGCCTTGAAGGAGGCCGCGCTGGAGCTCGAGTCTGCCGGGGCCGCCGTGACGGTGGAGGTCGTGCCGGTGGATTCCCCCGCTGCGGCCGTGGCCGCTGCGCGCCGGGCCGAGCAGGGCGGGGCGGCGGCGCTGCTGACCGACCTGCCGGCCGCGTGGACCTTGGCGGCCGCGTCCGGCGTGAAGCTGCCGGTGCTGAATCTTGGCGCCGCCGACGACCACCTGCGCGAGCAGAACTGCCGCGCCTCGCTGCTGCACGTCGTGCCCAGCGAGCGCATGCGCGCCGATGCCTTGGCCCAGACCCTGGTCCACCAGAAGTGGACGCAGGTGCTGCTGCTGGTCGGGCCGAGCGAGCAGGATCTGGTGCGAGGGCATTCCGCCGTCTCGGCCATCCAGCGTTTCGGACTGAAACTGGTGGGCGCCAAGCCCTACAAGCTCTCGGGCGATCCGCGCGAGCGCGATCTGGCCAACCCGCTGTTGCTGACCCAGGGCACCTATGACGTCGTGTGGGTCGTGGACAGCGACGGCGAGTTCGCCCGCATGCTGCCGTACCGCACGGCCTCGCCGCGTCCGGTGGTGGGCGATGCGGGGCTGACCGCGCTGGCCTGGCACGCCCAGTACGACCGCTACGGCGCGCCGCAGGTGTCGCGCCGCTTCACCAAGACCGTCCGCCGGCCCATGACCGATCTGGACTGGAGCGCCTGGATGGGGGGCAAGGCTTTGGCCGCTGCCGCCGTGGCCGCGCCGCAGGGGCCCGTGCAGGCTTTCCGGCAGGCGCTGGTGTCGATCGAGCTCGACGGCTCCAAGGGCGTGCCCATGAGTTTCCGCCCGTGGGACGGCCAGATGCGCCAGACGATACTGCTCACGGACGGCCAGGGCGTGGTGTCGATCGCGCCGGTCGAGGGGGTGCTGCACCCGAAGAACACCCTCGACACCCTGGGCGTGGATGCGCCCGAGAAGCTGTGCAAGGCCCGCCCGTGAACCCCGTCTTCCACCCTCGGCCTTTGCTGAAAGCCCGCCCATGAGACATGCGCTGCAGGCCTTGAGGGCCATCGTCGGCCGCGAGGTCGCCAAGTTCCTGCGCCAGACCGGGCGGCTGGTGTCGGCGCTGGTGCGGCCGCTGCTGTGGCTGGCGGTGTTTGCCGCCGGGTTCCGCAACGTGTTCGGCATGGCCATCGCCGAGCCCTACGACACCTACATCCCCTACGACGTCTACATCGCGCCGGGCCTGATCGGCATGGTGCTGCTGTTCAACGGCATGCAGTCCAGCCTGGCGATGGTCTACGACCGCGAGATGGGCCTGATGCGCCTGCTGCTGACGGCGCCGTTGCCGCGCTGGTGGATCCTTTTTTCCAAGCTCACGGCGACGGCGGTGCTGTCGCTGGTGCAGGCGCTGGCGTTTGTGGTGATCGCCTGGGCCATTGGCACCGAGCTGCCGCTGATCGGTCCGCAGACGCCGCACGTGCTGCTGGCCGCCGTGAGCGCCGCGCTGATGCTGGGCGCCCTGGGCCTGCTGCTGAGCGTGCACATCAAGCAGCTGGAGAACTTCGCCGGCACGATGAACTTCGTCATTTTCCCGATGTACTTCATGTCGACGGCGCTGTATCCGCTGTGGAAGCTGGAGGAGTCGGGGGCGGCGTGGGTCTACCAGATCGCCCGTTTCAACCCCTTCACGCACGCGGTGGAGTGGATGCGCTACGCCATGTACGGCAAGGACCCGGGCCTGTCGCCGTGGATCGTGCTGGGCACGCTGGCGCTGTGTTTCCTGGTGGCGAGCTGGGGCTATGACCCGCAGCGCGGCTTCGGGCAACTGGCCAAGCGCGGCGGCGGACCGGGTTGAACATGGCGGTGCCTCGCTTCACCGAACTCCGGTCTTCGCTGGCGTCCGTGCGCCGGACCGACGCGGCCCGCGCGCTGCTGCCCGAGCCGATCTGGCTGGAGTGGCTGACCCTGGGTGGCCTGCTGCTGTTTGCCGCCTGGCTGCTGGGCGTGCGGGGCGTGTGGGCGCTGTTGCTGTCGTCGGATCCGACGGGGCTGACGCTGGTGATCATCGTGGTGTTCGTGGCCGCCACGCTGTGGTGTGGCAGCCGCTCGCGCGAATTGCAACGCCAACGCCGGTTGATGGAGCGGGCCCGCAGGGACATGACCGCGGTTCGGTCGGGCGAATCGGTGGGGGCGGACGCGGGGTGGGCGGCCGAATACTGGGCGGGCCTGCGCGCCGCTCCGGCCGACACCGGTGCGCCGCTGGACCTGTTGCTGGACCAGGCCCAAGGGCCGCACACCACCGCCTGGTGGGTCAACGGCATCCAGCTCAAGCTTGGGCTGCTGGGCAAGGTGATCGGTTTTTCGATGCTGGCCATGCAGATCGGGCACATGCAGAACTTCGACCCGGCCCAGTCGCAGGACCTGCTGCGCAGCCTGACCTCCGGCCTGGGCGTGGCATTGCTGACGACCATGGTCGGCCTGGTGGGCAACATCGTGCTGGGTCTGCAGCTCACGCGGCTGGACCGTTACGCCGATGCGCTGGTTGCCGACTGCCAGCGGTTCGGCATGGCGCTGACGGCCGAGCGGAGCTGACCCCATGGCTGCACGCCGAGGACGGGCCAGGGCGCGGGAGGCGGAAGTCGACCCGTTCTACGACATGTTGTTCAACATGCTGATCGCCTTCGTCTTCTGCTTCCTGATCGCGCTGCTGGCGATGAATCCCAAGGCGCTCAAGGCCGGCGACATCCCGGCCAAGGCGGAGTTCATCGTCACCGTGTCGTGGCCGGACCTCAACCCCAACGACATCGACACCTGGGTGTCCGATCCCTCGGACCGGCTGGTGTGGTTCCGCGCCCGCGAGGCCGGCTTGATGCACCTGGACCGCGACGACCGCGGCATGTCCAACGACAGCATCGTCGTCAATGGCCGCGCCGTGGTGAACCCGCTCAATCAGGAGGTGGTGACGCTGCGCGGCGTGGCGGCCGGCGAGTACACCGTCAACGCGCACTACTACGAGTCCAAGGACGGCCAGCCGGTCGAGGTGACTGTTTCGGTGGTCAAGGTCAACCCGCGCGCCGAGGTCGTGTACTACGGCCAGGCTCGGCTGGCGCGCAAGGGCGATGAAGTCACGCTGGTGCGTTTCTCCGTGCTGCCGGACGGCAGCGTCGGCCAGATCCACACCCTGGCGCGCAGCCTGGTTCAGCGTTCCTGAGCCGGCTCTTCGATCCATGTCCCACCCGCTTGCCGCGAACGATGCCCAGTCTCTCGACCGACACCCTGCAAGAAAGTCTTAGAGCATGACCCAAGCCCTGACGCTCGGATTTGCCGTGCTGGCCAGCCTGCTGGTGCTGGCGCTGCTGTGGTCGCGCTGGCCCGCCTGGCTCAAGGGCCTGCTGGTGATCGGCGTGACCGTTTTCTACTTCTGGGCCGACGAGGCGGTGCACCAGCTCGGAGGCTGGCCCACGACCGATCCTCTGCCCGAGCGATTCGTGCTGCTGGCGGCCGTGTTCGAGGAGCCCAGTGCCAAGTCGGCCGGCTCGCTCATGGTCTGGGTGCAGGCGCTGGAAGAAGGCAAGCCGGCGCGCGACCCGCGTGCGCACCGACTGCCTTATGCCAAGGACCTGCACGCGCTGTTGGGCGAGGGCCTGAAGAAGTCCCGCCAGGGCGTCACGCAGATGGGCACTTCCGAGCCCAAGTCCGGCAAGAAGGGGCTGGGCTGGCTGCGTCCGGGCTCCGACGAGCAGGTCGTGAAGATCCGAGACCTGCCCGCGCCGCAGTTGCCCGAGAAGTGAGTCGGTCATGAAGCATTCCAAGCCTGTGCGAGGCGCGCTGTGGACACCGACCGGGGCGCTGGGGAGCGACCGGCGCCCGATGGTCCGGGCGGCGGCTGGTGCGGTGCTCGGGCTGTCCGTGGGATGGGCGCTGGCGCTGGGCGGTTGCAGCCGCGAGGAGCCGGGCCGTTCCTACTTCCCGCTGGAAGCGGGCCACGAGTGGACCTACCGCGAGCGCACCGAGATGGAGTCCGGCGCCGTCGACACCCGGACCCTGACGATGCGCACGATGGGCGAAGACGCGCTCTCCGGCGTGCTGGACGGCACCGCCTGGCGCCGCCGCAGCGACGACGGCCTGGACTATTGGCTGCGCTCCGACGACACCGGCGTCTACCGCGTCGCCTCCAAGACCGACGTGCAGGACCAGCCCCAGGCCGACCCCGAGCGCCGCTACGTGCTCAAGGCCCCGCTGCAGGTCGGCACCCAGTGGACCGCCGACTCCACCGCCTACCTCCTGCGCCGCAACAACGAATTCCCGCCCGAGATCCGTCACAGCCACCCCCGGATCCGCATGACCTACACCCTCGACGCGCTGCAGCAGCGTGTGCGCACCGCCGCAGGCGACTTCGACGGCTGCCTGCGCGTGACGGGGCAGGGCACCGTGAGGCTGTTCGCCGACCCGGTCGTCGGCTGGAAAGACATGCCGCTGACCACCACCGAGTGGTATTGCCCCGGCGCCGGACTGGTGCGCCTGGAGCGCCGCGAACCCGCGCAATCGGCCTTCCTCACCGGAGGCACCCTGACCCTGGAACTCACGTCATGGCAATGAAGACGATGCACCGCCGCCAAATCCTCGGGAAGCTGGCCGGCTGGACCGGTGCTGCGCTGACCCCCTGGTGGCTGCCGGTGGCGCCGGCCTCGGCGCAGACCGCCCCGTGGAGCCCGAACAAGCCGATCACGCTGCTCGTGCCCTGGCCAGCTGGCGGGGCCACCGATCTCACCATGCGGGTGCTGGCCGATCTGGCTGGGCGTCGGCTGGGGCAGCGGGTGCTGGTCGAAAACCGCCCTGGCGCGGGAGGCACGCTGGCCATGCCGGTGCTGCAGCAGGCCGCGCCCGATGGCTACACCCTGGCCCAGATGCCGCAGCCCGTGTTCCGGGCGCCCCACCTGCAGCACACGCTGTGGGATCCCATTCGCGACACCACGCCGATTCTGCAGGTCTCGGGTGTCACGTTCGGGGTTCTGGTCCCGGCGGCCAGTCCGCTGCGGCGGATGGAAGACCTGTTCCAGTTCGCCAAGGCCCACCCCGATGAGCTCACCGTGGCCACCAACGGCATCGGAACCACCCCGCACCTGGTGATGGAGGAACTGTTTGGCCGCAAAGGGCTGCGGTTCACGCACGTGCCCTACAAGGGCACGTCTGAGCAGATGATCGCGCTGACGTCCGGTCAGGTGATGGTGGGGGTGAACTCCAACGGTTTCGCCCCGTTCCTCGATTCCGGCAAGCTGCGGATGTTGGCCACGTTCGGGGCCCGGCGTTCGCCGCGCTGGCCCCAGGTGCCGACGCTCAAGGAACTGGGGCTGGGCCTCGTGGCGTCCTCTCCGTACGGCATCGTGGGGCCGCGCGCCCTGCCGCCACCGATCGTCAAGACCCTGCACGACGCGTTCCACGCGGCCCTGTTCGATCCGGTCCACCTGGCTGAACTGGCCAAGTACGACCAACTGCCCGACTACCTGGACAGCGTGGCCTATGGCCGGGCCATGCAGGACACCGCCGTGGTCGAGCGCAGGGCCGCCGAACGCCTGGGCCTGACCGGGGCGGCCTCCAAGTGACGGGACTTCAGAGCGGGGCGGCCAAGTCGAGGGTCCAATAGAACGAACCGTTGGTGGCGGCCACGCAGGCGGCCCCGACGTGCCGGATGTTCGGATTCATCAGGTTGGCGCAGTGTCCGTCGCTCGCCAGCCAGGCGGCCATGACCGCGTCGACCGAGGTGTAGTTCCACGCCACATTTTCGGCCATGGCACTCCAGGCGTAACCGGCTGCCGTGACGCGCGATCCGATGGTGCTGCCATTGCTGCCTGTGTGGGACAGGGTGTTGCGGCCAGCCATGTCGCTGCTGTGGGCGCTGGCCGAAGAGCCGAGTGCCGAATGCCAGGTCACGGAGCCGGTGGCGGCAAACGAGCCGCTGGTACCGCAGTTGCGTGCTTGTGCACGTGCCGCCTGGATCGCCTGCAGCATCGCACTCTGGAAACCGGAGATCCCGCACGACGACTCGGCGGAGACCGTGCCTGCGCCACTGTTCTCGGAAGCCGAGCCACCGCTGCCACCGCAGGCCGAGCACACCATGAGCGTCAGCAGGCCCGCCGCAGCGGTCAGTTTTCGGAAAGTTCCCGGAACTCGAAACGGGATGTCGTGATCTGTAAGCATTTGGGGGAATGTATTGGGAGCGGCGGGATGTGTCGGTTTCATTTCGGAAGGTTGTGAAGCATGGCGCCAAACACCCCGCCGAAGCAGTGACACCGCGTGGCCATTGCCCGCTTGTGCGTCATCATCCGCTCCCATCTGCGCCAAACCTGTTGTCGATTTGTGTCGAAACGGATGCTTACGGATCCTGCATCCGGGCCACACACCGTTGCGATGCCGAGCGACGGGCGCCGACACACTGCCTCCATGTTCAAGAAATTCATGGCCATGAACCACCACGCTCTTCCCCCTGTTGCTTCTCTTCGTGCGCGCTGGACCGCGTTGGCCCTGGCGTCGGCGCTGGCGCTGGCGGCCTGTGGTGGTGGGGGCTCCGGCAGCGCCGCCGACGAAACCGGTACCAGCACGGGCACCGGAACCGACGTCTCGACGGGCACCGGCACCTCCACTGGCGGCACCTCGACCGCCACAGGCACTTATGGCAACCTCAGCGCGGCCTCGTTGGGCAACAACGCGAGTCTCAATGGCGCGATTCCCTTTCCGGCCGACAACCCGTGGAACACCAGCGTGGCCAGTGCGGCAGTGGACAGCAACTCCTCGGCGATCCTGTCCTTCATCGGCACCTCTCGGGTGCTGCGCTCGGACATGACCGTGCCCTACGTGGTCGTGTCGGGCACGCAAAGCAAGGTCAGCGTGACGTTCACCGACTATGCAAGCGAGAGCGACCCCGGTCCTTACCCGATTCCCGCGACGACGCCGACCGAGTCGGGCAGCGATTCGCATGCCATCGTGGTCGACAAGGACAACAACCGGCTGTACGAAGTGTTCCTGGCCTCCAAGATCAGCGACACCGCCTGGACCGGCGCCAGCGGCGCCGTGTTCCACCTCGACAGCAACAATGTGCGACCCACGATGCCTGCGGGTGAACATTGGACCAGTGCCGACGCCGCCGGTCTGCCCATCTTTCCGGGGCTGTTGCGTTACGACGAGGCCTCCAAGGGCCCGGGGGGCATTCAGCATGCCCTGCGCTTCACGGTGCCCACGACGCGCAAGGCCTACGTGCCGCCGGCCACACACGCCGCCGGCAGTTGCACGGCCACCAACTGCCCTCCGATGGGCATGCGGGTGCGGCTCAAGGCCAGTTATCAGATCCCGGCCAGCTTCAGCACCGAGGCCAAGGCCATCCTGACGGCACTCAAGACCTACGGGATGTTCCTGGCCGACAACGGCAGCTCGTACTACATGACGGGTGCGCCGGATTCGCGTTGGCCGTCGACGCTCAATTCGGAGCTGGGACAGATCTCCGGGGGGGATCTGGAGGTGGTGCAGATGAACAATCTGGTGGTGCGTTGAGGCACGTCCCCGGTTCCGTGAGCCGGGCGCGGAGCTGAAGTCCTCCCAGCGCAGGGCTTCGGCCGATGTGCCACTGACCTCCCAGCAGCCAGACGCGTTCCTGCATGCCCGCCAGGCCGTTGCCACGGCGCATGGCCGTTGTCGCGTCGCCCGAATCGGGGACCGGCAGGCCCACGCCATCGTCTTCGCAGCGCCATTCGATGGTCAGGGCTGGGCGGGCGTGGGGAAGTGATGCCGGATCCGGTTGCGCTTCCACCTTCACGTCGACCCTCAGCAAAGCCTGCCGGGCGCCTGCGTGGCGTGCAATGTTCGTGAGCGCCTCCTGGGTGAGGCGGAACAGCGCCAGTGCTTGCCCATGTTCCAGGCTGATTCCGGCCGTGTCCAGGCGATGGCCGGTCGGCCCGGAGAGGTTCAGCTCCCAGTCGATCTGAAACACGGGCTCCCGGCTGCTGCTGTGCCAGCTGTCGGCCAGGGCCTGGATCAGCTCTTGCAAAGCGCCCAGGTCGATGCGTCCGTCATCGCCGCGTTCGGCCTCCGATGCATGACCGAACGGCCGGAGGCGCGTGAGCAGGTTCCGCAGGTCGCGCTGCAGGGTGCGGCAATGCTCGGTCATGCTGCAGGTGACGCCGAGTGCGGGCGCCAGCCATCCGGCGGTGGGGTCCGGAGCGGTTTCCAGCTGGCGCTGCAGCCAGCTCAGGTCCAGTCGCAGCGCGGTGAGGTGCTGCCCGAGTTCGTCATGCAGGTCCGAGGCGATGCGCTGGCGTTCGCTTTCCTGCAGCTCGGAGAGCTGATGCGCCAGGACACGGCGGCGGCTTTCCGCCCGATCCAGGCTCTCGGCCAGGTGCCTCAGGGCGGCGGCGATCTGTTCGAGTTCCTGCACCGGCATCGGGGGCAGGTGCCGCAGGGCCTTGGTGTCTTGTTTTTCCAGTCGTCCGATGCCGTTGAGCAGGGTGGCGACGGGCCCCAGGGCGTGGCCCAGGTTCACCCGCAGCATCAGCAGCAGGCCGATGCCCATGGCGCACAGCACGCCGAGTTGGTCAAGCAGGCCCGACAAGGCTTCCAGGCGTTCGCTTTCGGGCGATGCGTGCAGGGTCAGGGTCCATTTGGCGCCGTCCGGACGGTTCAGGTGCTGCACCTGCGGCGGCAGCGCTGGCATGGGAAACAAGCGGCGGTGGATGTCCAGAACCGCTTCCTGCACCGGTGCGCCCATGCGCGCCGCAAGCGAAGGGTCCGCCGTGTCGGTCGGGGTGTCGTGTGCGCCCAGGCGCAGCAGCAGCCGGCCGGTGTCGTCCGTGACCTCCAGTCGCAGATGCCGCAACTCGTGCTCTCCTTGCCGGAGGTTCCGCAAGCTGGCTTGTGCGGCGACGGCGTCCTGGCTGGACAGGACCTGCAAACGGGCCAGCGTGTGGGCCAGCGCCAGGGCCCCTTCCTGCTCTTCGGTGATGTCGCGTGTGGCCGTGTGCAGTCCCAGGGCCAGCGCGGCCAGCAGCGTCGTGGCGACGACCAGGGCGCTGCGCCGCATCAGCAGCCGTGGCAGGCGCAGGGGCCGGGGACTCACGGGGTGCCCAGTTCGACCAGGCCGTGCTCGGCCGCCATGCGCAGCAGCTGCAGTTCGCTCTGGACGTCGAGCTTGCTGCGGATGAGCGACATGTTGTTGTGGATGGTCTTGGGGCTCAGGCACAGGGCTTCGGCGACCTGAGACGTGCTCTGGCCTGCAGCGGACAGGCGCAGGATCTCGAACTCGCGGGGCGTGAGCAGGGCCATCGGTCCGCTGGAGGCGGCGGGGTCCGATTCCCGCAACAGCGTCTGCGCGATCTCGCCGCTGAACACCCGCCGGCCGGCGTGGACGTGGCGGATGGCGTCGAGCATCTCCATCGGGTCGCTGTCCTTGGTCAGGTAGCCCGATGCACCGGCGCGCAGGGCTTGCAAGGCAAAGCCCTGGCTGGCATGCATGGTGAAGACCAGCACCTGCAGCGAGGGCTGGCGCTGGCGCAGCCGGGGAATGGCTTCCAGCCCACTGTCGCCCTTGAGGTGGAGGTCCACCACGGCCACGTCCACCTCCTGCAGCCGGACGATGTCGCAGGCCTGCCCGGAGGTGGCGGCTTCGGCCACGACCGTGAGGTCGTCGGTCTGGTCGATCAGGCGGCGGTAGCCCGTGCGGACGACGGCGTGGTCGTCCAGAAGCAGGATGCGGATCATGCGGGACTCCTTGGGATGGGCGGATTCTGGACAACGGTGGGGCGCCCGTCGCCCCCGGATCGTCCCGCCCGGGACTGTCTCGGTCTGGAGCGCGTGTCCCGCGGGGCACCGCCCGATGGATCGGTGTTGTCACATCGGTCCGGGCGGACGAGGGGGCCTTGGCCCGATTTGCGGGCGCCGGGAGCGGGCAAACCCGAGGCCCTGAGGATGGCGGGAATGCTTCCCGAGATGGGCGGGAGCGACTCCCGAGGCGAAGCTTTCACCCCTTCCTAGACTGGTTTCACCGGCCCATCGATGGCCGTGTGTGACCCTCATAGGAGACAACCCTCATGTCGAATTCGACCTCCCCCTCGACCCGTCTGCGCCCCATCGCGCTGGCCGCCGCCGTGCTGCTGACCCTGGGCGCCACGGCGGCCCAGGCCGTCAAGCCCGTGACTTGGAGCGACATCGCTGCCGACCAGCAGACCGGCAAGGACGTCCTGGGCTACGGCCTGGGTCTGAAGGCCCAGCGCTACAGCCCGCTCAAGCAGGTGAACACCCAGAACGTGCGGAACCTGACGCCGGTCTGGTCCTTCTCGTTCGGCGGTGAAAAGCAGCGCGGCCAGGAAGCCCAGGCGCTGGTGCACGACGGCGTGATCTACGTGACAAGCTCCTACTCCCGCATGTACGCGCTGGACGCCAAGACCGGCAAGCAGCTGTGGGCCTACGAGCACCGCCTGCCCGAGGACATCAAGCCCTGCTGCGACGTGGTCAACCGCGGTCCGGCCATCTACGGCGACAAGGTGTTCTTCGGCACGCTGGATGCCTCGATGGTGGCGCTGGACCGCGCCACCGGCAAGGTGGTCTGGAAGGAGAAGTTCGCCGATCACAAGGTGGGCTACACCATGTCGGGCGCACCCACCATCGTCAAGGAGAAGAACGGCCGGGTGCTGCTGGTGCACGGCTCGTCGGGCGACGAGTTCGGGGTGGTGGGCTACCTCTACGCCCGCGATCCGGACACCGGCGAGGAGGTCTGGGCGCGTCCCCTGGTGGAAGGCCACAAGGGCCGCCTCAACGGCAAGGAGGGCACGTCCACCGGCGACGCCAAGGCCCCGAGCTGGCCGCGCGACAAGGACGGCAACCTGGTCGAGGCCTGGCACCACGGCGGTGGCGCCCCATGGCAGTCGGCCACCTTTGATCCGGACACCAACACCATCGTCATCGGCGCCGGCAATCCCGCGCCCTGGAACACCTGGAAGCGCACCAAGGAAGGCGACGACCCCCTCAACTGGGACAGCCTGTTCACCTCCGGCCAGGCCTATGTGGACGCCACCTCCGGCGAGCTCAAGGGCTTTTACCAGCACACCCCGAACGACGCCTGGGACTTCTCGGGCAACAACTCGGTGGTGCTGTTCGAGTACAAGGACGCCGCCGGCAAGACCGTCAAGGCCAGCGCCCACGCCGACCGCAACGGTTTCTTCTACGTGACCGACCGCGAGAAGCTGGCCACCGGCGCGGGCTACCCCAACAAGCCCACGTCGCTGATCAACGCCTGGCCGTTCGTGGACGGCATCACCTGGGCCAAGGGCATCGACAAGAAGACGGGCAAGCCCATCGAGACCGGCAACCGTCCGCCGCAGCCCGAAGCGGGAGCGGACAAGGGCAAGGCCGTGTTCGTGTCGCCGCCGTTCCTGGGCGGCACCAACTGGATGCCGATGTCGTACAGCCCGGACACCGGCCTGTTCTACATCCCCGGCAACCACTGGGCGATGGACTACTGGACCGAAAAGCTGAGCTACAAGGCCGGTTCCGCCTACCTGGGCCAGGGTTTCCGCATCAAGCGCCTGTATGACGACCACGTCGGCATCCTGCGCGCCATCGACCCCAAGACCGGCAAGATCGCCTGGGAGCACAAGGAAAAGCTGCCGCTGTGGGCCGGCACGCTGACCACCGCCGGCGGCCTGCTGATCACCGGCACCTCCGACGGCTACATGAAGGTCTTCGACGCCAAGAACGGCAAGGAGCTCTACAAGTTCCAGACCGGCTCCGGCGTGGTGTCCGTGCCCATCACCTGGGAACAGGACGGCGAGCAGTACATCGGGCTGTCCAGCGGCTATGGCGGCGCGGTGCCGCTGTGGGGCGGCGACATGGCCGAGCTGACCCGCACGGTCACGCAGGGCGGGGCGTACTGGGTGTTCAAGCTGCCCAAGTCCTGATCCCGCCGGCTCGGGGTCTTGCGGGGTGACCGGCCCTGGGTGGGTCACCCCTTTTTTTTCCGGATTCAACGAGATCCCCTCGCAGGGATGCCGCGCATGGACATGCTGAAGACACGACGCAGGCCGGGAAATCGCCTGGGCGCGCTGCTGCACGGGCTGTTGCTCCATGGACTGGTGTGGAGCGGTGCCGGGCAGGCTCAGGCCCCTGCCACACCGCAGTTCGCTGTGGGTGGCCCACCGCCGATCACCGAGGTGAAGGTCATCAACGGCTGCCACCTTTGGCCTTACGCGCAGTGCCCGGGCGCCGACCTGCGCCACGCCGACCTGTCGCGCATGGACTTGCGGGGCGTGAATTTCAAGGGGGCCCGGCTCCAACGGGCTGATCTGCGCTTCGCCAACATGGCCGGCGCGGTGCTGGATGGCGCGGACCTGTCCGGCGTGAAGGGCTATGCGCTCAACGCGCCGGGGGCGTCGTTTGTCGGGGCTCGGATGGTGGGCACCGACTTCGAGATGGCCCGATTTTTCCGTGCCAACTTCTCGGGCGTGGAGTTGGCGTCGTCCAGTCTGGAGGCGGCCAAGATGAACCACGTGTGGTTTGTGGGCGCGCGCCTGACGAACTCCAACTTCCAGGAGACGAAATTCGTCGCCGCCAACTTTCAGGACGCGGTGCTGGAGGGCAACTTCACCCGCTACACGATCTTTCCCGATGCGAACTTTGAGGGCTGCCGAGGTTGCCCCACCGAAGACTGGAGCACACCATGAAGGCCCAGATCCGAAACGGGTGCCTGGCGCGCCAGGCTGCGTGGGCCCTCATCGCGGCCGGGCTGGTGTCGCTGGGATGCACCCACGCCAGCCGCTCGGAGGCCCCCACGGTCTTGGTCGCGACCCCCCTTGTGCGCACCCCGGATCTGCGTCCCGCGCTGTCGCCTGAAATGCAGGCGCAGCTGCGCCCGAGTGGCTTGCCGGCCTTGGGTGAAGGACCTTGGTCGGCCAATCCGTACCGGGGACAGGACGGCGTCGTGGAGACCGGACGCGGGGTGTTCCATGCCGCGTGTGCCCGCTGCCACGGCGTGGGCGCTGAGCCCACGCCGGAGGCCCCGGATCTGCGGCGCCTGCCGATTTTTTGTCGACGGCTCGCGGAGACGGCGTGGAAGGACCGCTGCCTGTCCGACGTCGATCGGCATTTCTGGGCCTCGGTGCAGGAGGGCAAGGTGCGTGCGGGGGTGGTGTACATGCCGTCCTGGCGGGGAACGCTGACGCCCGAGGCGATCTGGGCGGTGCGCACCTACCTGGAGTCCCTCACGCCTGCGGCACCGGCACGCCCTCCGGCGAGGCCTGGGCATGGGGCGCCGTGATTGGAGGAAGCCCGCCCGTCCCGTCCCGGGCTGGGCGCAGGGGTCTGTTCAGGCGGGGGTGAAGCAGGATTCCGCCGAGGCGGGGGTGCCGCCGAGGACTTCTCCCGTCACGATGGCGGCATCCAGCATCTGGATCAGGGCGGTGCTGCGCTCGCCCTCGGTGTCCACGTCGCAGTGCAGCAGCCCCGTCACGGCCGGCATGAACGCCGACATCCCCGGTGGCGCCGGATGCAGGCGGTCTGTCGGGAACGACATCACCGTGGCCACGTCGTCCACCTGGAGACCCAGAGCGGGCAGGTCGGGGCATTGGGGCGAACGCAGCACCAGCACCACCCCATCGGTGGCGCGTGCCGGGTAGTCCAGCCCAAAGTAGCGCCGCGCGCAGATGACCTGCAGCATGCGGGGGCGGGTGCCGTCGTGGAATTCGAGCAGGCCCATGGCCAGCGGATGGTGGGTGGGGGTGCGCACCAGTCCTTTGGGCGACACCGCCTCGAAGATTGCATTCGCGGGCAAGGCGTAGCGGCCTCCGCCCACCTGGAACACGGCGACCTCGGTGACGGGCTGGCGTGAGCGGCTGCGCGCCGGGGTGAGCAGCGACTGCTCGCCCAGCGTGGTGCGCCGTCGTTCGGCCGCGCCCAGTCGCAGGCCCACCACGGCGCTGATGCCGTTGTCGTAACCGTCGCTGTGCTTGAACTCCCGGTAACCCTTGGTGCGCACCCGGGCGCACGCGTAGTGGACCCCTTCGTGCTCGACCAGGCCGTGTTCTCGTGGCAGGCGCGTCAGCGGCGTGCCGGCGATGTCGGGTGCGGTGCTGGCGATGACCTGCCCCTGTGCGTCGACATAGGCCGCAAAGCCGCTGCGATCGGCCAGCACGTCCTGCAGCATCGCTGAGAATTCGCGCACCGACTGGAACACGATGGCGATGCCGCCGACGATCTGTGCGGTTGCAGGCGCGCGGATGGCAGCCAGGTAGGTGTACGTTGCACCCCCGTCGTGCAGGGGCGTGTCCTGGAATTCGCTGACGGCGTAGGCCTGTGGCTGGTGCAGCCGCAGCACCTGCTGCAGCCACGCCGGGTCGATGGCGGTACCGGGGACGGGGGCCGTGGGCTCGTTCGCCAGCGAGCAGGCCCGCACCACGCCTTGGGCATCGAACACCACCAGGCGGCTGTAGACGGTGTACAGGCTCTGGATGTGGTCGAGCACTTCCTGCATGGCCTGGGGATTGGCGTCCGGATCGGACAGGCCTTTCTGCAGCGTGGGTGAGAGGGCCCACCAGCGGCAGTCGTTGGCCCGTTCGTAGAGATTGCGGTCCATGATGTCCGCAGCCAGTCGGGCCAGGTCCTGCGTCTGCACGCGCGAGCGGCTCATGGCGGTGAAATAGAGGTCCCGTGTGGCCTGGTCCACCCGGGCCCGGGTGCGCTGGCCGGCCTGGTTGACCTGGCTGAGCACGGCCTTCAGGCGCAGGCTGTCCACGCGGGCGCCGCTGCCCCGCTCGTCGTCCTGGCCCAGTTGCTGGCTGGCGATGCGCCCGTTCCAGACCACACGGCGCAGGTCGCGGTTGATGGCGTCGGCGTCCTGGCAGATGAGGATGAGTTCGCGGTTCTCGATCGGGATGTTGGCATCGGGATCGAGCTCGACCTTGCGCTGCCGGAAAGCCGTGAGCAGCGACACCATCGCCTGCGCACGCCAGCGCGGGCCGGCGTATCCCTGGTAGCCGTGCGAACGGCACGAGACCGCCAGGTACTCGCGCCCGGAGAAGGCCGTCAAGGCGATTTGTCCTTCCGGCATCGGACGCAGCGCGGCTCCTTGCGGCACATGGGCTTCGTCGTTCGAAGAGATGACGCGCTGGTCTTCGTCGACCAGCATCAAGGCGAGCTGGTGGTGCTCGTCTTCCATGTCGGCAAAGATGCGCCGCATCTCGTCGGCAAAGCGAAAGCGCATCACCAGCACGCCCGAGGGCTGGCCGTGGGGGCCGGGAATGCGGTGGGCGTATTGCAGCACGGGCTGTGCGTCGGGGGCGAGATCGCTCGTCCCGAAGCGCTCCACGTAGGACGTGGACTGCAGGGCCGCCGCGACGATGGGGTCGCTCACCGGCGCGGTCGACGCGGCGGTGCAGGCCAGCCGCGCCAGCACCCGGGCGTCGCGTGACAGGACGATGATGTCTTCGTAGACCGAGTACTTGGCCTGATAGGCCGACAGCCGTTCCACCACCGCGTCGGCCTGGGCCTCGTGGTCGTGGGCCGGGGCGGCGCAGAATGCGCGCAACACCTCGTCGCTGGCGAGAAATCCCACGTCGGCGGTGCGCTCGAACAGGTTGCGCACGAGGATGTCGATGGCGCACTGCGCCCGAGCGCTCAACTCGTCGCCCAGGGCGGCGTGGTTTTCGTGGACCATCTGCTCGATCAGCCGCGTCTGGAGCCCATCGAAGCGCTGTCGGGTGCTGACGAGCGTCGGCAGGATGGTGGCCGCTTCCTCTGGGCAACTGATGGCCGCGCTGGATTCGATCATCTGCCAGACCACGCCGAGGTCGCGCAGGTCGCGCTCGGCGGACTGCACCCGGCGCATGTAGGGCACCAGATCGTCGTGACGGTTCATTGCTCGGTCTCCCGCTTCAGGCTCATTGCAGGGAGTCTAAGAAGACCCGCCCCGGGGCCAAGCGAGGAACTCGGGTGGGAAGGCCGATCAATCGTCAAGCGTGGCTGTACGCTTCACCGATTTCATCGAATGGATGCCCTGAAAAGGGGACAGGGCGTCCCCCCATTCGGAGGACGCCCTGTCGGGAGGGCCTTGCGGCCCCGGACCTCAGATCGCCCAGGCGATCACTTGGCCAGCTTGAACACCCACACCGATCCGCCTTGCTCGAGCATGGCGACCTTCTTGGCGACTTCGCCGCCCCACAGCGGAACGGCACCGCCCCAGCCGGAGACCACGGCGACGTACTGTTCGCCCTTGTCTTCCCAGGTGACCGGAGGCGCCACGACACCGGAGCCGGTCTGGAACTTCCAGACCACCTTGCCGGTCTTGGCGTCGGCGGCCTGCAGGTAGCCTTCCGGCGTGCCCCAGAACACCAGGTTGCCGGCGGTGGTCATCACGCCGCCCCACAGGGGAGCGTTGTTCTTGACTTCCCAGGCGATCTTGCCGGTCTTGGGGTCGATGGCGCGCAGGGCGCCGATGTAGTCGTCGTTGATGGTCTTGATGGTGAAGCCGGCACCCAGGTAGGCCGCACCCTTCTTGTAGGTGATCGGCTCGTTCCAGATTTCCATGCCCCATTCGTTGGCCGGCACGTAGAACAGCTTCGTTTCCGGGCTGTAGGCCATCGGCATCTGGTTCTTGCCGCCCAGGAAGGACGGGGCGGAGAACACCGACTTGCCCTTCTTGCCGTCGGCGCCCGCCGTGGGGTTGCCCGGACGGCCGTCCGGCGTGAAGTTCGGGCGGCCGGTCTTCAGGTCGATCCCGGTGGCCCAGGTGATCTTCTTGACGAACGGGAAGGCGTTGACCAGCTTGCCGGTCTTGGCGTCGTTGACGTAGAAGAAGCCGTTGCGGTCGGCCTTGCCGCCCAGGATCTGGCCACCGTCTTCATACGTGACGAACTCGTTCACGCCGTCGAAGTCCCAGCCGTCGTTGGGCGTGTTCTGGTAATGCCAGACGATCTTGCCGGTCTTGACGTCCACGGCCACGGTCGAGGCCGAGTACAGGTTGTCGCCAGGGCGCAGGTGGCTGTTCCACGGTGCGGGGTTGCCCGCGCCGAAGTAGGCCAGGCCGGTCTTCTGGTTGTAGGTGCCGCCCAGCCAGGTGGCCGCGCCGCCGGTCTTCCAGAGGTCACCCGGCCAGGTCTTGCCAGGGGTACCGGAGGTGCCGTTCTCGTGTTCCTTGCCGTCCTTGTCGTAGGTGTAGCCCATGTGGCCTTCGACGGTCGGGCGCGACCAGACCATGGCGCCGGTCTTGGGATCGCGTGCTTCGACGCGGCCCACGACGCCGAACTCGCCGCCGGACACGCCGGTCAGCAGCAGGCCTTCAGCAATGATCGGGGCGGCGGAAGCCGAGTAGCCGGCCTTGTAGTCATCGATCTTTTCTTTCCAGACGACTTCGCCGGTGTCCTGGTTCAGGGCCACGAGCATGGCGTCCAGGGTGGCGAAGATCACCAGGTTGTCATACAGGGCGGCGCCGCGGTTGATCACGTCGCAGCAGGGCATGATGCCTTCAGGCAGGCGGTGCTCGTACTTCCACAGCTTGGCGCCGGTCTTGGCGTCCAGGGCGTAGATGCGCGAGTACGAACCCGTCACGAACATCTTGCCGTTGTGGATGACGGGCTGCGATTCCTGGCCGCGCTGCTTTTCACCGCCGAAGGAGAAGCTCCAGGCCGGGACCAGCTTGGACACCGTGGAGGTGTTGATCTGCTTGAGCGGCGAGTAGCGCTGGCCCTCGGTGCCCATGCCCCAGCCGACCACGTCGCCGGTGGTCTTGGCGTCGTTCTTGATCATTTCGTTGGTCACGGCGGCCTGGGCCACCGCACCGAAGCCGATGCTCATCATCAGAGCCAGCAATTTCACGCGCATGGATGTCTCCTTATCGATTAACGCTGTCACACAAGCAGACGTTTGGGGTCTGCCTGGGAACTCTTCCCGGCAATACCCGTGCCATGCCTGAAGAAGGTCTGAGCTGGGTCAAAGCCCCCCCCGGCATACAGGGTTTGCGTGAGGGCGAGTGCTCCACCGTTGAACACTGAAGCAGGGGGTGTTCGCCCGAGGGCCGAGGCGCCGCAACGGGCGCGATCCGGGACTTGGTGAACACCCCGAGTGACGGGGTCGGTGGGAGCTGTCATGGCCTTCACAGGCGGCGCACGTAGCGCAGCGACACGGTGGTGTGGCGCCCGGCCGCCGGTTCGAAGTACCGGCCGTTGGCGTCGTTGACGATGACGCTGCCGACCACGCGGCGGTCGGCCAGGTTGTCGACGCGGGCGAGCAGTTCCAGGCCGCCGTGGGCGTCGAGCGCGAAGTGGTGGCGGTAGCGCCAGGACACCAGGCCGTAGCCGGCGGCGTGGTCGGTGTTGGCGTCGTTGACCGAGGTGGCGCTCTGGCCGCGCCATTCCAGCGCCGTCTGGGCCTGGCGGGCCCAGGGCACGGCCCAGGCCACTTCGGCGTAGCCGGTGCGGTCCTGCGTGCCAGCGATCTGCGAGCCGGCGGCCACGGGGAGCGTGGGCGTGGAGCAGGGAATGCCGGCGCAGGCCAGGAAATCGTCCATGTAGCGCGCCTTCAACCAGCTCAGGGCCGCCAGGGTGCTGATCCGAGGGGCCAGGCGCCACTGGGCACTGAGTTCGACGCCATCGCGTTGGGTGCGCCCGACGTTGCGGTAGCTGGCGCGCCCGCCGGCGTTGGTGGCGATGCCGATCTCGTCGTCGGTCCGGATGCGGAAGGCCGTGGCCTCCAGCTGCACGTCGGCCTGGCGCCAGCGGGTGCCGACCTCGATCTGCCGGCTGCTCTGGGCCTGCAGCGTGGTGTTCAGGCCGCCCGTGCCATCGGCGCGGTAGGCGAGCTCACCCAGCGTGGGGGTTTCCATCCCGCGCGAGGCGCTGGCATAGACCTGCCAGGCGGGCGAAAAACTCCAGCGGGCCCCCAGCACGGGTGTGGTGTGGCGGAAGGTGAGGCGGCCGGAGTCGTTGCCGTTGGAGAGATAGCGGTCGTCCACCGTCATGCGAGTGAAGCCATGGCGCAGGCCCAGGCTGAGCTGGCCCTGCGGGGCGAAGCGCCACTCGGCCTGGCCGTAGGTTTCGCGGGTGAGGGCGTCGTTGGTCTCGTCGCGGCGCAGCGCGCCCGTGACCCCGAGCACCTGGCTGGCGCCGGTGCCCACGAAGTTCTCGTAGCCCTGGCGGTCGTCGTGCTGGCGCTCGACGTTCAGGCCGGTCACCACGTCCACGTCCTGCCACTGCCACAGGGCACGGGCGTCCAGGCCGTCGTAGCGGCGGTCGAAGTCGATGACCCCGCCGCCGTGGCGTGCGGCCGCCTGGGTGGCGGGGGCGATGGCCAGGGTCTGCATGACGCCGCGCGTGCCGGCGTAGGTGGCCACGCGGGTCTGGGCCAGGGGGCCGGCGTGGGTGAAGTCGTGTTCCCAGCTCAGTCCGACCTGATCCTGCCGAAGCGTTTTGCGCGTGTCGTACTGCGTGGCCTGAGGGGTGGTCTGGTCGGGGTTGGCCTCGAGCTGGGCGCGGCTCAGGCCCAGGGGGTCGTCGGCCACCTGCTCCTGATGGCCGTAGCGCAGTCGCAGGCGGTCGTGCTCTCCGCTCCATCCCACATTGAATTGGGTCAGGGCGCGACGGGCCTCGCTTTGTGGACGAAAGCCTTCGAAGTGCATTTCGCTGGTGCTGACGCCGAGGTCCCAGCCGCCGTCTAGCGGGGTGGCCACGCCGGCCTGCCATTGGCTCAGGCCGTTGCTGCCGCGGTCCAGCGAGAGTTCCAGTCGGGGCGCCGTCACCGGGGCACTGAAAGTGGCGATCACCCCGCCCGAACTGCTGCCGTACAGCGCCGAAAACGGGCCGCGCAGCACCTCGATGCGCTGGGCACCGGCCAGGTCGAGGTGCGAGACCTGTCCTTGGCCATCGGGCATCGTCGCGGGCAGGCCGTCGCTGTAGATGCGCAGGCCCCGCACACCGAAGCCGGCACGTGCGCCGAAGCCACGCGAGCTCAGCTGGAGGTCCTGCGCATAGTTGTTCCGGTTGGCGGCGTTGAGACCCGGCACGCGCGCCAGCGCTTCAGACAGGTTGATGCGAGGCCCCGATTCGGCCAGGGCCTCGCGGGTCACGACACCCAGGGCATACGGGGCGTTCACGCGCGGCGCGGCACGGGTGCCGCCGGTCACGACCACCTCGCCCAGTGAGGTGTCGTCCGGACCGGTTGGGGTCGGATCGGTTTGCGCCAGCACCGGCAGCCCCCACAGGGCGAGGGCACAGGCGGCCGCCAGTCGGCGCAGGGACGGGCCCGTGGTTTGCGTGGGACCGGGCCGGGGGCCGCGGTCCGGGGTGGGGCACAGGGGGATGTCTCGCATGGTCTTGTTGTGTCGAAAGAAGGGGAGGGGAGAAACGGTGGGTCACGGTTTAACCGCAGGGGCGAAGCGCCAGCCAGTTGGGGCAAACCCGTTGCTTGTGCGAGGACGGAACACACGGGTTGATTTGCAAATGAGAATGATCCCTACTAACATTGATTGCATGCCCCCGCCAAGGAGGCTCTCCCTCCCGCTTACATCCTTTTTCTGGAGCGTCCGTATGTCCCGTCGTGTGGTTCTGAAAACCGTTGCCGCCGCCTGTGCGGTGGCCGCGTTCGCCGGCCAGGCCTGCGCCGCCGAACAGGTGGTCAACATCTATTCGGCGCGCCATTACCAGACCGACGACGCGCTGTATGCCAACTTCACCAAGGCCACGGGCATCAAGATCAATCGCCTGGACGGCAAGGAAGACGAGCTCATCGAGCGTCTGCGCAATGAAGGCGTGAACAGCCCGGCTGACGTCCTGATCACGGTGGATGCCGCTCGCCTGGAAGTGGCCGACCAGCTGGGCCTGTTTGCGCCGCTGCAGTCCAAGCACCTGACGGACGTGCTGCCGGCCCACCTGCTCACGCCGACCTGGGCCTCGTTCTCGACCCGTGCCCGCGTGATCGTCTACAACAAGGTGGCGATCAACAAGGATTGGGTGCAGACCTACGAGGATCTGGCCAACCCCCGCCTGAAGGGACAGGTGTGTGTCCGCGCCGGCAACCATCCCTACAACCTGAGCCTGGGCTCGGCCATGATTGCCCACGAGGGTGAGGCCAAGACGGAAGCCTGGGCCAAGGGCCTGGTGGCCAACTTTGCCCGCAAGCCCAAGGGCGGTGACACGGACCAGATCAAGGCCGTGGCCGCTGGCGAGTGTGGCGTGGCCATTTCCAACAGCTACTACCTGGCGCGCATGATGCGCTCCACCACCCCGGAAGATCAGGCCGCGATGCGCAAGGTCGGCGTGGTGTGGCCGAACCAGAAGACCTGGGGCACGCACATCAACATCTCGGGCGCCGGCATTCTCAAGCACGCGCCGCACAAGGTGGAAGCCGCCAAGTTCCTGGAGTACCTCGCCAGCCCCGAAGCCCAGGCCTACTTCGCCGATGGCAACAACGAATGGCCGGCTGCCAAGGGCGTGACGATCAAGAACCCGGCGCTCGATGCGCTGGGGTCGTTCAAGGCCGACACCATGAAGGTGGAAGACCTGGCCAAGGGCGTGGCCACTGCCCAGAAGGTGTTCGACCGGGCCGGCTGGCAGTGATCCCGGCATGAAAATGGCCGCGTGAGCGTCACCCCACGCCCACGCGGCCCCACCACCTGAAGAAAAGCGCCCACCCCGGGCGCTTTGTGTTGTCCGGTCCCTGGTTCAGGCCCCCGAACGCAGTCGACCCAGGACCTGCTCGGCCGTGATGGCCGCAGTCGAGGCGTCGACGGACTTGCCGTAGAGCACCTGCCACACCAGTTGGTCGAGGGTCTGCTCCAGCTGCAGGACCACCTCGGCGGACACGTAGGCGCCGGCCGGCGCGCCCTGGGCCGTGTCGGCGGAGAAATTGAACATCGGCAAAGACATGATCAAGCGCTCCTGAAGTTGAATCGGCCCTCACCGCGAAGGCCACGGATGTAACGGTAGAACCGTCGTGTCAACCCACGGGCACGCTTGGTTTTGAGATGGATCAAATCCATCGGAATTGGGTGCGGCCTCAGCGCACCCGCTGGGTTCGTGTCAGGCGTGGGCCATCCGGCTGCGCGAGATCTGTCGGCTCAGGACCACCAGCGGCAGCAGGCCCACGGCCACGATGGCCAGGGCCGAGGTGGAGGCTTCGGCGAGGCGCTCGTCGGAGGCCAGCGTGTAGACCTGCGTGGCCAGCGTGTCGAAGTTGAAGGGACGCATCACCAGTGTGGCCGGCAGCTCTTTCATCACGTCGATGAAGACCATCAGGCCGGCGGTCAAGAGGCTGCCGCGCAGCAGCGGCACGTGGACCCGGCGCAGCACCTCGGGTGGGCTCAGGCCCATCGAGCGGGCGGCATCGTCCATGCTGGGGGTGATTTTGAGCAGGCCGGCGTCCACGGCCTGCAGGGCCGCGGTCAGGTAGCGCACCACGCAGGCGAACACCAGCGCCGTGATGCTGCCCGTCAGCAGCAGGCCCGGGCTGACCCCGGTCAGGGAGCGGATGAGCTCCGCCAGCGTGTTGTCCAGCTTCGACACTGGGATGAGCACCCCCACGGCGATGACGGAGCCGGGCACCGCGTAGCCGAGACCCACGATGCGGTGGGACAGCCGGGGAATCCAGTGGGTGTGGCGGCGCACGGCGTAGCCCATGAGGACCGCCAGGGCCACGCTGATGGCCGCGGCCAGTCCGGCCACGCGCAGCGAGTTGCCGGCCAGTGTCAGGAAGTGCCAGCCCCACTGGGCGTCGCCCTGGGTCAGGGCCAGATGCAGCAGCACGCCGGCGGGCCAGCCGAAGCCGAGCGTCAGCGGGATCAGGGCCGCGATCACCGCCAGGGCCGCCCGCCAGCCGCTGAGGTGCCGCGGCACGGTGGAGCGCCGTCGCGACGTGGTGTCGTGAAAGCGCGCCCGGCCGCGGGACACGCGCTCCAGCGTCAGCACCAGCACCACAAAGGCCAGCAGCGCCAGTGCGAGCTGGGCCGCGGCCGGCCGGTCACCCAGCGAGAACCAGGCGCGGTAGATGCCCGTCGTGAAGGTCTGCACCGCAAAGTACGCCACGGTGCCGTAGTCGGCCAGCGTTTCCATCAGGGCCAGGGCCACGCCGCCGGCCATGGCCGGGCGTGCCATGGGCAGCGACACGCGCCAGAACGCCGACCACGGTCCCAGCCCCAGGCTGCGACCCACCTCCAGCATGCCGGCCGCGCGTTCGAGGAAGGCCGTGCGCACCAGCAGGTAAACGTAGGGGTACAGGGCGAGCACGAACATCAGCGTGGCGCCGGCCGTGCTGCGCACCTCGGGGAACCAGTAGTCGGTGCGGGTCCAGCCGAAGGTGTCGCGCAGGGCGGTCTGCACCGGGCCGACAAACTGGAGCTGGTCGGTGTAGACATAGGCCAGCACGTAGGCCGGCATGGCCAGCGGCAGCACCAGGGCCCACTCCAGCACGCTCCGACCCGGGAAGTCGTAACGCGTCACCAGCCAGGCCGAGCCGACCCCCAGGGCCGCCGTGCCCAGCGCCACCCCCGCACACAGCTGAAGGGTGGTGACGATGTAGTCCGCCAGCACCGTGTCGATCAGGTGTCGCCAGGTGTCGGCGGTGCCGGGGGTGAACAGGTGCACGCCCACCGACAGCACAGGGGCGCCCACTGCCAGCGCGATGAGCAAGGCCACCCAGGTCAGGCGCGGCAACCGCCAGGAGGTGCCGAGGGACACCGCCGGTTTTGCCGGGACGGTCGGATGGCCCGAGGGCCGTGCGGTGGAGGGAGCGTTCTGGGCGGACAACGGGGCACCTGGATCGGATCGGAACCGTGCGGCTTCCCCACGGCACAGGTGGGTGGAAACCGCGACATCCTCAGATAATAATCATTATCATTACATCGGTGTGCACTCTCGACTGAGATGGATGGGCATGGAAAACGGACAAGCGGTGGGTTTGGCGCTGGAGGGCCTGACGGTCCGCTACGGACGTCAGTCGGTGGTGCAGGATCTGGACCTGCAACTGGCCCGCGGTGAAATCGGGTGCCTGCTGGGGGCGTCCGGTTGCGGCAAGACCACGGTGCTGCGCGCCATCGCCGGGTTTGAGCCGGTGGCGGCCGGGCGGGTGCGCCTGGGTGAAGCGGTGGTCAGCGAACCGACGCGGCACGTGCCGCCGGAGCAGCGCCGCATCGGCATGGTGTTCCAGGACTACGCGTTGTTTCCACACCTCACCGTGGCCCGGAACGTGGCGTTTGGGCTGCGCGGGCAGTCCGATGCCGCCCAGCGTGCCGCGGACATGCTGGCCACCGTCGGGTTGCCTGAACTGGGCGAGCGCTATCCCCACGAACTGTCCGGTGGCCAGCAGCAGCGGGTGGCGTTGGCCCGTGCGCTCGTGATGCGTCCGCAACTGCTGCTGCTGGACGAGCCGTTTTCCAACCTCGACGTCGAGCTGCGGGAGCGCCTGGCCAGCGAGGTGCGGGAGATCATCAAGGCGCAGGGCATCACGGCCGTGCTGGTCACGCACGATCAGCACGAGGCCTTTGCGGTCGCGGACCGCATCGCCGTGATGTCCGGGGGGCGCATCCAGCAGTGGGACACCGCCTACAACCTCTACCACCGGCCCGCCAACCGCATGGTGGCGGACTTCATCGGGCAGGGGGCCTTCCTGCCGGGAGAGGTGCAGGCGGGGCAGTCGGTGCGCATGGAGCTGGGCACCGTGCGCAGTTCCGTGCCCATCCGCTGCACCGAGCATGGCGATCTGTGCGGGTCCGGTTGTGAGGTGGATGTGCTGTTGCGGCCCGATGACCTGATCCACGATGACCACAGCCCGATCCAGGCGCGGGTGCTGGCCAAGGCCTTTCGAGGGGCCGACATCCTCTACACGCTGGAGCTCGCCAGCGGGGCCCGCGTGTTGTCGCTGGTGCCCTCCCACCACAACCACGCGCTGGGCGAAGCCATCGGCATCCGGCTGGAACTCGACGATGTGGTGGCATATCGGCGCCTGGACGTGGCCCCGCAGGGACGGGCCTGCGAGATCGGCTGAGCGGTCTCGGACCGCCTTCCAGTCAGACCAGCACTTCGGCCACGGTGGGGTGTCCGAGGAAGCGTTGCGGGCTGGCCGTCGCACCGTAAGCCCCCGACTGGTAGACGACCACCAGGTCACCCGGCTGGGCCGCCGGCAGGCGGCAGCGCTCGCCGAGCAGGTCCAGCGGCGTGCACAGCGGGCCCACGATCGTCACGACTTCCTCGGGTGCTGAGTCTATGCGCGTGCCGATGGCGACGGGGTAGTTCTTTCGGAGCAGCTGACCGAAGTTGCCAGACGCCGCCAGGTGGTGGTGCAGCCCGCCGTCGGTGACCAGGAACACCTGCCCGCGCGAGACCTTGCGGTCCAGCACCCGGCACACATAGACCCCCGCTTCGCCGACCAGATAACGGCCCAGCTCGATGGACAGGTGGGCATGCGGCAGTTCGTGCGTGGCACGGTCGACCAGCGTGGCGAGGTGGTGGCCGATCGGGGCGGTGTCGAGCCGCTGGTCGCCGGGGAAGTACGGAATGCCCATGCCCCCCCCGAGGTTCAGGTGCCGCACTGGCGCGGGCGCCTCGGCCGACAGCCGCACCGCCAGGTCGAAGCTTTTGCGCTGGGCCTCGACCACGGCGGCGGCCTGCAGGTTCTGGCTGCCCGCGAAGAGGTGGAACCCCTCGAAGGCCAGCCCTGCCTGACCGATGGCCCGCAGCAGGGCGGGCACCTGCTCCGCGTCGACACCAAACGGCTTGGCTCCCCCGCCCATCTTCATGCCGGAGCTCTTGAGCTCGAAGTCGGGGTTCACCCGCACGGCCACCCGCGCCGCCACCCCCAGGGCCTGTGAGGCGGCCTGCAGCAAGGGAATTTCGCGCGCCGATTCGAGGTGAACCAGGATGCCGGCGGCCACCGCACGGAACAACTCGGCTTCGGTCTTGCCCGGCCCTGCAAAGCTGATGCGCGATGCGGGCATGCCCGCATCCAGCGCCACCGCCATCTCGCCGGCCGAGGCCACGTCCAGGCCATCCACCTGGGACGCCAAGTGTTGCACGATGGCGGGCATCGGGTTGGCCTTCATCGCGTAACTCAGGCGCAGCCCTGCCGGCAGCAGGGCCCGGAGTTCGGCCACGCGTGTGTCCAGGAGCGATCGGTCGACAGCGTAGAACGGGGTCTGTCCGACACGGGCGGCGAGTCGGCGCAACGGCACGCCGCCCACGCACAGTTCCCCGCCGACCACCGGGAACTGGTTCATGGGGGCATGCACCGGGGCGGGTCGGGCGGCAGGCGTCGGTGGTGTGGTCGTGGGCCGATCGGGCGTTGCGGGGAGGGTCGCAGGATTCATGGAAAGGTCCGCTCCTCGGGCGGTTGGGGGGCGCGGTGGGACGGCGGGCTGGATTCAACTGGCCTCGATGGACAGGGCCTTGCGGTCGATCTTGCCGTTGGGGTTGCGCGGCAGCGGGCCGGGGCGCACGTCCACCTGCCGCGGCACCATGTAGATGGGCAGGCGCTGGCGGCACTCGCGCAACAGGGCGTCCACCTGAAGGTCACGTGCCCCGCCTGCCGGCGTCACGACGACGCGGATGGCCTGCCCGAGGGTGTCGTCGTCCACGCCAAAGGCCGCGCATTCGCCCACCAGGCCGGTGGCGTAGAGCACCTCCTCGATTTCCGTCGGGCTGACGCGATAGCCCGAGGTCTTGATCATCTCGTCCCGCCGGCCGATGAAGTACAGGTAGCCTTCGGCGTCCCGGCGCACGATGTCGCCGGAGAAGACGGCCACTTCGGGCAACACGATGCCGCTGTCCCGCACACCGGCCTCGACGGGCAGGCGGCGGAAGCGCTCGGCGGTGCGGTCGGGATCGTTCCAGTAACCGAGCGCCACCAGGGGGCCGCGCTGCACCAGTTCGCCGGGTTCGTCCACGTCGCAGGGGGTGCCGTCCGGGCGCAGCACGAGCACTTCGTTGTCCGGGATGGCCTGGCCGATGGAGTCCGGCCGGGTGTCGACCTGTTCGGGCGGCAGGTAGGTGGCGCGAAAGGCTTCGGTCAGGCCATACATCAGGAACGGGCGCGCCGAGGGGGCCCGTTCACGCAGGCGTTTGAGCGTTTCCAGGGGCATGCGACCGCCGGTGTTGGCGAGGTAGCGCAGGTGGGTATCGATCGATTCCGGCCAGTCCAGTTGCGAGAGCTGGATCCACAACGGCGGCACAGCAGTCAGGCCGGTCACGCGCTCGCGCACCATGGCCTTCACCACGTCCTGCGGCAACACGTGGTTGAGCAGCACCACGCGGGCCCCCGCATGAAAGGCGGTGGTGAGCTGCGAGAAGCCGGCATCGAAGGACAGCGGCAGGGCGGCCAGCAGGGTGTCCTCGGTGTGGTTGTCGAGGTACTGGGCCACGCTCTTGGCCCCGATGACCATGTTGCGATGCGACAGCACCACGCCCTTGGGCTGGCCGGTGCTGCCCGACGTGTAGAGGATCGCGGCCATGTCCGAATCGATCACCCGGTGGGCCGCTTCGCCACCGGTGTCGACCAGGTCATCGAAGCGGTGCACCGCCTGGACCAAGTCCTCCGGCCAAGGGCTGGACCCGGTGAGCACAACATGGCGCAGTGCTGGGCACTGCGGCAGCGTCTCGCGCAAGGTCAGCAAGCGCTCAGGCGAGGTGAGCAGCACCTGCACGGCACAGTCGCGCAGGATGTGGCCGATCTGGTGTGGCTTGAGCCCGGGATTGATGGGCACGAACACGCACCCCGCCGCGCTGGTGCCGAAGCAGGCCACCACCGTTTCGAGCCGTTTTTCCAGAAAGACGGCGACGCGCTGGCCCCGCAGCACCCCCAGGCGCAGCAGGCCCGATCCCCATCCCCGCAACCGGGACGTCAGGGTGTCGTAGTTCAGCGTGGCGGGTCCCGCCGTGAGTGCGGCGGCGTTCGGGTGGCGATGGGCCGAGGCCTCGACCAGGTGGTGGAGCAGGTGCGTGTGGGCGGTCATCGGTTCTGGGCGTGGCCTGCCAGGGCGGGTGCGGCAATGTGATCGAAATAGAGTAACAGAATGTACGAAGTGCCGCCCGATTTGCGCGTTTGGGTTGAGCGGCGCGTGGAAACCCCTTGAGTATGGGTCGCGTGAAACATATAGTTACGCAAAATCCAGCAGCCTGGGGTGCAGTCGGGCCGGGCGCTTCTTGCAACTTCTGGAAGGACTTTTCATCTTGAACACGACCACCCGTTCCGTACTGGCCATGCTGGACGATTGCCTGCAGCTGGAGGGGCGCACCGCTTTTTTTGACGAGGCCACGCCGTTGCTCGGGGCGTTGCCGGAGCTGGATTCGATGGCCGTGGCGGTGGTGTTGACCGGTCTGGAAGAGCATTTCGGCATCGCCATCGGGGACGACGAGGTGGATGGCGCCGTGTTCGAGTCGGTGGGCTCGCTGTCTGCGTTTGTCGAGCAGAAACGGGCTCAGGCGGCATGAGTCTGCTGCAGGAGCCCTTTTTCCTGGGCACTGGGGCCGGGCGGCGTTTTGCCCTGGCCACCTGGCCGGAAGGGGCCCCCCGGGGAGGGGTGCTGTACGTGCACCCGTTTGCCGAGGAACTCAATCGGTCCCGCCGCATGACGGCCCTCGCCGCACGCGACATGGCGCGGGCCGGCTGGCTGGTGCTGCAACTGGATCTGACCGGTTGCGGGGACAGCGCGGGCGATTTCGGGGATGCCACCTGGGCGGGCTGGATCGACGACCTCGATCAGGGTTGGCGCTGGCTGCACGATCGGGTTCATGGCCCGGTGCATGTGTGGAGTTTGCGTGTCGGGGGCTTGCTGGCGTCGGCGTGGCTGGCGCACCGCGCTTCGGGCGGCGATCGCCTGGCCGACTGGCTGGGCACATGGCTGATGTGGCAGCCGGTGCTGCAAGGCAAGTCGTTTCTGACCCAATTCCTGCGCATACGACTGGGGGCCGACCTGGCCGCTTCCCCGGATGCCCGCTCGCTGATGGAGGGCCTGCGCCGTGATTTGGCGCAGGGGCGACCGGTCGAGGTGGCCGGCTACCTGCTGGCCCCCGACCTCGCAGTGGGCCTGGAGGCCACGCCCCTGGCGCTGCCGGCGGGCTGGGCGGGGCCTGTGGCGCTGCTGGAAGTGCCTTCTTCCGCCACGTCCGGCTTGTCACCCGTGTTGACCACGTTGAGCGAGCGCTGGCAGTCGACGGGTGTGCACTGCCATGCCCAGGCGGTTCATGGGCCCCGTTTCTGGCAGACCGCCGAAACGGAAGTCGCGATGGAGCTGGTCGGGCCTTCTTTGGCCGCGCTGGAGTGGTCCATCCAGGAGCGGGCGGCACGGAGTCTGCGCGCGGTGGGAACGGCTGCGGTGGAGCGTCCCGCAGGCGGACAGGCCCCGGCCGAAGGAAAGCTGACATGACGGTGATCGACGAGCGCGTGTTCCTGTTCGACTGCGTGTCCACGCCGGCCGTGGGGGTGCTCAGCCTGCCCGCGGACCGCACGCCCACGGTGGGCCTGCTCATCGTGGTGGGAGGACCGCAGTACCGCGTCGGTGCGCACCGGCAGTTTGTGCAGTTGGCGCGCCACGCGGCGGAGCAGGGTTGTGTCGCCATGCGCTTCGACTACCGCGGCATGGGCGACTCCTGGGAAGACCTGCGGGACTTCGAGGGCGTGGCGTCCGATCTGCGCGATGCGATCGAGGCGTTCTATCGCGAGGTGCCGAGTCTGGAGCGTCTGGTGCTTTGGGGCTTGTGCGACGGCGCAACGGCGGCGTGCCTGCATGTCGGGCGTGGCGCGCGGGTGGACGGGCTCATCCTGTTCAACCCCTGGGTGCACACCGAGGCTGGAGAGGCGGCCACGCGGCTCAAGCATTACTACACCCAGCGGCTGGTGAGCCGGGAGTTCTGGCGCAAGCTGTTGCGCGGAGGCGTGTCCTGGCGCACTTCGGCGCAGGCGCTGGTGAAGACGGTCAGGCGTTACGTCCGCGGGCACAAGGCCGCAGCGGCTCCTGGCCGCGATCCCCGGCTGTCGCCGGACGCCCCCTTGCCTGAGCGCATGGCGGCGGCGCTCCTGGCCAGCGGCCTGCCGATCGCCATCGGCCTGAGTGGCCAAGACCGGGTGGCGCAGGAGTTCGAAGACGTCGCGGTCCCGATGCCCGTGTGGAAAACCGTGTTCCAGCGCCAATTGGTGGAGATGGAGCACATCCCCGACGCCGATCACACCCTGGCATCGGCCCAATGGCAGGCCGTGGTGCATCGCTTGACGATGCACTGGCTGGACGTGATCGTCAAACGCTGGGCGGTGACGCGACTGCCGGGCTGATCCGCAAGTCGCTTCAGCCGGCCCGGCCGACGATGCTCGCCGTGGCCATCAATTCCAGAAGCAGGGCCATCGACGCGGCACCGGAGGTGGCGAACGGATCGAGCTCGGGGCGCTCGCTGTACTTGAGCACCACCGACGGGTTCAGGCGTGCCAGGTTGACCTGCCCCATGGTCCAGCCCGAGAAGCGTCGCTCGCTGATCTCCTCGAAGTGCAGCAGCGTGACCTGTTCGTGGCGCGGATCGCGCACGATGTGGGCATAGAGGTCGTTGACGGCGGCCCGGCCCCCTTCGAGCACCTGCATGAACACCTCGCCGCTGTGACAGAGGATGCCCGTGATGCCCAGGGCCGGGTTGTGGGCACGCGAGCGTGCCAGGATGTCGTCGATGGCCTCGGGCGTGAGGCCCCGGGCGCGGCTGGCGTAGAGCAGTCGGACAAGCATGACAGGCCTCGTTCGGCGTGGGGCTCGGGATTCAGCTGCGGCGCTGACCGAGCAGCGAGAGGAATTCGCGGCGCAGGTTCGGGTCCTTGAGGAACGATCCGCGCATCACGCTGTTGATCATCTTCGATTCCAGGTCGCGTACGCCGCGCCAGCCCATGCAGAAATGGTCGGCCTCCATGACCACGGCGAGGCCGTCGGGCTGCATCTTGTCGTTGAGCAGATCGGCCACCTGGGTGACGGCTTCTTCCTGGATCTGGGGGCGGCTCATGATCCACTCGGCCAGCCGGGCGTATTTCGACAGTCCGATCAGCGCGGAGTGCTCGTTGGGCATCACGCCGATCCACAGCTTGCCGACAATCGGGCACAGGTGGTGCGAGCAGGCGCTGCGCACGGTGATCGGCCCGACGATCATCAGCTCGTTGAGGTGCTCGACGTTGGGAAACTCCGTGACCTCGGGAGGCGCCACATAGCGACCCCGGAACACCTCCTGCAGGTACATCTTGGCCACGCGCCGGGCGGTGTCCTGGGTGTTGTGGTCACTCTCGGTGTCGATCACCAGGCTTTCGAGCACACCCGAGAGCTTGCCTTGCACCTCGTCGAGCAGGGCTTCCAGCTCGCCGGGCTCGATGTAGGCGCTGATGTTGTCGTTGGCGTGGAAGCGCTGCTGGGCGGCCTTCAGGCGCTCGCGGATGCGCTGTGACACCGGGCGACCCTCTTCGATGGCCAAGAGGGTGGAGGGGTCTGGGAGGACGGAGCTCATGCGGGCGATCCTAGCAGCGCCCCTGGTTTCGTGCGTCCGGGGGGAGGACGGCCCCGGGACTCGGGGGAATTTCGGGTTTACCCGCGAGGCGTTGCGGGTCTCCTTGGTTGGAATCGGGACAACTCTGTGACCGTTCCATGACCACCGAAAGCCTACGCCGCCGTGCGGCCCTCCAGGTGCTTGAGCCTTGGCTCGACGCCGATGCCCTTCAGCAGGCCCTGCTGCTGCAGGCCCAGACCGTGCGTGACAACGCCGTCAGCACGCTGATCCGTTTTGTCGACGAGCTGGGCCAGCGTCACGACTGGGACCCCCCGCTGCGCAAACGGCTGTATGCCCAGTTGTTCCAGGCGGTTCAGGCCCTGCCGGAGACGCTGCCGGCCGATCCCTGGCCGCAGGGGCGCGCGCCTGCTGCACCGGTGCTCGTCCGGTCGCCGGGGGGGGCCGTGCAGGCTGCGGTGTCCGCGCCCGCGCCTGCGGCACCCGTCGCGACGGTGACACCCTTGCCTGGGGTGGTGCCGGTGTCCCTGGCCATCGAGGCGGCGGCCGTGACGATGTTTGCCCACCTCACGCGTGACATCCTGGCCCAGGTGACGCGGTTGCACCCGGAAGCGCCCGCGGCCGTGGCGCAATCGGTGCTTGGCCGGGTGTCGACGCTGTCGTGGTCCGCTTCGGTGCTGGCCCGGGTGCAGCAGGCCTGGTCGAAGCCCGAGGCTCAGGACTGGCACCTGGAACTGCCGATGTCCGACCTGCGCCGCCTCATGGGCGCGCTGCAGGACGCGCTCATCGAGGCCTTTGGGGTGGTCGGCACCCGCCACGTGCTGCAGCGTGCGGTGCAGGGCGCCCAGGCCCTGCCGGCCGCCCGCGAATGCGCTCCCCAGGACCTGCTGCGCTGGCTCTGAGCGGGGCCTGAGCCCCAGGCCCGCCTTCCTCCTACCCTGAGACGGACTTTCCCATGCGCCCCTATCCCGTTGATGCCTCCGTGCTCGAAGCCCCTGTCGACGAGGACACCCGCCGCCTCACCCCCGAAGACCGCAAGCTCCTGCTGGCGTCCTCGCTCGGCACGGTGTTCGAGTGGTATGACTTCTACCTGTATGGCGCGCTGGCCACCGTGATTGCGCAGAAGTTCTTTTCAGGCCTGGGGGCGACGTCGAGTTTCCTGTTCGCCTTGCTGGCGTTTGCGGCCGGCTTTCTGGTGCGGCCCCTGGGGGCGGCGCTGTTCGGGCGGCTGGGCGACACGGTGGGGCGTAAGCGCACGTTCCTGATCACCATCGTGTTGATGGGCCTGTCCACGGTGGCCGTGGGGCTGCTGCCGACCTACGAGACGCTGGGATGGCTGGCGCCCGCGGTGCTGGTGGGCTTGCGCATGGTGCAGGGCCTGGCGTTGGGCGGGGAGTACGGCGGGGCGGCGACCTTCGTGGCCGAACACGCCCCGCAGCAGCGCCGTGGCGCCTACACGGCCTGGATCCAGACCACCGCCACGTTGGGTCTGTTCCTGGCCCTGATGGTGATCGCCGGCACCCGCTGGCTGGGGGGCGAAGAGGCCTTCTCGCAGTGGGGCTGGCGCTTGCCGTTCCTGTTCTCGGCCGTGTTGCTGGGGGTGTCGGTGTGGATGCGCCGGACCATGGACGAGTCCCCGGCGTTTGCCCGCATGCAGCGTGAGGGGCAGGTGTCCGAGGCGCCGCTGTCGGAGTGTTTCGGTCAATGGAAACACCTGCGCGTCGTGCTGCTGGCGCTGTTCGGTGTGGTGGCCGGGCAGGCGGTCGTCTGGTACACGGGCCAGTTCTACGCCCTGTTTTTCCTGACCAGCGTGTTGAAGGTGGACAACGGCACCGCCAGCTTGCTGCTCGCCACGGCGCTGGCACTGGCCACCCCGTTTTTTGTGGTCTTCGGCGCGCTGTCGGACCGGGTGGGACGCAAGCCGGTGCTGCTGGCCGGCCTGGCGCTGGCCTGCGTGGGGTACATGCCGCTGTTCAAGGCGCTCACCGAAGCGGCCAATCCCGCCCTGGCGCACGCGATGCAGACCCAGCGCATCGTCGTCCAGGCCGATCCGATGACCTGTTCTTTCCAGGGCAATCCCCTCGCCCGGGAAGAGGCCGACACCTCGGCCTGCGACATCGTGCGCCGGGTTCTGGCCGGCCAGGGGGTGAGCCATGTGCGCGAAGACCTGCCTTCGGGCAAGGCGGCACAACTGACCGTGGGATCCCAGACGCTGGAGGTGCCCAACGCCGAGCTGGACCTCTCCACGGGACGGCGCACGCCGCCCGCCGAAGCCACCGTGCAGGCCTTCCAGTCGCAGGTGAAGGCCCTGGTGCGGGCCGCCGGGTATCCGGAGAAGGCCGATCCCGCCGGCATCCGCAGTGTTCAGGTGGTGGGCCTGCTGTTTGTCCTGGCGCTGCTGGTCACCATGGTCTACGGCCCGCTGGCGGCGTTGCTGGTCGAGCTGTTTCCCACGCGCATCCGCTACACGGCGCTGAGCGTGCCTTACCACGTCGGCAACGGCTGGTTCGGTGGGCTGATGCCGACCTTCGCCTTTGCCATGGTGGCCAGCCATGGGGACATCTACCACGGGCTGTGGTACCCCATCGCCATTGCCGCGATGACGTTTGTCGTGGCCCTGGTCTTCTTGCGCGAGACCAAGGATGTGGACATCTACGCCAAGTTCCTGTTCTGGCATCCCGGTCGGTTCGGGCGATGAGCCGGTTGTGCCCGGGTTGTCCGTGTCGGTTCCGGGCGACTGTGTGGTGGGGTTGTCACGGGTTCTGGGGAAAACGCGGTGTCCACCTCTCCCCCTTGGGGCCGACTTTGTGCGTCAATTGCATCGTCCTTGACGAGGATTCCACCTGAGAGTGAACGGAGACAGAACATGAAACGAACGTTTGCCTTGTCCCTGATCGCGCTGGCCTGTGGGGCCGCGCACGCGCAAGTGCCCGATGAGGGGGTCCAGATGTATGGGCTGGTGGACGTGGGCATCCACCACGTCAGCGGCTTGCTCGGGGGCTCCAAGACGATGTTGTCGAGCGGCCTCATGGAAGGCTCGCGCCTGGGGTTCAAAGGCAGTGAGAACCTGGGCGACGGCTACAAGACTTTCTTCGTGCTGGAGAGCCGGCTGGAGGCCGACAACGGCACGCTCAGCAATCGCCCCCCCTCGGGTACCCAACTGCCTGACCGGCTGACCAGCGCCACGCTGCTGGGCCTGCCCTCGGCACTGCAGTCTGCGGTCACAGGCGTGGCCGCCACGCTGGGCAATTCGGTCGGGGTCAACACCAACGGAGCGTTCTTCGATCGCCAAGCCTTCCTGGGTCTCGTGACACCGGTGGGGGCCATCCTGGGGGGGCGCCAGTACACCCCGGCCTACGAAGTAGCCGCCGGATTCGACACCACGGGCACGCAGTCGGCCCTGGCTGCGGGGCAACTGGCCAGCCTGCCGGCGGGCTTTGACATCCGGGTCAGCAATGCACTGGCCTACCGCATCGCGCTCGACGGGTTCTCGGCGGCCCTGATGTATGGTTTCGGCGAGTCCTCGTCCGGCACCTCGGCCAGCCGCCTGTACGGTCTGAATGCCAAGTACACCGGCAAGGGCTATTCGGTCGGCCTGGGCTACAACACCCGCAACAACGAACTGGGCGAGAAGTCGCTGACGGCCGCGGTCGTGGGGGGCACGCTGGATGCCGGGCCCGGCACGGCCCACCTGATGGTGGCGTCGTTCAAGGACGATCACCCGACCGGCCTGTCCACGATCGCGCCGGCCCTGGTGGCGCAGGGGGCGTCGGCCACGGTGGCGGCGCTGGTCCAAGGGGCGTACACCGAAGCGCTCAAGCAGGAGGCCCGGCTGTACCACGTCGGTTACCGCATGCCCATCGGCGCCCACACCCTGTACGTGACCTACAGCAAGCTGGATGACCGGCGTGCCTCCAACGCCGACAGCACTTCGTACGGGGTCGGTTATTCCCATGCACTGTCCAAGCGCACGGACATCAGCGCCGTGGTGGCCCGTTACGTGAACACGGGACTGGGCCAAGCCGGTCCGGGCGGCAACGGTTTCCTGGGCGGGGTGACGGCCTCGGCCGGAGCGGATGCGAACAGCTTTGCGCTGGGGCTGCGCCACCGGTTCTGAAGGAGGGCAGAACCCGGCCGGGGCGGCGACAATGCCGGCCCTGGTGTGACTGCGGCGGCCTGTGGGCCGCCGTTTTTTGTGATGATGGTTTTGCGAGCGATGGACGCGGCCGACCTCCCGGGGGTGATGGCCGTGCAGTCCGCATGTTACGGGCCGGCGTTTCTGGAACCGCTGGAGGTGTTGACGCAGCGCTGGCACGCCAGTCCGGACACCGGCTGGGTGGCGGTGTCCGACGGAACGGTGGTGGCGTATCTGGTGGGGTACCGCAGCGAACTGGGGTGCCTGACGACCCTGGGAGCAGGCTTTCGGCCGAATCCCGAGGGCGACACGCTTTATTTGCACGACCTGGCGGTGGCCCCTCGGGCCGCGGGGATGGGCCTGGGACCCCGGCTGGTGTCTCGGGCGTTGCACGAGGCGGTGCGCGGGGGCTGCGGCCATTCCGCGCTGGTGTCGGTGCAGGGCAGCCAGGGATGGTGGCAGCGGCTGGGATATCGGCCCGTCACCGCTTTGGACGACCGCGCACGCTCGGCCCTGTCGTCCTATGGTGAGGGGGCCGTGTACATGGCGCAGGCGCTGCTCATGCCCTGGCCGGCACGCGACGTCGGCGCCACGCCTTCTCGGTTTCCGAAGCCAGCGCCACCAGCGCGGCCGCAGCCAGACACAGACCCAGTTCGGGCAGGGTCAGCGCCTGGGTGTGAAACAGTGCCTGCAGGGGCGGCGCATAGATGACGGCCATCTGAAGCGCGAAGGTCAGCGCCACCGAAGCCGTCAGCGGCAGGTTGCTGCGCCAGGCCAGACGCCAGATCGGCACGGTTTCCGAGCGGATGGACAGGATGTGCGCCATCTGTGCGAGCGTGAGCACGGTGAACACCATGGTCTGGCCATGCGGGTCGCCCCGATGCACCGTCCAGGCCTGCAGGCCCAGGCACAGCCCCGCCATGAGCAGGCCCAGCAGCAGCGCGTGCTGCCACAGGCCATGGGCCAGCAGGCTCTCCTGGGGCGGGCGTGGCGGACGCTTCATGATGCCCGGCTCGGCGGGCTCGGCCGCCAGCGCCAGGCCAGGCAGGCCATCGGTGACCAGATTGATCCACAGGATGTGCAGCGGCAGCAGCGGAATGGGCAGGCCCAGCAGCGGAGCCAGGAACAGCGTCCAGATCTCGCCGGAGTTGCCGGTGAGGGCGTAGCGCACGAACTTGCGGATGTTGTCGAAGATGCGCCGACCTTCGCGCACGGCGGTGACGATGGTGGCGAAGTGGTCGTCGAGCAGCACCAGTGCTGAAGCCTCGCGGGCCACGTCGGTGCCGCCACGACCCATGGCCACGCCGATGTCTGCAGCCTTGAGCGCCGGGGCGTCGTTGACCCCGTCGCCGGTCATGGCCACGAAGGCCCCGAGGGCTTGAAGCGCCTGGACGATGCGGATCTTCTGCGCCGGATCGACACGGGCGTAGACGCGCACATCGGCCACGGCGCGAGACAGCGCGGCGTCGTCCATGCCGGCCAGTTCGATGCCCGTGAGGACCCGGTGCGGCGGGCCGGGGTCGTCCGGAACGATGCCCAACTGTCGGGCAATCGCCCACGCGGTGGCCGGGTGGTCTCCGGTGATCATGACCGGTGTGATGCCGGCGGCCAGGCACTCGGCCACGGCCGCCCGGGCTTCGGGGCGGGGCGGATCTTCGAGCGCGATCAGGCCAAGCAACTGCAGGCCGGACTCGACGGTGCCGGCGTCGAGTCCAGTCGGCGAGCCGTGCGGGCACAACGGTTCGTGGGAGGTCGCATGGCGGGGCGTTTGCGGCTGTGCCTGAGGCCACGTCCGTTGCGCCAGGGCCAGCACGCGCAGCCCCTGCTGGGCCAGTTCTCGGGCTTGGGCCGACCAGGCGTCCAGGTCGATGTCGACGCAGTGGGGGAGCACCTGTTCCGGGGCTCCCTTGGTCAGGGTCAGGCCGCCGTGATCGAGCCGGTGCAGGGTGGTCATGCGCTTGCGATCGGCGTCGAAGGGCCACTCGTGCGTGCGCGGAAAAGACAGCCGCACGCCCTGCAGCTCCGGGGCCCCGGCCTCTGCCGCACCTTGCAGCAAAGCGGTTTCCGTGGGGTCTCCGAGCCAGCGTCCCGGGGTGTCGGGGACCGGTTGGGCGTCGTTGCACAGCTGCGCGGCACGCCAGAGTTCGTCCCGAAGTTCGGGCGCGGCTTCGAGGGTGTGGCGCACCTGCATGCGGTTGAGGGTCAGCGTGCCGGTCTTGTCGGAGCAGATGGTGCTGACAGAGCCCAGCGTCTCGACGGCGGGCAGGCGCCGCACCAGGGCCTGGCCCAGCACCATGCGGCGGGCACCCAGGGCCAGCAGCACAGTCACCACGGCGGGCAGCGCCTCGGGTATGGCAGCCACCGCCAGGGAAATGGCGGTCAGGGCCATGACCCACGGCGGCTCGCCCCGGAGCACGCCGATGGCGAACATCAGCGCGCAGATGGCCAGCACGACGCCAGACATGCGTTTTCCGAAGCGGGCCAGACGCCGCTGAAGGGGCGTGGCGCGGGCCTGGGTGCTGCCCAGAAGGCCGGCCACCTGGCCGATCTGGGTGTGCTCGCCTGTGGCCACGACCAGGCCTTCCGCGGCGCCGTGGGTGACCAGCGTGCCACGGAACGCCATGTTCAGCCGGTCTCCCAGGGCGTGCTCGCCGGGGGGCAAGGGCTGCGTGTGCTTGTCGACCGTGACCGACTCGCCGGTCAGCGCCGATTCGTCGATCCGCAACTGGGCCACCTGGTGCAGCCGCAGGTCGGCGGGCACCTGCGCCCCGGCTTCCAGGCGCACGACGTCGCCGGGCACGAGATCGTCCGCATCCACTTGGTGCCAGTGGCCGTCGCGCCGCACCTGGGCGTGGGTGACCGAGAGTTGGCGCAACGCGAGCAGCGCCTGATCGGCCTTCCAGGACTGCACCAGGCCGATCACCGCGTTGAGCACGACGATCACGACGATTACCGCGGCATCCGTCCACTCGCCCATGGCCACTGCCACGGCGGCGGCGGCCAGCAAGACGAGCACCATGAAGTCGGCGAACGGCTCGATCAGGCGGCGCCACAGCGGTTGGGCCTGGCCTTCTGGCAGGCGGTTCGGTCCGTGGGTCTGCCGTCGTGGCTCGACCTCCTGAAGGGGCAGGCCCGTGTGCAGATCGACCTGCCAGTGACGGGCCAAGGCCTCGGTTTCGGCCGTGTGCGGGGCGCGGATCGGATCGGTGTGCCTCATGCACCAAGCGTATCGTGCGACGGCGGGCGGTGGCGTGACGGCTTGGCCCCAGGCTGACGCGGGTCATGCGCTGTGCATCGCAAATGACAGTGCATTATCATTAAGGCATGAACCTCCTTCTCTCGACGACCCGTGTCCGGAGTGCCGCATGCTGATCGGAATCGGCCCGAGATTGGCGCTCGCTTTTGTGCTGTCGGCCTTGATCTGGGCGCTGGTCGGGTGGGCCGGATGAGTGCAGTGCATGCACCCGGAGAGGTTTGCGCGTCCTCGCGGGGAGGCTCGGCGGCCACACCCTCCGTCGGCTCGAATGCGGCGCTGGTGCTCGACAACGTGACCGTGGCCTATCGGGGGCACCCGGCGCTGCACCACGTCAGCGGGGCCTTCGAACGCGGCTCGCTCACGGCGGTGGTCGGGCCCAACGGGGCCGGCAAGAGCAGCCTGATGGGGGCCCTGACCGGCGAGGTCCGCCCAGTGCAGGGCCGTGTGCAGCGCGCCGAGGGTCTGCGTGTGGCCTATCTGCCCCAGCAGTCGCAGATCGACCGGACCTTTCCCGTGCGCGTCATCGACGTGGTGGCCATGGGGCTGTGGTCCGACCTGGGGTGGTGGAAAGGGCTGCGGGCTTCGCAGCGTGGCCAGGTGGAGGCGGCGTTGGCGGCGGTCGGTCTCACGGGCTTCGAGCACCGCCTGATCAGCGAAATGTCGGCGGGGCAGTTTCAGCGTTTGCTGTTCGCCCGCGTGCTGCTGCAGGACGCCGACATCATCTTGCTGGACGAACCGTTCAACGCCATCGACGCCCGCACCACGGCCGACCTGCTGGTTGTCGTGCAGCGCTGGCATGCGCAGGCGCGCACCGTGATCGCGGTGCTGCACGACCTCGACCAGGTGCGGGCCCATTTCGAGCGGGCGCTGCTGTTGGCTCGCCGCTGCGTGGCCTGGGGCCCGACGGCTGAGGTGCTGCAGGCCGAACACCTGTTCGCGGCCCGCCGCATGGCCGAAACCTGGGACGAAAGCGCGCCGCGCTGCGCCCGCGCCGCCTGACCGGAGCTTCCATGTCCCTGTTCGAGACGGCGGCTGCGCTGTTGTGGCAACCCTTTGTCGATTTTGCCTTCCTGCGCCGGGCGCTGGTGGCGGCCCTCGCGTTGGGCGTGGGCAGCGCGCCGCTGGGCTGTTTCCTGGTGCTGCGCCGCATGAGCCTGATGGGCGACGCGATGGCGCACGCCTTGCTGCCGGGGGTAGCCCTCGGGTTCATGGTGGCGGGGTTCTCGGTCAGTGCGATGAGCCTGGGCGGGGCGGCTGCAGCGCTGCTGGTGGCGATGCTGGCGGGGGGGGTCACCCGCTTGACGGGCCAGCGTGAAGACGCGAGCTACGCGGCGCTCTACCTCATCGCGCTGGCGCTGGGGGTGCTGATGATCTCGTCCCGGGGCAACAGCGTGGATCTGATGCACATCCTGTTCGGCAGCATCCTGGCGGTCGACGAAGCGGCCTTGCGCGGGATCGCCGCGGTGAGCAGCGCGACGCTGCTCATCCTGGCCGTGGTCTGGCGGCCGTTGGTGCTGGAGAGTTTTGATCCCGGGTTCCTGCGTGCCGTAGGCGGGCGGGGGGGATGGATGTACGCGGTGCTGACCGTGCTGTCGGTGGGTCAGCTGGTGGTGGGGTTTCAGGCCATGGGCACCTTGATGGCGGTGGGGCTGATGATGCTGCCGGCCACGTCGGCCCGCTTCTGGGCGGCTCAGGTGTGGAGTCAGGCCTTGGCGGCCATGGGCCTGGCGGTGCTGAGTGCGGTGGTGGGGCTGCTGTTGTCCTTCCATCTGGAGTGGCCGTCGGGGCCCGCCATCGTGCTGGTGGCGGGTGGGGGATACGCGGTGTCGCTGGTGGGCGGGGCCCACGACGGGCTGTTCTGGCGCTGGTGGCGCCGCCGTTCGCACCGGGAAGCCTGAACCACCGCAAGGGAGATGAGATGAAAGACCGTCGGATGGACCGCGTGCGCAGAACCTGGGTGCGGGGCTTGGGAACCTTGCCGATCCTGGCTTGTGGCGGGATGGGGGGGCTGTCGCCGTCGGTGGCCATTGGCGCTTCGCCTGTCGAGGACCGTGATCTGTCCCCCGCCGGTGGGGCGCCGCTGCGGGTGGTGGCCACTTTCTCGATTCTGGCCGACTGGGTCGCACAGCTGGGGGGGCCGTGGGTGCAGGTGCAGACGCTCGTTGGCCCCGACGGCGATGCGCATGCCTTCGAGCCCACGCCGCAGGCCGTGCGTCGACTGGCCCAGGCCGACGTGGTGGTGGCCAACGGCCTGCACTTTGAAGGCTGGATCGACCGGTTGGTGCGCACCAGCGGGTTCCGTGGGCCGGTGATCGTGGCCAGCGAGGGCCTGTCGCCGCGTCGGCTGGGGCGTGAGGTCGATCCGCATGCGTGGCAGGACCTGGCCCATGTGCGCCGTTACGTGCACAACGTGACCGAGGCGCTGGCGCGTGCCCGGCCGGTGGCGCGCCCGGTCTTCGAAGGCCGCCGGCAGGACTATCTCCGCCGGCTCGATGCGCTGGAGCAGCAGGTGCGTGGCTGGTTGTCGCAGGTGCCGCCCGAACGCCGCCGTGTCGTCACGACGCACGATGCCTTCGGATACTTTGGCCAGGCCTGGGGAATCGAGTTTCTGGCTGTCCAGGGGTGGAATCGCCAGGGCGAGGCATCGGCCGCGGCTGTGGCGCGGCTCGTGCAACAGTTGCGCAGGCAGCACGCCCGTGCGGTGTTCATCGAGAACATCAGCGATCCCCGCCTGATCCGGCGGCTGGCCGACGAGGCCGGAGCGGTGGTGGGCGGCACGCTGTACTCAGACGCCCTGTCGGCACCGGGCACCGTCGCCGATACCTTCCTGAAGTTCTACGCGCACAACGCCCGCACGTTGGCCGAGGCGCTGGGTGTGCGCCTTTGAACTGAGCGACCGGTGTGCAGAGGGTTCAGCCGCCCGTGTGGTCGCATCCGCCCGGGGAATTCACCGGGACGGGGTGGGGGACGGTCTGGCGGTTCGCGTCACCGGCGCAGTCCCGGCATTGTCCGTAAAGGGTGAGTTCGTGGTGTTCCACCTGGAAGCCCGCCGGGGCGAGGTGTGCCAGGTCGCCCGGGCAGCCGTGCACGACGAACACCCGTTCGCACCGGGTGCAGCGGAAGTGGTGGTGGTGTTCGTGGCGGGCCGCCTGGTAGCGGGCGTTTTCACCTGGCAGGGTCACGGCATGCACATCGCCTTCGTCGACCAGCAGCTTGAGGTTGCGGTAGACGGTGGCCAAGCCCAGGGCAGGCACCTGCGCCTGCGCCGCCGCCAGCACTTCGTGCGGGGTGAGGGGGCGCTGGGCGGCGTGGATGGCGTCGCGGATGGCGGTGCGCTGTCGGGTCGAGCGTTCCATGGCGCTATTGTGCCGTGTGACTTGGTTTATTATTGGGAATGAATTCTCATTACCAAGAAAGCAGGTGTGCGGTGAATCCGATGTCGAGTCTGTGGTGTGCGGTCGAGCGAATCCTGTCCGGGCCTGTCGGTCGTCGTGGGCGGTGGTGGGGCGCGTTGCTGGGTGTCGCGCTGGTGGTGCCGGCGTGGGCTGCGGAAGGTCACCACGACCACGGTCACGCCGAGGCCCGTGGACGGACATCGGCGAACGCGGCGGCCCACGTTCATGGGGTCCTGCCGATGACCCTGGTGTTGGAAGGTGAACGGCTCACGCTGTCGGTGGAGGAGGCCCCCCTGGACAATTTCCTCGGGTTTGAGCGCGCTCCCCGCTCTGCGGCTGAAAAGCAGGCGGCGGAAAAGCTCCTGAGCGTCTGGCGCTCGGGGCGGGGGCTGGTCGCGCCGGATCCCCAGGGGCAGTGCACGCTCGTGTCGTCCGAAGTGGAGGCGCCGGTGTTGACGGCGGCGGCCACGGACCGGCCGTCCGGTGCGTCGGCCCATGCGGATCTGGAGGCCACCCTGGTGTTCTCCTGCGCGCGCGCCCAGGCGCTGGCGTCGGTGGACCTGTCGGGCCTGATGCAGCACTTCACGCGGGTTCGCCGCATCGAGCTGCAAGGGGTGGCGGGCGCCGGACAGTTCCGGCAGGTGATCCAGCGGGGACAGCGCCCGGTGGTGGTCTGGCGCCGATGAGCCCCGTGATTCGCCCGTTGGGTGCGGCAGTGGACGCTTCCCACGGGGAAACCCCGCCGGTGCTGGACGTGCAGGGCGTGCGCTTTGGCTGGCCGGGAGGCGCTGGGCCGGGCCTGTCGGTTTCCGGCCTGACACTGGCAGCGGGCGAATCGGTGTTTCTCCATGGCCCAAGTGGGTGTGGCAAGAGCACGTTGTTGTCGATGTGCGCGGGAGTGTTGCTGCCGGATGCCGGGCACGTGTCGCTGCTCGGTCGGGATTGGCGCGAACTGGGGCCGGCGGCGCGCGACCGCCGCCGCGCCGATCACGTCGGCTACATCTTTCAGCAGTTCAACCTGCTGCCTTATGCCTCGGTGCTCGACAACGTGCTGCTGCCCTGCCGGTTTTCGGCTCTCCGCGCCGCGCGCTGTGAACGGTGGGTCGCTCAGGGGGACCTGCGGGCTCCGGACGCCGTCGTGCAGGGGAATGCCGCTCCTGCGGGGGGGGAACAAACGCGTGTCACGCGGGGCGAATCGGCCTGGACGCAGGAGGCGACACGGCTGCTGTCGATCGTCGGGCTGCCCGAGTCGTCCTGGCGGCGGCCGGCCGCGCACCTGTCGGTGGGGCAGCAGCAGCGTGTGGCGGCCGTGCGTGCGCTGATCGGGCAGCCGGAGCTGGTCATTGCCGACGAGCCCACCTCGGCCCTGGACGCCGACCACTGTGCCGCGTTCATGGCGCTGCTGCGGCATTGCTGCGAGGCCAGCGGCACCGCGCTGCTGTTCGTGAGCCACGACGCCCGGCTGGCCGCGGCCTTTGGCCGGCGTGTCGATCTGCGCGCGTTGCAACGGGAGGGGGACTCATGAGTGCGTTGTGGCGTCTGGCCCGCCAGAGTGCCTGGAGCCGGCGTGGCACGCTGGGGTTGGTGGTGGCCTCGATCGCCCTGTCGACGCTGCTGCTGCTGGGCATCGAGCGGCTGCGCCACCAGGTGAGGGAGAACTTCGCGCAGGCCATTTCGGGCACCGATCTGATCGTCGGAGCCCGCACGGGGCCGGTGCAGCTCCTGCTGTATGCCGTGTTCCACCTGGGCAGTGCCACGAACAACATGCGATGGGACAGCGCTCAGGCCCTGGCCGGGATGCGGGGGGTGGCGTGGACCGTGCCCATCGCCCTGGGGGACAGCTTCCGCGGTTTCGCGGTGGTGGGCACGACGGGAGGCTTTTTTGAACACTACCGCTTTGGCGCACAACAGCCGCTGAGGTGGTCTCAGGGGCGGGTTTTTGCGTCGGGGCGTGACGGTGTCTACGAAGCGGTGCTGGGGGCCGAGGTGGCCCGCCGGCTGGACCTGGCACCGGGAGCGCAGGTGGTCTTGAGCCATGGCGACGGGGCCCTTCGGGAAAATGACCACGCCGACAAACCGTTCACCGTCGTGGGGGTTCTGGCGCCGACGGGCACGCCGGTGGACCGGGCGGTCCATGTGCCGCTTGAGGGCATCGAGGCCCTGCACGTAGACTGGACCGGCGGGGCCCGGTGGCCCGGGCAGTCCGTGTCGGCCGAGCAGGCGCTGGGGCAGGACCTGACGCCGCGCACCGTCACCGCCGTCCTGGTGGGGCTGACGTCGCGCGGGCGGGTGTTTGGCGTGCAGCGGGCGATCTCCGCCTTTGCCGAGGAGCCGCTGATGGCGGTGATGCCGGGCGTGGCGCTTGACGAACTGTGGACGGTCGTGGGGGCGGGTGAGCAGGCCCTGCAGGCCATGAGCGTGCTGGTGGCCATCGTGAGCCTCGCCGGGTTGGTGGCGGTTGTGCTGGCCGGCCTCGGCGAGCGGCGGCGCGAGTTGGCGGTGTTGCGGGCCGTCGGGGCTGCGCCAGGCCAGATTTTCGTGCTGCTGGGCCTGGAAGGCTTTCTGGTCACGTTCGCAGGCGTGACCCTGGGGGCGGGCTTGCTGGGCTTGGGGCTGTGGGCGCTCGGCCCATGGCTGCTGGACGCCGGAGGGCTGGTGTTGCCCTGGACCTGGCCGCGCACCGGAGAGTGGTTGTGGATGGCTGCCGTGTTGACCGCGGGATCTCTGGCGAGCCTGGTGCCGGCGTGGCGGGCTTATCGGCAGGCGTTGGCGGATGGTTTGTCCCCCCAGGTGTGAGCCGGACGGCTGGCCCTGACGGCGTGCCTCAGGGCCAGGGGGCGCCTTGTTCAAAAGCGAGCAGGGCGCGCTTGCGCGCCAGGCCTCCTGCATAGCCGGTCAGGGCGCCACCGCCGGACAACAGGCGGTGGCATGGGATCACGATGCTGCAGGGGTTGCGGCCTGTGGCGGCCCCCACGGCACGGGCTGCGGTGGGCCGGCCCAGTGACGTGGCCAGTTGGCCGTAACTGGCGGTCTGGGCGCACTCGATCGTCTGCAGCGCGGCCCACACCCGCTGCTGAAACGCCGTGCCTTGGGGCGCCAGCGGCAACTCGAAGGCGGTGCGCCGGCGCTGGAACCAGGCGTCCAGCTGTGTGCGGGCGAGGCGGAGCAGCGCATCGTCGGGCTGCAGCGTCCAAGCCGTCTGGATCCCGGAGAAATGGCGTTGGTCTTCGAACCAGGCCCCGCACAGTCCGGCCGACGTGGCCGCCAGGACCATGGGGCCCAACGGCGTCTCGAGTCGGCACCAGTGCACGGGGAGCGGGCGTGCGGTGGTGTGGGTTGACGTCATGTGGAAGTTCCTGTGGCGGGGCTGAAAAGTCCTGCGGAGGTGGGGCCGGCCCGGCGCCAGAGGTGCAGCACAGCGTATGAGCGCCAGGGGCGCCACACCTCGGCAATGGCTTCGGCTTCGGTGTCCCGCCCGACCTGCAAGACCTTGCGCAGCACCCCGTCGCCGCTCAGCCAGACATCGGGGTGGCCCAATGCGCGCAGGGCGATGTAGCGAGCCGTCCAGGGGCCGATGCCAGGCAGGGCCTCCAGGGCGGACAGGGTTTCAGGGACCGGGGCGCCGGGCTGCAGATCGATCCGGCCTGCGAGTACCTCGTGAGACAGGGCCTGGATCGCCTTCACGCGTGAGCGAACCAGACCCAGCGCGCCCAGGGCGGAGGCGTCGGCCGCAGCCAGCTGGGCAGGGCCCGGAAACAGCCGGTTCAGGTCGGGCCAGGGCGTTTCGACCGGCTCGCCCAGGGCGGACACCAGCCGCAGGGCCAGGGTGCGCGCCGCGCGCACGCTGACCTGCTGCCCGAGGATGGCCCGTACGGCCAGCTCAAACCCGTCGAAGCCGCCCGGCACCCGCAGTCCCGGGGCGTCCTGGGCGAGGGGTCCGAGGGCGGCGGCGATGGTGTCGGGGTCGGCGTTCAGGTCCGCGGTGTGATGGGCGGCCGCCAGCACGGCGGGGAGCATGGGCAGCAAGCCGTCGGACACCTCGACCCGCGCCCGATGGCGGGACGTGTCGAGGTGCAGCCGGACCCAGCCGGTGAGGACCGTGCCCCCCGTGCCGGACAGCCTCAGCGTGCGGGTGTAGTGGGGGCCTTCCCTGCCGTCACGTTCTACCCGCTCCACGCCCGGAATCGCGCGCGCATCCAGGAAACCCATCAGGGCCTGGGCGTCCAGGGGCGGCCGGTAGGTGCGCGAGAAACCCCACCCGGGCGTTGGCACCGCCTCCGGTGTGGGGGCGTTGGTGGCAGTGGGACGGCGGTGACGCCGCCATTCGCTGGGGGGGACGCGGTAGTGCTGGAGAAACACAGCGTGAAAGCGCCTCAGGCTGGAGAACCCGGCCGCAAAGGCGATTTGCGTGATGTCGAGCGAGGTGTCGCACAGCATCTGCTTGGCCAGATGCAGGCGGCGGGTCTGGGCGTAGGCCACGGGGCTGAGACCCAAGGTGCGCTGGAACACGCGGCGCAAGTGCCGGTCGGTCACCCCCAGGCGGGCGGCGAGGGTGGGCAAGGATCCGTGATCCAGTGCTCCGGCATCCAGGCGTCGCACGGCGGCCCAGGCCAGTTCAGACGGCATGTCCACGCGGGAGAGCCCAGGCGCCAGTTCGGGGCGGCAGCGCAGGCAGGGACGAAAACCGGCTTCTTCGGCTTGGGCTGCCCACCGGAAGAACCGGCAGTTCTCCAGCCGGGGCAGGCGCACCCTGCAGACCGGCCGGCAATAGATGCCCGTGGACGTGACGCCCACGAAGAGCCGGCCGTCCAGCCGGGCGTCACGGGCTTTCCAGGCCGAGTAGGCGACCTGCGGCGGCCACTCCCCCAAGCCCGTCTCGATGGCCTCGGACGGAGCGGAGCGGGACGGGTCGATCGGCTTCATGTCGGCGATTATGGGCAGGACCGCCCCATGCGCTCGCCGTTTTCGGACCTGCGATTTCGCGCTCAGCGTGCCGTGCGGTACGGCTCCTCGAACGCGATGAACTCTTGTTCGTGCAGGGCGTCGGCCACCCAGGCGGCCACGCCGGGCGACGTCCACACCGCGTCGACATAGCTCTGGAGGGACTCCGGCACCGGCAGGCCGTAAGTGCGCAGCCGGCCCACCACGGGCGCAAAGTAGGCGTCGGCGATGCTGAAGCGCCCGAAGAGGAAGGGGCCGCGGCTGAGCTGAAGGCATTCGGACCACAGCTGGAACAGCCGGTCCAGGTCGGCCTGCAGCGCGGGGTGCTCGGCCAGCAGCCGCGCCCCGATCTCCGGCAGATGGGCCTCGATGTTTTGTGCGCAGTGGTTGCGCAGGGCCCCGAAACCCGAGTGCATCTCGGCGCACACACAGCGAGCGCGGGCCCGGTGTGCGGCGTTGCGGGGCCACAGGCCCTTTTCCGGGTAGAGCTCGGCCAGGTATTCGGCGATGGCCAGGGTGTCCCACACCACGAGGCCGTCGTCCGCCACCAGCACCGGCACCTTGCCGGTGGGCGAGACGGGGGCGAGCGTGGTCTTGAAGGTCGAATCCGCTTCGAAGCTGTCGAAGCGCACCATGATTTCCTCGAACGGAAGGTCGAAGTGCTTCATCAGCACCCACGGGCGCATCGACCAGGAGGAGTAGTTCTTGTTGCCTACATATAGCTTCATGGTGTCGGGAGGCTCAGAAGGGTGGATCGGGGGGGTGCACCCCATGGGGCGCGAGAAGGTGAGCAGATGTTAAGCCGGACCGCGCGTGGAGCGCTTGCATCGTCTGCATCGGATTGATGCGCTGGTTGCATCAATCCGGTGCAGCTTCCGTGTCCGGGTCGGGCACGTCGCCGATGGCGGTGCGTGTAAGCACGGCCTGTTCCTGGATCCAGCGGGTGAATGCTTCCATTTCCGGGCGGTGGCTGCCGGCCGATCCGGCCAGCGGCACCAGCCAATAGCACCACGCCGACCAGCGCCGGCGGGAGGGGCCGAAGGGCTCGAAGAGCTCACCGCGCTCCAGAAGGTCGTGCACCAGGGGCAGGCGCGCCAGGGCCACCCCTTGGCCCGACAGCGCCGCCTGCACTTGCTGGTGCGAGTAGTTCATCGAGATGCGCCGGTGGGGGGTCAGGGCGTCGATGCCCTGGTCGGCCAGCCACATGCTCCAACCCTGGTCGACCGCCCCGACGGAGTGGTCGTCCATTTCCAGCCAGGTGTGCTGGGCGAGGTCGGCGGGGGTGTTCAGGGGCGGGGCGTCGCCTCGGGCCACGGCTTCGGCCAGGCGCAGGCCGATGACCGGCGTGATCACTTCACCGAACAGCCGAATGCTGCCCGGTGGCTGAAAGCCCGGCCGCACCGCGCGCAGGGCGAAATCCAGTTCCTCGTCGTCCTGATCCACCAGGCGGTCGCTGGCGGAGATGCGCAGATCGGTGTCGGGCTGGGCCTGCTCGAACGTGGGCAGCCGGGGCATGAGCCACAGCGAGGCGAAGGACGCGAAGGTGGTCACGCTCACCATGGAGCGGCTTCGGTTGAGTCGGATGCGCCGCACCGTGCTGTCGAGGCGGGCCAGCGACGGCTCGACGGCACGCAACAGGTCGCGGCCGGCCTGGGTGAGTTCCACCTTGCGCGTGCCGCGCTGGAACAGCGGCGAGCCCAGTTCTTCTTCAAGCGATTGGATGCGCCGGCTCACGGCCGGCTGGGTCAGGTGCACCTCCTCGGCGGCGGCACTGAAGTTCAGCAGCCGGGCCACCGCTTCGAAACAGCGCAGGTGGTCCAGGGACAGCGGGCGGTGACGGGGGGGTGCATTCATGCGTCTGCATTATGAATGCGGGGCCGCGAATTCATTGGATCGGTGCGGGCCTTGCGCCGATGATTCCGCCATCGACACACACTTTCAGGAGCTGAATATGACCCAGATGCTGACAGGAGCCGGGCGCTGGACCGCACCGCTGGCGGGTGAATACCGTGTGGCACAAGGGCGGGTCTGGATCACCCGCGACGGAGACACGCAAGACCACGTGCTGGCGGATGGCGAGTGCCTGGCGGTGCGTCAGGGCGAGGTGCTGGTCGTCGAACCCTGGACACCGGGCCAGGGGGTTCGGTGGTCGTTCGAGCGGTCCAGACCGGCCGTGACCCCCTTGCGTCTGGCGGCCTGGGTGGCCGGCGGGCTGGTGTCGGTGGCGGCGGCCTTGCGCGAGTGGGCCCTCCGCCTCGATCCGGAACTGCTGGCGGATTGAGCCTCTCGCGGCGTCACGCCACGAGATGGGTTCCGGCGCCACCCTGCATCACGCGGGGCTTGGTCCACATCACCAGCGCGCCGTCGGCGAGGTCGTCGCTCACCACGGCCCGCGGGCCGATCCGCACCCCGTGCCCGATGCGCACCGGGCCCAGCACCAGGGCCCCGACGCCGATGACCACGTCGTCTCCGATCCAGGGCACGCCCGCTCCGCCACCGACGTCCTTTCCATCGTCGCCCATGCCGCCGCCGGTGCCGCTGTCGCCGCCCAGGATCGTGGCACGTGCGCCGATGCGACCGGCCAGCCGGCAGCCCGTGGGGTGGCCGATGAGGCAGGAGTGTCCGATCTCCGTCGTGGGGGGGATCTCGGCGCGGGTGAGGTACACGTTGGCCAGGTACAGGAGCCAGGCCAGGTTGCGCCAGCCGTTCAGGTACAGGCAGCGGTAGATCCGATAGAACCACAGCGCCAGGCTCTCGGGCAGGAACCACCAGAACAGGCGCTGACCACGCGACCCCCGGGTGCCCATGGCCCCGTACATGCGTTCACGGTCGCTGGCGATGAGGCCCCACACATCGGACCAGCGTGCAGGATGGAGGGATAAAAGGCGGTCGACGAGGGGGCGTTCGGGATCGGTCATGGTCACTCTCAGCGGGGCGTGCGTGAAACACCCCGATGATAAGTATCCAATTGTTTCTTACGCCGTCTGATCGCCGCCCGCTCCCCCTTGCATCACGCGCGGCCGGGCCCACAGGACGAGCGAGCGTTCGGCCAGGTCGTGGCTCACCACCGCCCGGGGGGCGATGCGTGTCCCGTGCCCGATGCGAACGGGGCCCAGCACCATCGCGCCCACGCCCAGCATCACGTCGTCGCCGATCCAGGGCACGCCGGGGCCGCCCCCGACATCCTGTTCTTCGTCGCCCATGCCGCCACCGGTGCCGCTGTCGCCCCCCATGATCGTGAACCGGGCGCCGATGCGCCCCGCGAGCCGGCAGCCGGTGGGATGGCCCATCAAGCAGGCGTGCCCGATTTCGGTGGTGGGCGGGATTTCCGCGCGGGTCAGGTACACGCTGAGCAGGTACAGCAGCCAAGCCAGGTTGCGCCAGCCCTTGAGGTACAGGCAGCGGTAGACCCGGTACAGCCACATGGCCTGGCAGTTGGGCAGCAGGAACCAGAACAGGCGCTGGCCTCGGGAGCCCGTCGTGCCCATGGCCCCGTAGACCCGGTTCATGTCGGAGGCGATCAGGGCGCGCACACCCGACCATCGGGCCGGATCGAACGGGGAGGCCGAAGTGCCGGTGGAAGCGCGAAGCGAGGTGGAGGTCACCTCGGCGTTTTCGGCAGCGACGGGATGGGGTGTAGGGTCTTCCCATGAAAAAGGCCGACACCTTTGGGGATGTCGGCCGGATCCTCCGGTGCATGTGAGCACCGCGGTCTGGATCGGTCAGCGCACGCCGGGCGCGGCCTCGTGCACGGCGGCCGGCAGGGCCTGACCCACGGCGGCCAGCGCCTGTTCCAGCGTCGGATCCTGGCCTTCGGGCACGGGCTCTCCACGCACCAGCGCGGCGTCCAGCTTTTCGGTGTCGAGGCTGCCGCACCACTTGGCCACCACCAGCGTGGCCACGCCGTTGCCCACCAGGTTGGTCAGGGCGCGGGCTTCGCTCATGAAGCGGTCGATGCCCAGGATCAGTGCCAGACCGGCCACCGGCACGCCGCCCACCGCCGACAGCGTGGCCGCCAGCACGATGAAGCCCGAGCCCGTCACGCCCGCTGCGCCCTTGGAGGTCAGCAGCAGCACGGCCAGCAGCGTGATCTGCTGCATCAGGCTCATCGGGGTGTCCGTGGCCTGCGCGATGAACACGGCGGCCATCGTCAGGTAGATCGAGGTGCCGTCCAGATTGAACGAGTAGCCCGTCGGGATCACCAGACCCACCACCGACTTCTCGGCGCCCGCGTGTTCCATCTTGCGCATCATGCGCGGCAGCACCGATTCGCTCGAGGACGTGCCCAGCACGATCAGCAGCTCTTCCTTGATGTACTTGATGAACTTCAGGATCGAGAAGCCGTGCACCATGGCGATGGTGCCCAGCACGCCCAGGATGAAGATCAGGCAGGTGCCGTAGAAGGCGCCCATCAGCTGCGCGAGCTGCATCAGCGTGCCTACGCCGTACTTGCCGATGGTGAAGGCCATCGCGCCGAAAGCGCCGATCGGGGCCACCTTCATGATGGCGCCGACGATGGCGAACAGCACGTGCGAGAGCTTGTCGATGAAGCTGTAGACGATGTTGTGCTTGCCGCCGAACTTCTGCAGCGCGAAGCCGAACAGCACCGAGAACATCAGCACCTGCAGGATCTCGCCCTTGGCGAAGGCATCCACCACGCTGGTGGGGATGATGTCGAGCAGGAAGTCGACCGTGCCCTTCATCTTGCCGGGCTCGACGTACTTGGCGATGCTCTTGGTGTCCAGGCTGGCCGGGTCCACGTGCATGCCGGAGCCCGGCTGCACCACGTTCACCACCACCAGGCCGATGATCAGCGCCAGGGTCGAGACCACCTCGAAGTACAGCAGCGCCAGACCGCCGGTCTTGCCCACCTTCTTCATGTTCTCCATGCCCGCGATACCCAGCACCACGGTGCAGAACACGATCGGCGCGATGATCATCTTGATCAGCTTGATGAAGCCTTCACCGAGGGGTTTCATCTGCTCGCCCAGCGAGGGCGCGAAGTGACCGAGCGCGATGCCGATGGCAATGGCCACCAGCACCTGGGCATAGAGGGAGCGGTACCACGGGGTGCGGGCGGTGCCGGCGGCGGAAGCAGGGGTGGGTGACATCACATTCCTAGGGAAGACACACGAACAGCGGAATGGGGCTGGAGTGTGAAATTCCCCTCGGAAGCGGGCAATTGTGGAACTTGCGTACGGAGGTTCCACATTCCCCAAGATGGGGGCTCCCTCCGCTGCAGGCATGAGCACGATGAACGCCTCCCAGCCCGACACCCTCAAGTCCTTCGTGGACGAGCAGATCAGCCGGCGCGGAAGGGATACTTCAAGTCCACCAGCCGCAAAGAAAACAGGCCAGGTCAGGCCGAAATCTTCTGCAGCGAGATCCGGTAGCCGAGCGCCTTCATGACTTTCTGGATGGTGTCGTAGCGGGGCTTGGCACCTGGGCGAAGCGCTCGGTACAGGGCCTCGCGCGTGATGCCGCTCGACGCGGCGATGGCCGTCATGCCACGGGCCTTGGCCACATCGCCCAGCGCGGAAGCGAGCAGGGATTCATCGCCTTCTTCGATGATGGCGGTCAGGTACTCGGTGATGTCCGCATCGCTTTTCAGGTGCTCGGCCGCATCGAAGCGCCGCAGGCTCGACAACTGGATCTTCTCGCTCATGGTTCAGTCCTCAAGGCGCTTGGCCACTTCGATCGCGGCGCAGATGTCCGCCGACTGTGACGACTTGTCTCCACCTCCCAGCATCACGACGATCACACTTCCTCTTACGGTGTAGTACATCCGCCAGCCGGGCCCGAAGAACTCGCGCATCTCGAAGACCCCTGAACCCACTGGTTTGACGTCACCCAGAAGACCGGCCTCTGCTTTTTTCAGGCGGGCCACCAGGCGGATGCGGGTGTTCCGATCTCTGAGGCCATCGAGCCAGTCGGAAAACGACTCCGTTTGGAGAACCGTGAATGTGGTCATACTGTAATCAACTGATTACACAGGGGCAAGGGGCTGAACCGCTCATGCTTCAAGCGGATGCGGGATCCTGTCATGCCGATCCCGTGGCGCACATCGCCCTTCGGAGGGGCTTGCCGGCGGTGTCGACCTCAGCCGTCGCTGTCCGCTGCCGGCTGCTCCACCACCCCGAGCTTGAGTCCCACGATGCCCAGGATCCGGTTCATCGTCTGCACGGTCTTGATGGAGACGCCGGCCAGCCACTCGGCAGCTTCCTTGATGCGCAGGTGGCCGATGCAGTGTGTGGCGCTCGCCAGCAGCAGGGACCCGTCCGCCGATTCGCCTGCCGTGGCGGCTCGACCGAGACGGCGCAACAGTTCTTCCCGCCCGAAACCCGGGGGCAGCATGTCGATGAGGAACACGGGCCAGTGGGGCTGTTCAAGCGGCAGGCACCCAGCCTCGCAGTGAAAGATTGGGGCGGATTGCCTTTGCAACACCACTTTCAGTGGTGCCAAGACCCAGCGTGGCCGTCACGGGCGACACTCGACGGAAAACATGAGCTTGAACATCGGCCAGGGAGATGCCATGGGCAAAGTGCCAACCCCCACACTTGGGGCTTTGTCCACAGGGCGGGACAATAACCTCAACCTGATTCGACTGGTGGCTGCGAGCCTGGTGCTTGTAAGTCACAGCTACCCGTTGACATCTGGTGACCCCCTCTCCGAGCCCTGGCTCCAAGCGATACCTTTGTCCCCTGGTGCCCTGGCGGTGGACTTGTTTTTCATTGCGAGCGGTTTTTTGGTGGCCGCCAGTCTTGTCAAGAGTCAGAGCGCTTGGGCGTTTGTGGTCGCCAGAGCCCTGCGCATCTACCCGGGACTGTGGATCGCCTTGTTGTTCACGGTCTTGGTCGTCGGCGCGGGGGGGGGGCTGATCACGTCTGTCAGTCGGGATGAGTATTTCTCGGATCCGCAAGTCGTCCGCTACCTGTTGAGAAACGGACTGATGATTCTCGGAGGAGAAGGACGGCTTCCCGGGGCGTTTGCATCCAACCCCTATTCAGACGCCGTCAACGGGTCGCTGTGGACGCTGCGATACGAGTTGAGGATGTATGCCCTCATGGTCATGATGTGGGTGGCTTTGGGATGGGTGGTGAGCCAGCCGTTACGAACGAAGTGGTTCAAGCGCGGATTGATGCTGGTGTCCGCGGGTTTGATGGTCGGTGCGATTGTTTTTGTTCGCGAAGCTGAGTCGGCCCCCTTCGTGCGTCTCGGGGCCATGTTTTTCGCCGGGGCGGCGTTTTTCGTGCTGCGCGAACGGATTCCGATGCGCACGTCTTGGACTTTCTTGTTGCTGCTCGGACTTGTCGCAGGTGGCTTCTGGTCGGAAGGTGCGTTCACAGTGATGTACCGACTGTCCCTTCCGTATCTGGTCCTCTACATGGCATTTGTTCCGGGTGGTCCCATTCGTTTGGCCAACCGGCTTCCGGACTGTTCCTACGGCATCTACATCTACGCATTTTTTGTTCAACAGGTCATCGTGGCGCTCTTTCCCGGCATTTCGGTGATGGAGCTCACGGTCGTGGCCGGCGCAATCACGCTGGTTCTGGCCGCGCTGTCTTGGTATGGCGTGGAGAAGCCGTCGTTGGAGCTTCGAGTAGCAGTGACGCAATGGGGTGACCGAGTCTGGTCGCGTGCACGAAGTGATTCGCGTGCTTTTCGGTAACGAGGATGAGTATGCGTTTTCCCTTGCGTTTGGGTTCGTCTGGAGTTGTCTTGGCTCTCGTGTCTCTGTCCGTGGTGGGAGTGGGCTGTCGGCCCACTGCGCCCATTCGGTCCGTGGTCGCCATCGGCAACAGCATGGTCACCCATCCCCCTGCCGAATCACTGGGGTGGACCGGCAATTGGGGCATGGCGGCGCCGACGCCGGCTGCAGACTTTGTGCACTTGACGGCGAAGCGTCTGGGCATCTCGAAGGTTTTGGCCTTGAATGTTTCCGGACTGGAAGCCCAGCCCGGAAACTACTCTGCTTCTGCGGGTCAGGTGGCCAAGCTGATTCAGGCTGATTCCCTGGTGGTCGTGAAGTTGGGTGAAAACGTCGCAGCCGCAAACCACGAAGCGTTCGGGCTGGCGTACTCGAAACTGCTGGATGAGGCATCCAAAGGTGCTGCGCTCGTATGCATCAGCACGTACTGGAGAAATCCGCCGCTGGACGACATCATGCGTTCCGCTTGCTCGGCCCACGCAGGCAAGTGGGTCCATGTCGGCGATGTCTTTGGTGACCCTGGAAACGTCGATCGCAGGTCGGTGGAGTACGCCAACGGATCGGTCAACGACCATCCTCGCGCCTGGGGCATGAAGATGATGGCGCAGCGGGTTCTGGACGTGCTGTAGCCCGTCACGATGGCAGAGGTTCCAAAGAAGAATCGCCCACCGCAGTGATGCCGGTGGGCGATTTTGTTGGAGCACACAGGGCCACTCGGGCCCTGTCCAAACTCAGTTGGGATACAGCACGGAGGCCGGCACGGCTGCGAAGGTGGTGCTGTTCGGCACCAGCCACAGCAGGCGCATCATCGCGCTCGACGTGTAGTCCTGATACTCCACCTTGACCGCATAGCGTTGTCCACCGGTCAGCGTGACGGCGGCACTGGTGTCGACGGTGGGCGCATGCCCGGTCCAGTTGTCGATGATCAGCTTGCCGTCCACCCACACCCGCACGCCGTCGTCCGACTTGGTCTGGAACTGGTAGCTGCCGGTGCTGGGCGGCACGACAAAGCCGGTCCAGCGCGCCGAGAAGTTGTCGACCGGCAGCGTGGCGGCGTCCGGCGAGGCCAGTCCCCAGCTGAAGTAGATGGCTTCGGTGCGCTTGAGCACCACGGATCCACTCAGATTGTTGGAGGCGTAGTACTCGCCCGCCAGGCCGCTGCCTGCACCGCCGGTGCCGACGGGGCTCATCGAGCTGTTCGGGGGCGTGGTGAAGGTGGTGGCCGAGGGCAGTTTCCAGCTCAGCGCGACTGAGGCGGCTCCGCCGGCATCGAAGAATTCCATGCGGATGGGCACGGCCTGACCTGCGGTGAGCGTCACGGTGGCGTCGCGGGTCGTGCTGGGCTTGACCCAGTTGTCGATCACCAGCTGTCCGCCCACCCACAGACGCACGCCGTCGGCGGTGCTGGACGTGGTGCGGAACGTGTGGGTGCCCGTGACGGCCGAGGTGATCGAGCCGCTCCAGCGCACGCCGAACAGGCTCGTCGGCAGGCCGGCGCCTGGCGAGCCGCCCACCCCCAGGTTCAAGGTCGGCGCTTCGGTGCGGGTGATCACGGGCGAGCCGAGGAAGTCGGCGTTGGTGTAGTACTCGCCGCGCAGTCCGCCGGTGCTGCCGCTGGACGTGACGACGTAGGCACACTGCTTGGCCACGCCCGACAGCGGATCCCCGAAGGTGGCGGCGTCGCACGTCACATTGCCGGTCAGCGCGGCCTTGGAGAAGTAGCTGCTGCGCGTGCCGTAGTACACCGTGGCCACGGTGTTGGCCGGCAGCGCGCAGATGGCACCTTCCTTGGCGCACACCGCGGCATCCGTCGGCAGCGCGGTGGTGCCTGCCGGCGTGACGGTGAACTCGGTGGCTGCGCTCGTGGTGCTGGCGCCGAGGTTGTCGACCGCCTTGACCGTGAGCGAGTGCACGCCGCTGGTGACGTTCATCGTCGTGCTGTAGGGGGCCGTCGTGGACGTGCCCATGAGGTTGCCCCAGTCGTAGAACTCGACCCGGGCGATGCTGCCGTCGCTGTCGGCGGCGCTGGCGGTGAAGGTCACGGATGTGCCGGCCAGCGCAGTGGCTCCGTTGGCGGGGGCGGTCAGACTCACGATAGGGGCCTGGTTGACCGGCGGCGTGTTGTTCCCGCTGTCCGCACTCGTGCCGAGCAGGCCCGTGCCGGGCCGGTCGGTGACCGTCCAGTTCAAGGTGTAGGTGCTGCTGCTCACGCCGTTGGTGACGGTGATCTTGCTGGCGTAGGTGCCGGGCGTGGTGATGCGTCCGTAGATGCGTCCGTTGGAGGCGTTGATGTTCAGGCCCTTGGGCAGGGTCTTGGCTGACCAGGTCAGGTCGAAGCCTCCGGGGTCGACGGCCGGCACGGGCACGTTGACGATGTCCCCGGTGCGCGCCGACTGGGCGGCCACGGTGTCGATGACCGGAGCGGCTGGCGTGCCTGCCGGGGCGAACACCGCGCGGAACTGGGCCGCCGACGGGGTGGGAGCCGTGGTGCCCCAGCGGAAGTCGATGCCCTCGATGGCCTGGGCCACGGCCGTACCGCTCAACGTGGTGTTGTTGAAGTAGTTGCCCGTCAGGCCCACCGGTGCGGTGGCGCTGGCGTCGGGGTAGAGCACGCTGGTGGGGACCGGGACATAGTCGACGGCACCCGGCGTCAACCACATCAGGCGCATCGCGGATCCACCGGTGGCTTCAAAGTAGTCCACTGCCAGATCGATGCGCTGTCCCGCGGTGAGCGTCACGTCGGTCGACACGTTGGAGGTCTCCGAGTGGGCCGTCCAGTTGTCGATGACGGTCTGTCCGCCCACGCGCACCCGCACGCCATCGTCCGAGAGGGTCTGGAAGCGGTAGGTGCCGGCGGTCGGGGCCTTGACCTGGCCGGTCCAGCGCACCGAGAAGTTGTCGGCGTTGACGGCCGTGGAGGCCGGCACGGTGTGCGAGACGGTGCGTGCCGTGGCCGTGCTGGCGCCTTGCCAGCCCACGAAGGTGTAGCCGGGCTTGGGCTTGGCTTCCAGCGACAGGGGGATGCCGGGGTAGTACTTGCCGCTCCAGCCCGGGGCGTCGGCGCTCATCTGCTTGCCGAGGTCCACGCCGTTGATCTTGACGGTGCCCATGGCCGTGTCGTTCACGCTCACGCCCACCGCGCCCCGGTGGCCCAGGCCGAACTGGGTGCGCATGTGTTCGTCGTAGACCGGCTCGCGGTCACGCACGAAGGTGCGGATGGCGTTGACGTAGGCGCGCCAGGTGGCTTCGCTGCCCAGGCCCTTGCGCGTGAAGTAGTCGCCCATGTAGGGCTGGATCTCCGCCGCCATCACGTTCAGGCGCGTGTTGATGACCGTGGGCGAGAGCACGTTCATCTGGTCCGCGACCGAGTTCAGGAACAGGTTGCGGAACTCCGGTGCCTTCAGCAGCGCGGTGAACACCTCCGAGCCCGAGTGCGTCGGGTCGAAAGCGAAGTTCATGTTCTCGTTGGCGCTGGAGTAGATGCCGAACGCGAAATCCATGTCGTGGGCGTGCCACTTCCAGCGGCCGTCCACCTCCGGGCTGTTCCAGACGTGGATGTTGTTGTGCGGCCAGTCGGAGTTGGCCAGGAACAGGTGCATGCCCCAGTCCCAGGCCAGGCTGGCCGGGTCGAGCATCGTGGCGGCCTTGGCGTAGTTGGACGCCACGGACATGTCGTTGCCCGTCACGTGGTTGTGCATGGCGTAGTACGACGCCCGCGCCGCCGCGCCGCCGTTCTTGATCTCTTCACGGCCCAGCTTCGGGTCGTTGATGAACTGGACGTAGTCCTTGTCGATGCCCAGGTTGTCGGCCACGAAGGTCTCGTCCTCGCGCTCGCGCAGGTCCATCACGCCGTAGTACTGGCCGTTGACGAACATCAGCACCGAGGTGGACGAGGCGTCGACGTTGGGGCCGGGTGAGCCCAGGTTCTGCGCCAGCTGGTCGCGCAGATGGGCGTACTTGCCGTCGTTGCCCGAGTTGCGCAGGCGGATCTTTTTGGTCGACTTGATCAGGGGCTTTTCCGGCCACAGCGCGGCGGGGAAGCTCTTGTAGCCCAGCGCGTCCTTGGCCGAGAGGTTCATCGGCACTTCGGGCACCGACAGCGAGCCGATCTGACCGGCCACGCTGCCTTCGGCATCGATCTTGAACACCTGCGTGCCGTTGGAGACCATCTCGACCGGCACGCGCGTGCGCCAGGCGTCGTCGCGGGCCTGGTAGCGGGTGAGGTCGTTGGGGCTCAGGGTGACGAAGACGGCCTTGAGCGGGCCGTACTTGGCGGCCAGGGCGGCGTCGATGGCGTAGCTGGCCGTCACCGGCAGGCTGGGCAGGGCGCCGTCCGCAAAGGCCGAGGCGCGCAGCGAAGAACTGCTGGAGATGGTGATCGGGCCGGTGTAGACCGGAGAGGCTTCCGTCGGCACGCTGCCGTCCAGCGTGTAGCGGATCGTGGCGCCGGCCGGTCCGCTGAGGGTCACCGACTGGGCGCCCGCATACAGGCCCGAAGCGACCGAAACGGTGGGCGAGGCCATCATCTGCGTGTAGGCCACGCCGCTGTTGGCGGTGCCCGGTGTGGGTGCTGCGCAGACCTGGAAGGGGGCTCCGGCGTCGCCGTTGGGCATGCGGCACCAGGTGACGTCTTCCTTGAGCAGCGGGGCGGTGGCCACGTCGACCTGGATGCCGGCGGCCGTGGCGTTGGAGGCCGTCAGGTAAAGCGTGTCGGCGCCGTTGTCGAGGTTGAAGTTGGCGTGCAGGGCCGCGCTGTTGGTGGTGCGGTCCTTCTTGGACAGCCACACGCGCAGGTACGCCTTCGCGCCGATCTTGGTGCCCGCCGGAAAGCTCCAGTAGAAGGGGCTGGCCGACTTGTTGCTCAGGCCGTAGCCGCTCAGGTCGACTTCGGTGGCGGCGGGGTTGTAGAGCTCGACCCAGTCTTCGGCGTCACCGTCTTCGTCGACGGCACCCTGCCAATTGGCGGTGCTGACCTCGTTGATCATCACGCCGCCTTCGGAGACCTTGGCGGCGGCCATCGTGGTGGCCCGCGCGTTGCCGTCCGAAGCCGGATCACCGCCCCCGCAGGCCGTCACCAGGGCCGTCGCGGAGATCAGGGCACACAGCAGCGCCGACGGGCGCAGCGGTGGATTCGAGGGTGCACGACGCCCGTTGGGGAGGTCGAGAGGCATGAGCGGTTCTCCAAGCGATTTGTGATCCGTCCAGGGGACGAGCTCACGCATTCTTGAATTCACGCAAACAGGTCGTCAAAAGCGAAAAATGACCCCCAAATCGCGAGAACTGATGATTTCGAGCGGAAAAATCGTCGGGTTCGTTTCGGGGTGTTTTCTGAAGGGGGTGGGGCGGTAACGAACTGAAACAATCTGCGAAGTTGGGGCGGCCACGAGTGGGGCGCGTCCCCGAACCCGAGGGTGAACCCTGGGGGGCAGGGCGGCTCGCAAATGCGGCGAAGCGGGTGCGCGTCAGGAAGCCGAGCCGGGCTTGGGCAGGGCGGCCCAGTCCTCGACCGAGCTTCCGCGCTCCTGCAGCAGGGCTTCCAATGCCGGCAGCAGGGGACCCAGCCGTTCTTCCAGGGTGTCACGCACGGTGTCGACCATGACCTGCGTGCCCCGCTCGATTTCGATGTTGAGGGCGTGGCCCGGGCGTTTGTCTCCGAACGTGGTCTGGCGCAGGGTCTCGGGAATCAGCCAGACCTCGAACCAGCCCGCCTTCCGGTCGGCCTCGGCCACGGTCAGGCTGGCCCCGTTGATGGCGATGTAGCCTTTGGGGAACACATAGCGCATCCACTCCGGCGGCACTTGGAGGCGCAGCACGTGGTTGTTTTCGGGCTGGCGTACGTCGGAAACCGTGGCCTGGAAATCCACATGGCCGGAAATCGGGTGGCCGCCGATTTCCACACCATCGCGGGCGGCGCGCTCCACATTGATTCGGCCACCGATCTCGAACCCTCCCAGCGTGGTGAGCTTCAGACTCTGCTGCATCACGTCGAAACGGGCGCGGTCGGCTCCGAGGTGCTCCGTCACCGTCAGGCACACGCCGTCGCAGGCCACGCTGGCACCGATGTCTTGTCCTTCCAGGAAGCCGGGCGGAAACGCCAGCTCGAAAGTGCGCAGACCGGGGCGGTCGGTGATGTCGGCCACAGTGGCCACGGCCTGGACAATGCCTGTGAACATGAAGGAAGCCTGGAAAAAGACCCGAGCCGGGCGATGGCGGGAGCTTATCAGCGCCCAGGGGTGTGCGATGCTCGGCCGATGGCCGAACCTTTCAAGCTGTTGCTCAACCCAACCAATGTCCAGGCGCTGGCGCATCAACTGGCACGCCACAGCGGCGGGGCCTTTGGCACACAGGCCTTTCTCGCGGCGGCACTCCCGGGCCTGGACGGTCTGGAGATGAAAGCGCGCGCCGAGCACATCGCCACCGCGCTCGACTTGGGCATGCCGGCGGATTTCGCCACCGGGGTGTCGTGGATGGAGGCCGCCCTGGGGCCGGTGCGGGATCCCGATGCCGAAGCGGTGGTGCCTGAGCGGAACCTGGAGGAGGGACTGGGTGGCTGGATCCTCTGGCCGGTGACCACCTGGGTCGCCCGCCGGGGCCTGGCCGAACCCGAGCGGGCCCTGCCGGCGCTGCGCGAGATGACCCGCCGATTCACCGCCGAGTGGGCGGTGAGGCCGTTCCTGTTGCAGCACCCCGGATTCACGCTGGAGCGCCTGCACGCCTGGCGCGGCGATGACTGTCCCCACGTGCGTCGTTGGATCAGCGAAGGCACCCGGCCGCGCCTGCCATGGGGGTTGCAGCTCAAGCCCTTCATGGCCGATCCTTCGCCCACGCTGCCGCTGCTGGAAGCCTTGCAGGACGATGCCAGCGGTTATGTGCGCCGATCGGTGGCCAACCACCTCAACGACATCGCGAAGGACCACCCCGGCGTGGTGGCTGACTGGCTGGAGCGCCATCTTCCAGGGGCGTCCGCCGAGCGACGGGCGCTGCTGCGCCACGCCAGCCGCACGTTGATCAAGCAGGGGGACGCCCGCGTGCTGAGCTGTTGGGGCCTGGGTCGGGCCTTCGTGGGGGGGGCCTCGCTGGCGCTGGATCCGGCGTGCATCGGGCTGGGCGAGTCGGTGGCGCTGACCGTGACGCTGGAATCGTCGGCCGACGGGCCGCAGTCCTTGGAGGTGGACTACGTGATTCACCACGTGGGGGCTTCCGGGCAGGCCCGTCCCAAGGTGTTCAAGGGCTGGAAGCGGGTCCTGGCCCCCGGGGCCGCCTGTGTGCTGACCCGGCGCCACGCCGTCAAGCCCATCACGACCCGGCGTTATCACCGCGGTGAGCACGTGGTCGAGGTGCAGGTCAATGGCCAGTGCGTGGCGCGGGGCTCGTTCGAGCTGCTGAACGGGTCGGACGGCGCCGGTCGCTGAGGGGCCGGCGCTGATGGATCAGGCGCGCACGGCCCAATCGTCGGCGTCGAAGCCGACGGTGAAGGTGCCGTCGGTCCAGCGCACCACTGGGCGCTTGATGACACTGGCCTTTTCCAGCATCAGTGCCCGGGCGCTGGACGCATCGACCACAGCGGCCTGGGCGGCCGCGTCGAGCTGGCGCCAGGTGGTGCCTTTGCGGTTGACCAGCTTCTCCCAGCCCAGGGCGGCGATCCATGCGTCCAGCTCGGCTGGCGGCACGCCCTGCTTCTTGAAGTCGTGGAACGTGTGGCCCAGACCGCGCGCCTCCAGCGCGGATCGGGCTTTCTTGACAGTGGTGCAGTTGGGAATGCCGTAAACGGTCAGGGTGTGCATCTCGGAACTTTCAGGCCAAGGGGCGATGGCAGGGGGTCACTGCCGCGCGGTGCGCACCGGCGCGGGCAGGGCCGATGGATGGCTCGAGCGCCAGGGGCTGATGTCGAGCCCGCCGCGCCGTGTGTAGCGGGCGTAGACCGTCAGGCGGGTGGGGCGGCAGCGGGTCCAGATGTCGTGGAAGATGCGCTCCACGCACTGCTCGTGGAACTCGTTGTGCTGGCGAAAACTGATCAGGTAGCCCAGCAGGCCGGCGTGGTCGATGGCCGGGCCGCTGTAGCGGATCTGCACGCTGGCCCAGTCGGGTTGCCCGGTGACCAGGCAGTTGCTCTTGAGCAGATGCGACACCAGCGTTTCCTCGATGTCCGATTCACCGAAGGTGGCGGACAACAGCTCGGGCGCGGGGGTGTAGCGGTCGCATTCCAGGTCGAGGCGGTCCAGCGAGGTGCCGTCCAGTTCTTCCACCCGTTCGCGACCGAACTGTTCTGGGAGCACCAGCCGCACGCCCACCCGGGCACCGGCGGCAGCGCTCAGGTCCTCGGTGAGGCGGCGCCGGACTTCTTCGGGCGACTCCACCCGGGTCATGTTGAAACCGTTGAGGTAGAGCTTGAAGGACTTGCTTTCCACGATGCAAGGCGAGTCGCACGGCACCGTGATGTGGGCCAGCGCCACCTGCGGTTTGCCCTTGGCGTTCAGCCAGGACAGCTCGAAGGCCGTCCATTGGTCGGCGCCCATGAACGGCAGCACGCCGATGAGTCCCATCTCGGCGCGCTTGGGTTCGCGGGGCAGCGGACACAGCACCGAGGGGTCGTACGTGTCGCCGTAAGACACCGGCTTGCCCAGGGGCGAATCGGTGGGTTGGGCCGTGGAGGGCAGATGGTTTTCGAGATTCATGCGCCGATTTTCTCCGCGGAGGATCGCAATGTGCCGCGCAATGGGTGAGAGTTCCTCTGAATCCGGTGTGGAAACCTTTTGCAGGCCCTTGATTCCAAAGCCTGCACCCTATACTGGGACCCTCGCGCGCAAGGCGTGATTCTTGATCGACAAGGCAGAGCATGGGCAGCAGTTTGAAAGTGGCGGGTTGGGTGGCGCTGGGCGTGGTGGCCGGTGCCTTGACGACGATGCAGTTGCAGGCCACCGCCCGCAGCAATGTCTCGCCCCTGCCCGTCGAGGACATGCAGCAGCTCGCTGCCGTGTTCGACATCGTCAAGCGTTCGTATGTCGAGCCCGTCGACGAAAAGAAACTCATCCGCGACGCCATCAGCGGCATGGTTTCCGGTCTGGATCCGCACTCGCAGTATTTCGAGGGACAGGCCTTCAAGGAATTCCACGAAGGCATCAGCGGCAAGTTCACCGGCGTGGGCATCCAGATCGAGATGGAAGACGGTCTGGTGAAGGTGGTGTCCCCGATCGAAGGTTCCCCGGCGTTCCGCGCGGGCCTGATGTCCGGCGACCTCATCACGCGCATCGACCAGGTGGCGGTCAAGGGCCTGACGCTCGAGCAAGCCATCAAGCGCATGCGCGGACCCAGCGGAACCAAGGTCGTGTTGACTGTGCTGCGCAAGGGCGAAAACAACCGCAGTTTCCCCGTGACCATCGTGCGCGAGGAAATCAAGACCAAGAGCGTGCGCTCCAAGGTGGTCGAGCCCGGCTACGCGTGGATCCGCATCAACCAGTTCCAGGACCCCACCCTGCGTGATTTCTCCGATCAGTTGCGCGACCTCTACAAGCAGGAGCCCAACCTCAAGGGCTTGGTGCTGGATCTGCGTTCCGATCCGGGGGGGCTGTTGAACACGGCCGTGGGCGTGTCGGCGGCCTTCCTGCCGCGCAATGTGGTGGTTGTGACCACCAACGGTCAGGTGTCGGACGCTCGCAGCACGCTGCGCGCCGTGCCGGAGGACTACTCGCGCGGCGACACCGACCTGCTGGCCGGCTTGCCTGAAGGCCTCAAGAGCGTGCCGATGGTGGTGTTGGTCAATGAGGGCTCGGCCTCGGCCAGCGAAATCGTCGCCGGTGCGCTCAAGGACCACAAGCGGGCCGTGATCATGGGGTCACAGACCTTCGGCAAGGGGTCGGTGCAAAGCGAGATCAACCGCCTGCCGCTGCCCAACACGTCGGTCAAGATCACCACGGCGCGTTACTACACGCCATCGGGGCAGTCGATCCAGGCCAAGGGCATCGTGCCGGACGTCCTGATCGATGAAACCGCCGAGGGCAGTCCGTACGCGGCGCTGCGCATGCGCGAGGCCGATCTGGACCGCCACCTCACGGTCAATGGTCAGGCCGCCGCCGAGCAGGACGCGGCCCGCGAAAAGGCCCGCGAGGAAGCCCTCAAACGCCTGGAAGAAGCGAGCAAGGACAAGTCCAAGCCGGTGAAGCTGCCTGAGTTCGGGGCGGCCGACGACTTCCAGCTCCAACAGGCCCTCAACCGCCTGAAGGGCAAGCCGGTGCTGGTTTCCAAGACCCAGACCGAGCGCAAACCGGCCGAGAACCGCACCAACTGAGCGCCCACTGCCGTGCGACCGGGCCTTTCGGGGCCCGCGTTGCCTGCGGCCACACTGCATGAACGACGAACAGCTGCTGCGTTACAGCCGACACATCCTGCTGGACGAGCTGGGTGTCGAAGGCCAGGAAAAACTGCTGGCCGGCCGGGCGCTGGTGATCGGTGCCGGTGGACTGGGCTCACCCGCCGTCCTGTACCTGGCCAGTGCCGGGGTGGGCCACATCACGGTGGTGGACCACGACACGGTCGATCTGACCAACCTGCAGCGCCAGATCGCCCACGGGCAGGACCGCATTGGTCAGCCCAAGGCCGACTCTGCCGTTGAGAGCGCCCGGCGTCTCAACCCGGACATCGAGCTGAAGGCTCGGGTGGTGCGGGCCGACGCCCAGGCCCTGGGCCACTGGGTGGCCGAGGCCGATGTGGTGCTCGATTGCAGCGACAACTACGAGACCCGTCAGGCCGTCAACGCCGCTTGCGTGGCGGCGGGCAAGCCGCTGGTGTCGGCGGCCGCGGTCGGCTTCGACGGGCAGATCTCGGTGTGGGACACGCGGGGCGAAGGCCCCTGTTACGCCTGTGTCTTTGCGCCCCAGGAGGTCCCGCCGGAGGTGCGCTGCGCCACGATGGGCGTGTTCGCTCCGCTGGTGGGCCTGATGGGCAGCTGGCAGGTGGCCGAGGCGCTCAAGGTGCTCGCGGGCGTGGGCGAGAGCCTGTCCGGACGGCTGGTGATGGTCGACGCACGGCATTTCGAGTTCCAGACCATCCACATCGGTCGCGATCCCGCCTGCAGCGTCTGCGGGCAGCGCCACGGCGCCTGAACGGAAGAACCATGAGCAAGAAGCACAACCGGCTGCACGTCCGCAATTTCGCCACGGCCCAGCAAGAGGCCCAGGCCGTGATCGAGCCCTCCCGTTATGCGGGGCCCGAGAGTGCGTACCGGCTGGCGTTCACCGATGAAGCCTTCTTGTTGCGCGACGAGTTGCGCCCGGTGCGCATGCAGCTGGAACTCCTCAAGCCCGAGATGGTGCAGACCGAGCAGGGCATCGATTCGACGATCGTCATTTTCGGAAGCGCGCGCATCGTGTCGCAGGAACAGGCGCTGCAGGCCCTGGCCCGGGCGGGCACCGACGAGAACGCGCGCCGCCGTGCCGAAGCGCAACTGGGCATGAGCCGCTACTACGAGGAGGCACGGCGTTTCGGCCATCTGGTCACGGAAGGATCGGCGGCCCTGGGTTCACCGATCTACGTGGTCACGGGCGGCGGGCCCGGCATCATGGAAGCCGGCAACCGGGGGGCGACCGAAGCCAACGGACGCAGCATCGGCCTGAACATCGTGCTGCCCCACGAGCAGGAGCCCAACCCCTACATCACGCCGGAGCTGTGTTTCCAGTTCCACTACTTCGCGCTGCGCAAGATGCATTTCCTGA
>CAYYCN010000002.1:0-86866 GCA_964470355.1 uncultured Sphaerotilus sp.
TGAAGATGAAGGCCTGCAGCGTGATGATCAGGATGTGGAAGATGGCCCAGGCGGTGCCGGCGATCACGTTGCCCACCCACAGGGCGATGCCACCGAAGGAGCCGAAACCGACGGCACCCATCAGGGCGATCAGCATGAACACCAGTTCGCCGGCGAACATGTTGCCGAACAGTCGCATGCCGTGCGAAATCGTCTTAGCGGCGAACTCGATGATCTGCAGCAGGAAGTTGATGGGAGCCAGCACGATGGCCATCACGCCGTGGCCATGGAACGGCGCCGAGAACAACTCGCCGATCCAACCCGTCAGACCCTTGATCTTGATGCTGTAGTACAGACAGGCCAGCAGCACCGTGATCGACATGCCCAGCGTGATCGACAGATCAGCGGTCGGCACGATGCGCATGTAGGCGTGATGCGGATCGTGGCCCGCCGCGCCGTAGATCTTGGCCCACAGCGTCGGGATGAAGTCCAGCGGCAGCAAGTCCATCGCGTTCATCAGGAAGATCCAGACGAAGGCGGTCAGGGCGAGAGGAGCCACCGCCTTGCGCGATTGCTCGTTGTGGATGATGCCCTTGGCCTGGGTATCGACCATCTCGACCAGGAATTCAACAGCGGCCTGCAGACGACCGGGCACGCCGGAGGTCACGCTCTTGGCCACGCGCCACAGCACGAAGCAGCCGATCACCCCCAGCAGGATGGACCAGAAGAGGGAGTCGAGCTTGAGCGCAGGATCCGACATCGAAAAGTCGGCAATGGCCGACTGAGGCCGGCTCATCCAGTGCGTCAGGTGGTGGGAAATATATTCCCCGGCGGTCGGCGCGTGTTCGACAACGTGTTCTTCGGCAGACATTGTGTTCTCTCCGCAGGCTATCAGGACTGCGAGGTTGTCACCCGACCCCGCCAAAGCAGAGCCAGCCAGTTCATCTTCATGCACACGACCATCGTGACCAGCATCGCCGGCCAGTTCAGGTCAGGCACCACCTTGGGCGCAGCAGCCAGGAAGGCCACCGACAACCCGAGCTTCACGAATTCCCAGAGCATGAAGCTGAATGCATATGCACCAGCAACACCCCCGTGGGAACGGGTCATTCCGCGAGCCAGCAAGGCCGAAGGAATCACCACCGCAGCCGCACCGTAAAGCGCCGACCACGCCACTTCTGGAGCAGTGAAGAGCAGCCACGCCATCGCGACCGACACACCACCCGCAGCCGCCTGAGCAGCGACCACACGCCAAGGAGACAACACACCCAGTCTGGATCGCAGACGAGACGCCTCCTCGGCAGTCAGAGGCTTGAATTGCTCGCCCTCACCCTCAAATGAACTTTCAGAAGCCTCCTGGGTCACAGGAGATACCGGTTCGATCCGGTCTTTCAGACAGACCGTGTCGTCCTTGGGCTTCATCTCGTTCGGGCAGGCATCAGCAAAACCACCGAATTATACGTGGAAACCCCCACAGTTCTGGAAGGGGGTCGGCGTCGTCGATCTTCAAATTTCTTCGAACGCGGGGGCCGGCGTTCCTACGTGACAACACTTGCCAACTTGACGGTTGACAGGTCACACACAGACACAGTTGGCCGGCAAACCCGCCACATCTACATCGATGGCCAGCACACTGCCGGACAGGGGCATGCGCGCAAGTTCCTCGGCCGGTCGACCACCGCGCGCCGTGGTCACATACAAGGTCCGCAGTCCGGGACCACCAAAACAGGGCATGGTCGGACACTGAACCGGCAGCTCCAGCGTGCGCAGCACTTCGCCGGTGGGAGACAGGCGCAAAATCCGAGCCCCCTCGTACATGGCCACCCAGTAGCACCCTTGCTCATCCACCGCCGCCCCGTCGGGACGCCCCTCATAAGGCACGCCATCACTGCGTGGCGGAAACCTCACCCACTCGCGCCGGTGAGCCAGACCGCCGTCCTCGGTTTCAAAATCGAGTCGATCGATGCGGTGATCCCGGGTGTCCGACCAATAGAGGGTGCGGCCGTCAGGGCTCCAGGCCAGACCATTGGAGGTGGTCACCCCCCCGGCCACCTGCTGCAAGCCCTCATGTCGACACCAGCGATACAACCCGCCGGCAGGGCGATCCCTGGGCTCGTAGATCGTGCCCAGCCACATTCGCCCCTGTGGATCGCACTTGCCATCGTTGAACCGCTCAATGGCCGGGTCGTAGGGCGGGGAAGCGAAACGCTGGCGCTCTCCCGTGTCCACGTCGAGCACCCACAAACCATCGCGCATGCCCAGCATCACCCCCCCGCCCAGGACCGGCGCACAGCACGCCGGCTCGGAAGTAAACACCCAGCGCTTCGATGCCCCCGTCACGGGATCCAGTCGATGCAGGCTGCGCCCCTGGATGTCACACCAATAGAGGCGCTGCTCTACGGGATGCCAAAACGGGGACTCCCCCAGCTCGCAAGGCTCGCTGACAACACGGACCAGACTCGTCACTTCCATTCCTTGTGAAGATCGCTCAGTAGCGAACCATGACCTGCGTCAGGTCCACTTTCAGGTGATGGGCCCCAGGGACCGGCTTGTAGTAATAAGGGGGGATCTCCACAAAGCCCAGTGACGCATAGAGCTCTCGCGCCGCTTCCATGTCGTCGAGGGTGTCGAGCAACATGGTGGAGTAGCCGTGCTCCCGGGCCGCATCGATCAACGCCCCCGCCAAGGCCCTCCCCAGACCGAAGCGCCGGAAGCCGCTGCGCACATAAAGACGCCGCATTTCGCAAGCGTTCGGGTAGTCCACATCGATCACGGGACGCAGCGCCACGCATCCGGCGACCGCTTCTCCGACGAGCGCCAACAGCATCCGCCCATCGGGCGCGCCGTACTCGGCCGGGAATTGAGCGATCTCACGATCGAACACCTCGACATCCAGCGATTCCCCGAGAGACCGCCCGTACTCCTGGACGATCTCCCGCGCCGCCGCCAGCCATTCCGGCGTATCGGCCTGAACGATCCGGACGGACAACTGAGGCATCTCAGACCCCACCCTGCCGGAACAGCACCACCGACACCACCACCGCCACCCACGCCAGCACCAAAGCCAGGAGCCGCTGCGCCCAGCCATCCTTCGATGACGCCACCCCGGCCGGCAGCCACTTGTCACCCGTGATCATCGGACGGACCAGCGACGGCTTGCCCTTGAACCGGTACACCCACAGCGCCAGCAGATGCAACACCACCAGCGCGATCATGATGGGCACGCCCCACTCCGTGTGCACATGCGTGGCCAAAGACACCAGACCCTCGTCGAAGCGCGCCGCCAGCGGCCCGCTGGTCGCGATCTCATCGTCGGCCATCAAGCCCGAGACGATCTGCACCGCCCCCGCCCCCAGGAGCGCCCACACCGACAGACTGCCCAGCGGGCTGTGCCCCACGTCAAACCGCTCGTCGGCCCGCGGACGCCCCGTCAGATGGCGCACGAGCGCGCCCGGGCCATAAAGGAACGACAAAAACCGGGACCACCGCCCCCCCACCAGACCCCACAGCACACGAAAGACCAGAAGTGCCAGCGCCGCCTGACCCAACTTCAAGTGCCATTCCAGTGCGTTGCCGCCCCACTGGCCGGTCACCACCGCAGCCACGACGACCGCCGCCCAGGCCCAGTGGAACAACCTCAGCGGCAGATCCCATACCCTCACCCGTACGGCGCCCGCCGCATCATCCACACCCATTGCGAATCACCTCCGAAGCGCTCCACCGTGGCCGATCACCCGGATTCGGCCTTGGGGGCCAAGGGTACACTGACTCGGCAGTATCCCTTTCCACCACTCCAGGATTCCGAACACATGAAATACGGTCGCCCTTTGTGCCTGGGCCTGCTGGCACTGTCCTGCGCCTTGCCTGCCGCCGCGCAGTTCCAAAAGCCTGAACAGGCCGTGAAATACCGCAAGGCCGCCTTCACGATGATCGCAAGCCACTTCAACCGCATCGGCGCCGTCGTGAAGGGCCAGACCCCCTTCGACGCCAAGGCCGTGGCCGACAACGCACAGATCGTGGCTTCGCTGTCCGGTTTGCCCTGGCACGCCTTCGGTGCCGGCACCAACGTGGGGGCCACCGAAGCCCTGCCGGCCGTGTGGAACGAGGCCGACAAGTTCAAGACCGGGGCTTCGCAGTTCCAGGAAGCCGCCGCCAAACTGAACACGGCCGCCAAGGCTGGCAACCTCGACGCCATCAAAGCAGCCTTCGGGGAAACGGGCAAGACCTGCAAGTCCTGCCACGACACCTTCAAGAAAGACTGAGCGTCCGCGCGCCGGGGGTGTCACGCCCCGGCGCCCCCATCCTCAGGGCGCGTGCTCAGGCAAACCCGCCAGATGAGCCCGCAGCACCTGCCCGAGGATGGCCACCGCCTCTTCGATCTCGGCCTCGGACAAGGTGACAAACGACAGCCGGACCGTGCGCGGATCCCCACCCTGGGCGTAAAACGCCGACCCCGGCACAAAGGCCACACCCGCCTCGACCGCCTGCGGCAGCAGCGCCACGGCATCGCACCCCTGTGGCAAGCGCACCCAGAAGAACATGCCTCCGGACGGCGGAGTCCATTCACTGCCTTCAGGCAAATGGCGAGCCAGCGCGTCGCGCATGGCGTCCCGCTGACGCCGGTACTGGGCCCGGATGGTGGGCACATGTCGATCCAGGAAACCATCCCGAATGACTTCGTACACCAGCCTCTGGTTGAAGCCCGGAGTGTGCAGGTCCGCGGCCTGCTTGGCCTGCAGCAGCTTGGGGTAGATGCCCCGAGGGGCCACGACATACCCCAGGCGCAAACCAGGCGCCAGCACCTTGGAGAAGGAACCCAGGTACAGGACCCCTTCGGGCCAGCGGGCCGCCAAGGGCTTGGGCGGAGGCTCGTCGTACCAGAGGTCGCCGTAGGGATTGTCTTCCACCAACGGCACCCGGGCCTGCCGGGCTGCCGCGATCAGCGCCTCACGGCGCGCCTCCGGCATCACACGGCCACTCGGATTCTGGAAGTTAGGCAGCACATACATGAACCGCGTGCCGGGCGCGTCGTGAGGCAGTGCAGACACCACCTCCGGCAACGGCCCGTGCGCGTCACTGTCCACCGCCTTGAACAGCGGCTCCATGGGCGCAAACGCCTGCAGCGCCCCCAAATAGGTCGGCGTCTCAACCGCAACGGGGGCCCCGCTGTCGACCATCACCTTGGCCACCAGGTCCAACCCCTGCTGGGATCCCGTGGTGATGAGCACCTGATCGGCCTCGACGTGCAACCCCTGGCCACGCAGGTGGATGGCGATCCACTCACGCAACGGCCCATAGCCCTCGCTGGATGCGTACTGAAGGGCCTCGCGGGCCGTCTCGCGAAGGACTTTCTCGCAGGCCTGCCGCATGGCCTCCACCGGAAAGCTGTCTGGCGACGGCAATCCCCCGGCCATCGACAGGATGCCGGGCCGTTCGGTGACCTTCAGGATTTCGCGCAGGATCGACGGATTCATGCGCGCAGCGCGGCGCGCGGGGTTCCACAGTGGGCTGTCAAAAGTCATGCACGGCGTCCTTGAAGGAATGTCTGCCCCGATTTTCGTTGCATTCGCCGTTCAGGTGGCGCGCGATCGCCCGCCAAACGCAAAACGCCGACCTTCAGGTCGGCGTTGTGGGGCGTATCCAGCCAGCTCAGGCGGGTTCGACCAGCGCCTTGCGCATCTTTTTCATGGCGGCCACCTCGATCTGACGAATGCGTTCGGCGCTCACGCCGTACTCGGCCGCCAGATCGTGCAGGGTCATGCCACCCGAGCCATCGTCATTGACCTGAAGCCAACGCTCCTCCACGATGCGGCGGCTGCGTGCATCCAGGGATTCCAGCGCCCGAACCAACCCCGGTCCGGCCAGATCGTCCCGATGGCGGCGCTCCAGAGCACGCGTAGGCTCCTGGCGATCGTCCGCCAAATAGGCGATGGGCGCAAAGGACTCGTCATCTTCGCTGGCACCCGGCTCCAGCGCGACATCCCCCCCGGCGAAACGGGTTTCCATCTCAATGACTTCTTCGGGCTTGACGTTGAGGTCGCGCGCGACCGCCTCGATTTCAGCCTCGGTCAGGGTCGAGCGATAAGCCTCCGTACCCTCCGAGTCGCCCTTGATCCGACGCTTCATGGAGCGCAGGTTGAAAAACAGCTTGCGCTGGGCCTTGGTGGTCGCCACCTTCACCATGCGCCAGTTCTTCAAAATGTATTCGTGGATCTCGGCCTTGATCCAATGCATCGCGTAGCTCACCAGGCGCACACCCTGCTCGGGATCGAAGCGCTTGACGGCTTTCATCAGGCCCACGTTGCCTTCCTGGATCAGGTCGCCCTGCGGCAGGCCATAACCCATGTACTGGCGGGCGATGGACACCACCAGCCGCAGGTGCGACAACACCAATCGACCCGCCGCATCCAGATCTTGTTGCTGGCGCAGCCGACGGGCCAGGGTGAGTTCCTCGTCAGGGGTGAGCAGCGGCAGGCGGTTGACCGCACCGATGTAAGACTCCAGATTCCCAAGCGAGGGCACCAGCGCCCACGGATCACGCAGGGCCAGAGCAGACGAAGGAGATGAGGTGTTCACAGTCATGGACAGGTTCATGGCCCCTATGAGGCGAAAGAATCCACTTTGGTTCCGTTCATCTTAGCACTCGACCCACAGGAGTGCTAAACACCCACCACACCTCGATGCGGAGAAGCGTGAACGATGGCTCGGAGGCTGTCGGTTGTCAGTCGCTCCAGATGGGTCGGACCCCTCTATCCTGTCAAACGCCAGGGCCATTCAACTTGGCAAGCAACCCCGCCAACTGGGCTTGTTCGGTCTCGTCCAGACGCGACAGCACCACCCGTGCATGAGCATCGCGTGCGGCTCGCACTTGATCGTGGATCGCCTCTCCAGTGGGCGTGATTTCCAACCGGTGACTGCGCCGGTCCCGCTCGTCAGCGGTGCGATGCACCCAGCCCCGCTGTTCCAGTTGCTGGATCAACCGCGTCACCTGAGCCTTGTCCCGGCCACTGTGCCGGGACAAGTCACTGGCCGTACATCCCGGATGGTGCGCGATGTGCAGCAGCACCTTCAACTCCATGGGGTTGGCAGGCGTGCCCGTCTCCAGGAGAAGCTTCTGAAGCTGCCCCCGGAACTGGAACACCAGCCGATGGAGCTGCTCCAGCGCGTCGGGCGGGGTTGAACCCTCAGGGGCTTCAGGACGATGGGGCATGAGACGCAGGCACGGGAGATGACATACATTATGGTTGACTTTATCAACCACATCGAGCACGATTGTTGATATTATCAACAATCTGGACCTTGCCCGTCCACCGCGAGATGCACAAGACCGAGATGCCGACCTCCCTGCTCGTCCTGCTGGCGTGCCTGATCGGCTTTGCCCCGCTGGCCATCGACATGTATCTGCCCGCCCTTCCGCAGATCGCGAAAGACCTGCACGCACCTGAGGCGGCCGTGCAAGCCACCGTTGCGGCCTACCTGGTGGGCATGGCGGCCGGACAGGTCATCTACGGGATGCTGGCCGACCGTTTCGGGCGCAAGCCACCGCTGCTGCTGGGTTTGGCGGTGTTTGCGCTGGCTTCGCTGGGCTGCGCACAGGCTCAAAGCGTCACGGCGCTGACCCTCTGGCGCACGGCGCAGGCCTTGGGGGGTTGTGCCGGAGTGGTGATGGCGCTCACCATCGTGGCCGATCGGGTGCAGGGTCAGGCGGAAATGGCCCGCGCCATGTCGCGGCTGATGGGGGTCATGGGCTTGGCGCCCATCGTGGCGCCGGTGCTCGGCAACGCCCTGATGCAGTGGACCGGCTGGCGCGGCATCTTTGCGCTGCTGGCGGGTTTGTCCACCCTGGCTGCGGCCACGGTGGCGCTGAAACTTGAAGAAACATGGCCCACCGCCCGGCGGGAAGCGGCACGGGCATCCGGCCCTCGCCCCAGCCCATTGGGCACCTGGGTCTCGCTGATGCGAGACCGGACCTTTGCCGGCGTGGCGCTGGCTGGTCCGCTGGCCAGCGCCGGCATGTTCGCGTACATCGGCGCCAGCTCCTTCGTTATCATCAACCAGTACGGCCTGACCCCGGCCCAGTTCAGCCTGGTCTTTGCCGGCAACGCTTCGGTCGCGACCCTCACGACTCAGCTCAACGTGCTGGTGATCCGGCGCTGGGGACCCGAGCGTGTCGCCCGCACGGCCCTGTTCGCCCTGTCGGTGACCGGCCTGGCGCTGAGTGCGCTCGGCGTGTGGGCCCCCACGGCGCTGTGGCCCTTCCTGGCCCTGCTGGCGCTCTTCATGGGTTTGCTGGGCTTCGTGAGTGCCAACACCTCCGCGCTGGCTCTGGCCGGTCATCCGCCCGCGCGTCGCGGTCTGGTGTCCGGCTTGATGGGCACCCTGCAATTTGCCGGCGGCGGCGTGGTCGGAGCGCTGATGGGCGCCGCAGGCGGCATCAGCGGTGCAAACCTGGGCGTCGCGATGATGGCTTGCGCGCTGCTGGCCTGGGTCGCGATGAGGATGCGCGGTCGGGTCACACCCGCCACCGCCGCACCCGATCACCAGGCCGTCGCTCCCGCATCAATGTTGAAGTCGGCCGCCGTCACCCACCCGGATTCCTCCGACGCCAGGTAAATCGCCAGCCAGCCGATGTCTTCCGGCTGGCCCAGGCGCTTGACCATGAACTTCTCCAGCACCTGCTCGCGAAAACCGGGGAGGTTGTTCAACGGGAATTGCGTCGCGGCCGTTTCGACCAGCGCCGGGCTGATGGTGTTGACCCGGATGCCGAACGGGCCGCCCTCCATCGCCAGTTGCCGGCTCATCGCCAGCACCGCCCCCTTGCCGGCGCAATGGGCCAGCGCCGGCGACAACGGCAAGGCCATGCGGGCATTCGCCGATGCAAAGTTGATGACGCTGGCCCCCCGCCCCTTCATGTGCGGCCAGGCCGCCTGACAGGCCAGGAAAACGATGTCGACCTCGCCGACCAGGGTGCGGCGCCAGTCGCGTTCGTAATCCATCTCCTCCAGCCAGGCGAAGGCCCCAAACGCGGCGGCATTGACCAGGATGTCAATGCCGCCCACCGCCTCCGTGGCGTGGGCCATGAGGCGTTGCACCTCGCTCGGCTGCGTGAGGTCCAGCGGATGAAGACTTTGGATGGACAAACCCGCCGAAGCCGCAAAGTCCACCGTGGCCCGCGCCGCCTGGGCATCGATGTCGCAGCCGATCACACGAGCCCCCTGCTGCGCAAACATCAGCGCAATGCCCCGCCCGATCCCGGCGCCGATGCCGGTGACGACCGCCACCTTGCCCAAGAGCCGATCTCCGGCGCGGCCCGGCAGGGCAGCCCTCGGTGTGTAGTCAGCGTCGACCATGGCGCAGCCCCGACACCACGGCCAGCAACGCCAGACCCAGAACGGCCCAGCCCACCCAGCCCACCGCCACGGCGCGCGAGCCGGCAAACGTCTTCTCGATCCACACCACCAGCATCGGATTGAGGAACAGCCCGAACTGAAAGCTCGACTGAAAGGCCCCGATGCCCATGCCGCGGCGCGACAGCGGCAACTCGCGCATGTTCCAGGTGACCATCGCCGGCAACACGATGCCGATGCCCAAGCCGTTGACAAAGCCACCCACGGTCAAGGCCTCATAGGTGCCGGCCTGCTTCATCAGCAGGAAGCCCACAGCCGTGATCGTGCTGCCGATCGCCAGCTGCCACGCCAGCGGCAAGCGTGTGGCCAGCACCCAGCCGAAGATCAAGGTTCCGCAGATCACGCCCAGGCTGTTGATGCCGTAAGCCAGTCCGATTTGCGAGGGCGACTGCACGCCAATCGCTCCATGCAGGTAGCCAAAATGCACAGGCACCGTCAGAAAGGCAATGCCCAGCAGCGCTGCAAAAAAGCACACAAACCCAAGGCGACTGGCCCGAAATGAGCGGCTGTCCTGAGCCACCTGATCAGCCGTCATGTTGGCCCGTGTGCGGGGCTCCCACAGGAACAGGGCCATCAGCGGCGCCAGCACCAGGCTCACGGCAAAGACCGCATAGGGGGCTCTCCAGCCCTGTTCGGCGATGACACCACCCAGCGTGTTCAACAGAAACGCCGAAGTGGCGGACACCGTGGTCTGGAGCGACATGAAGCGCTCGCGCTTCGCCCCCGAGTAGTAGTCGCCGATCATGGTCGTGCTGACCGTCATCAGCACGGCCTCCAGCACGCCCAAGGCGCAGCGGCTGGCCAGGATGGCGTAGATCGACTCCAGGTACAGCGGCGCGGTTCCCACCAGCGCATAGAGCACGGCCGATCCCACCAGCAGCGGTTTGCGGCCCCAGCGGTCGGCCAGTTCTCCGGCGAACACGCAAAGCACGGCCATGGTCAGCATGGGCGCGGAAAGTGTCATCGGCACCAGATAGTCAGCACCCGGCACCTGCGCAAAGTGGGCCTGCATCGCGGGCAGGCTCGGGCCCAGAATGGCGGTCACCAGAACCGTCAGACCGCTGGTCACCAGCAGGATGAACGCCTGGATCCACCCCGGCGCACGCGTGGCCGTGAGGATTCCGGTTGGCGGATCGGTCCGCCCCAGCGTGGTGGAGTGATTCATGGAGTGTCTCCTCACAGTGCAATCTCAGGGAAAAGGCCTCTCGTGCGGAGGCTTGGAACACCGCGGCGGTGCATGTTGACCGAACGTCGGTGCGAGCAGAAGCGGTGAATCACCTCGGTTGCCAATGGGGCAACGGCAATCCAGGCACCGGTGAGCGGAAGCTCGGCAGGCTCGTGCCCAGCAGGCTGCCCAGGTAGACAGTCCGCAGGTCCGGCCCGCCAAATGCGATGCTGGCCATCATGGGCGCGAGCGTGCCTTTGCAGGCGCCCATGAGCTCCGGCGTCGTGGTGCCGGCCTGGTAGTGCGTTTCGTAGACCGCCAACGCCTCGGGTCGGCCGTCGTCGAGCAGCGTGATCACCTCACCCTCCGGCGTCAGCGCGATCAGGCGCTCCGTGAGGATCAGCGTGATCCAGAGGTTGCCCAGGGCATCGATGGCAAACCCGTCCGGAAATCCACCGAGGTCGGCCGGTCCGTGGACCTCACGGTCGCTCAACGACCCATCTTCACCCACCCGCAGCCGGGAGATGCGGCGTGCGTTGGTTTCGGCCACGTAAAGCCATTTCTCTTCAGCATCCAGACGGATCTCATTGGTGCCGACAAACCCGTCGGCCACGATGCGGATGCCGTGCTCGTCGATGAGGCCCACGTAACCGTCGGCGGTCTTCTCGTTGATGGACAGGGTCCAGGGCACCCGTCGGGTGGTCACGGAAAACCACACGCGCCCCTTCGAGTCGCTGAGCACAAAGTTCATCTTGCCCAGCGGCTGGCCGTCGATCTCGGTGTACAGCGTGCGGGACTGTCCGTCGCGCGTCATCAGCTCCAGCGCGTCGGTGCCGAAGTTGGCGATCAGGATGTCGCCATCGCGGTTGAAGGCGATGCCGTTGGGCAAGCTGCCTCCCAAGACCATGGCTCGGGCATCCTGGGGCCCGCCCTGCCCCACCTCGGCGCTGGCGCGCTGCTGGCGGATCAGGGTCTGGGTACCGTCCGCATCGATGCGCATCACCCCACGGGCATCCGCCGTCCAGAGGGTGCCGTCGGCTTCGGCCAGGATGCACTCGGGGCGCTGCAGGTCTCGACCATGGAAGGTGATCGAGGTGCGGTCGACCTGCCAGCCGCGCAGGGGGTTGTGTGTGGGGGTCATGAGATACGAGAGCGTCAGAGGCAACGTCGTGCAATTTAGGGAGAGCCCGATCGCGGCGGAAATCGAATCTCGTGATGCCGGGCATTGCCCCGACACATACGAGGGAGAACCCGCCCCGCGCTCCGACGCCAGACATCGGACATCGGACGTGACGGCTGCCGCCCGAGCTCCTACACTGACTCTCGCCCTCCGTGCCGCTCTTGGAAGACCGCCCCCATGCGCTACCAGCGCCTTGATCTGAACCTCCTGAGCGCCCTGCGCGCCCTGCTCACCGAGCGCAATGTCACCCGCGCTTCCGAACAATTGCACGTCTCGCAACCCGCCATGAGCGGCATGCTGTCGCGCCTGCGGGAATTCTTCGAGGACCCCCTCATCGTCCCTGTGGGGCGACGCATGGAGCTCACGCCCCTGGGCGAATCGCTGGTGGACAAGGTCGACGACCTGATGCTGCTGCTGGATGCGACCTTGGCCACGCGCCCGGGCTTTGATCCCGCCACGGCGAAGCGGCGCTTTTCGATCGTGGCCTCGGACTACGTCATCCAGGTGCTGCTGCTGGACATGCTGAAGGAGATACACCACGAGGCCCCGGGCATCACCATCGAATTCAGGCAGCCGAGCGCATTGGCCGGCCAGGACCTTGAAAACGGGGACGTGGATTTTGTGATCGTCCCGGAACGGTTCGGCGTCGTGAAGCAGGCCTCGGCGGTGCTGTTCGAGGATGGGTACCACGCCGTCGTGGCGGTCGACCACGCCACGCTGGGCGAACGCATGAGCCTGGCTGAATTCCAGGCCGCCCGCCACGTCCACATGGAAAACGTGGGGCGCCCGATGTTCGAGAGCTGGTACGAAGGCACGCACGGCGAATTGCCGGCCACCGATGTGATGGTCAACAGCTTCACGCTGCTGCCGATGCTGCTGCCAGGCACACAGCGGGTGGCCACGATGCACCGGCGCATGGCCCGCCAGGTGGTCGAGCGCTGGCCCGGCCTGAAGCTGGTGGCGCTGGACTTCGAGCCCCCCAGACTCGTCGAACTGCTGCAGTGGCACCACTACCGCGACCCGGATCCCGGCAACCGCTGGCTGCGGGAAAAGATCATGGTGGCGGCCCAAGCGCTGCCGCCGCTGGACTAGAACCCGAACCCGCCCCCATCCACGTTCATCACCTGACCGGTGTAGAACGCGGCGTCGTCGCTGACTAGGAAGGCCAGTGCGCCGGTGAGGTCCTCGGGCACCTCGGTGCGCGGGATGAACTGGCGTTGCTTGACGAACTCGAAGGCTTCGGGCGGGATGTTGGCCGCACTGCCGGGGTGGCGGGTCAGGCCCGGCGAGATGGCATTGACGGTGATGCCCTGCCCGCCCAACTCGGCCGCCAGCGCACGCGTCAGCCCGATCACGCCCATCTTGCTGCAGGCGTATGCGCTCATGCCGGGCGGCGGGCCCCAGACCGTGCTGCTGGCCAGGTTGACGATGCGGCCCCAGCGGCGTTCGGCCATGCCCACGCTGAAGGCCTGGGCCAGCAGGAAGGGCGCGTCGATGTTGACGGTCATGATCTGCCGCCACACCGCCGCCGTGAGCTCGCGCAGCCCCACCTGCGGCATGAAGGCCGCGTTGTTGACCAGCACATCCACGCCGCCGGTGAGCGCCAGCACCCGCGCGGAAAACCGTTGCACGTCCTCAGGATCGGCCAGATCGCAAGGCAGCGATTCGGCCAGCCCCCCGGCGCTTCGGACCTGCGCCACGGTGTCCTCGCACGACACCCGGTCGGTCAACACCAAACGGTGACCGCTTCGGGCCAACCGCAGCGCGAAGGCCTGCCCCAGGCCACCGGCCGCGCCGGTGATGACAGCCAGCCGTTGCGGGGTATCGGGAATGCTCATGTCAAAGGTCTCCGGCAATGTCGAGGGGGATCACAGCGGCGCGCGCAGCTTCTGCTGGGCATCGCGCATGATCTGGGTGTGTTCGGCCAAAGAGCCGCCTTCACGCTCAATGCGGCCCATCTGGCCTGAGGCAGTCACCACCAGACGTGCACGGTCGTAGTGTCGGCCGGCATAGGCCAGCAAGGCCCCTTCGAGGTAATGGCGGCGCGCCAGTTCTTCGGCCAGCACCACGGCCCCCTCGATGGCGATGCCCGCACCAGACGCCAGGTGCGGCGTGGTCGCATGCACCGTGTCGCCCAGCAAGACGATGCGGCCCCGGTGCCACGGCCCGGCGATCATGTGCCCGGCCAGCGGGCGGTACAGCAAGCGGGCGTTGGGCAAGGTGCCCTGGCGCAGGCCGTCGCGGATCTCACCGACCTGACCCCCGAACTCCTCCAGCAGTTCCGCCAGCTTTTCGGGCCACTCCGACGGCGGGATGAAGTCCATGCCCTCGCGCCGGTCGAGCACAAACAGGTAGCACTCCGTGTCGCTGATGGGATTCATGCCCGCCTTGGTGGTGGCGCCCATGTAGATGGTGCTGTTCTCGCGCAGGCGCGGCACCACGGCGCGCCAGGAGCCCTGGCCGCTGAACTTGGGGCCGGGGAACTCGGGCATGACCAGCTTGCGCACCTGGGAGTTGACGCCGTCGGCGCCGATGACCAGGTCGTAGCGGCCCCGGCTGCCGTCGGTGAACACCACATCCACACCGGCCTCGTCCTGCACCATCGACTCGAACGACAGGCCCAGCCGCACGTTCGCCCCGGCCCGCTGCGTCGCATGGCCCAGGATGTCGGCCAGGACCGGCCGCATGATGCCGCCGGCGCCAGGCAGATCGTCCGCCCCCGAGGCCGGCACCACCGGCACGGTCATCTTGACGTCGCCTTGCGGGCCACAGATGTCCACCGCACTCCAGTGCCCCCCCAGGCGCAGCACCTCGTCGATCACGCCCACTTCGCGCAATGCGCGCAGCGTGGGACCGCTGATCGTGATGCCCGCGCCATCGGGCGCCCAGTTCGGGTTGATCTCGACCAGATCGACCTCAATGCCCTGCTTGCGCAGCTGAATGGCGGCGCACATGCCGCCCACGCCGCCACCAATGACCAGAACCTTGTTCACCAATGCCATGTCTGTCTCCTTGCGATGTGCTGTCTGTCGATGTCAACGGGAGGCGCCCGTGATCCGCTGTGCGCCGGGCAGCCTCCGGCCGGCGAATCACCCGCCGGGTGGATGGGGCGGGGGTGCCACCTCCGGGGACTCAGGTGTTGCCGCCGAGCTGTTCGGCCAGCCAGTCCGCAATCTGGTTGCCGGCGTTGTTGGGGTTGTCGAGCGAGCTGTGCTCGACGCCGCCGGTGCTCTTGTCGAAGACGATCAGGTCCTTCTTCGGGCAGTTCACCAGCTGGTCAAAGGTCTCGTGGGCGTACTTGAGCGGGATCTGGCGGTCGTTCTCGCCATGGGTGACCAGGAAGGGCACGCGGATGCGGTCCAGCACGCCGTTCAGGTGCATGTGCTCGGCCTTGGCGAAGAAGTCGTCCATGTCGGCGGCGCCGAAGACCCACTGCACATGCTTCCAGTAGTGCGGCACGGGGTTCTCGCCCTCGCGCTTGAGGCGGGCCTGCTGCACAGCGCGCCAGTCGTGGTTGGCGCCCCAGACGGCGCCGCAAGCGAAGCGCGGCTCGAAGGCCACCGCACGCGGGCAGTAGTAGCCGCCCAGCGAGACGCCCAGCGCGCCGATGCACTGCGCATCGACCTCCGGGTGGTCGACCAGCCAGTCGACCACCTTCGACGCCCAGACCTCGGTGTTGTGCACCGCCGGGATGCCGTGCAGACGCAGGGCCTCGCCGGTGCCGGGCTGGTCGATGAACAGGGCCGACAGGCCGCGACGGGCGAACATCGTGCCCATCACGCTCTTCTGCAGCATCTCCTTGGTGGAGTCCAGGCCGTTCATGACGACGACGATGGGGGCGCGCTGGCCGGGCTGCAGGCCTTCGGCCTTGACGTACAGGCCCGAGAGCTCCTTGCCCTCGTACGGCAGGGTGACGCGCACGCAGTTCTCGCGCGAGAGCTGGCGCGACTGCTCGAAGAGTTCGAGCGAACGCTTGTACATGGCCAGGCGCTGGTCGAAGCCGTGGGCCTGCATGCGCTCGGCAATGCCGTAGTACAGCGCGGCACGGCCCAGCTTCTCGCCGGCCGACAGGCGGTGGCCGCGGGCCAGGTCGGCGTCGGCCAGGGCGATGAGTTGGTCACCGCCGCCCTTCCAGGCCTCGTAGAAGGCCAGGGTGCCGGGATCGTCGCCGGCGCGGGCGGCTTCGAGGATGGGGGCGCACATGGCGTCCACTTCACCGATGTTGCCGCCGTGGGTCAGCGCAATCATCGTGGAGAGACTCCACACATAGTTGGTCGGGAAGTACAGGAACATGGCTCAGGCCTCGTGGGTGGCAGGCAGGTCAGTCAAAGACGGTAGGCAGCTCGGCGGGAATCCAGACCTCGCCGTCGCGCACCGTGGCCGGCACCTTCACCAGGTGCTGGCCGGTGCAGGGGCCGGCAAAGCAGTGGCCGCTGCGGATGTCGAAATGGGCCGAGTGGGCGTAGCAGACGATGTGGCCGCCGTCGCCCGACAGGAACTGGTCCTGGCGGTACTCCATCGGCCGGTGCTCGTGCGGGCAGTCGTTGAGCCAGACGAAGACCTCGTCGCCCTGGCGCACCACGCAGAGCTTGTCCTCGAAGCCCTCACGCAGCATCCCGCGCGAGCCGCCGTCGGGCAGCTCGTCGAGGCGACACAGCAGCCGCTCGCTCACGCCGGCCTCACTCGCCGGGAGCCCACTTCGGCAAGGCGCCGAAGAGGAAGATCTGCGAGTTGTCCTTGCCGGGGTCGCAGGCGCGCGGCACCCAGGTGTCGTCGTGCAGGTCCATGTCGGCGTCGATCTCCATCACCGCGCCGAAGGGGCTGTTGAAGTACCAGAAGTAGTTGCTGCCCAGGATGTGGCGGCCGGGGCCCCAGAAGCTCTTGTAGCCCTTGCGCACGAACTCCCAGCCGTGCTGCAGCACCTCCGAGGGCGAGCCCAGGTGGAAGGTGAAGTGGTTGCAGCCGACCATGTGGTCGTTCTGGCGCTCGATCATGAACAGGGTGTGGTGGTCGTTCGTGCCGGCCGGGCGCATGAAGGGGCCCAGGTGGTTGAAGCGGTCGGTCACCACGAAGCCCAGGCGGGCGTAGAAGGCCTCGGCCTTCTTCACGTCGGGCACGAAGTAGACGAGGTGGCTGAGCGTGCGCGGCTTGATGACCTCGTCGGGGTTGGCGGCGCAGTCGTTGGGCGCCCGGCCCTGCGCCTGGCCCGGCACGTTGAAGCCCAGGAAGCGGGCGCTGTAGGGCTTGCGCACGGTCTTCTGGAAGCCGATGGCGAAGCCGCCGTCGTCCATGCAGCGCACGCTGCCGTCGGCCCCCACGGTGACCTCGCGGTCCTTGGCCAGCTCGGCGCGGAGCGTGGCCAGGGTGTCGGCGTTGTCGACGCCGTAGATGGTCTCGCGCAGGCAGGGGCTGTGGGCGCCCGGCGGCAGCGGCGGCAGGCTGGGGTCGTCCGAGCGGCGGATGGTGATGCGGGTGCCGTCCAGCGCAGCGAACGTGCCGCCCTGGACCGCGTCAAAGTGCACTTCGTCCAGGCCGTAGTCCAGCAGGTACTGGCGGGCGGCGGCGAGGTCGTCCACGCCGAAGACGAGGTCGTCGAGGCCAAGAATGTTCATGAGTGCGTCTCCTGAGTTGTTCTGGAAAAGGTGGGCCGGTCAGTGCGCGGTGGCGCGGTCGGTCAAGGTGGCGATGTCGCCGTCATGGCACAGGCCCAGGGCCAGGGCCTCGGGGGTGTGCAGCGGCGGGTAGGACGCGAACAGGCGCTGGATGAAGGCGTCGGGCGCGTAGCTCACCAGGGCGCGGCGGTCGGCGCCGTGGCGCTCGGCCAGGGCCTCGACCAGCTCGCCCACGGTGAAGCGCAGCACCGGCATCTGGTAGCTGCGGCGCGGGTTCAGGCGCGCCGGGTCGACCGTGGCGGCGTGCAGCAGGTTGTCCACGCAGGCGCCCACCGAGATCCACCAGGCCACGCCGTCGGCGCTGACCGGCACGGTGATCGGCTCGCCGGCGGCCAGCTTCCAGAACAGCTGGCTCATGAAGGCGCTCATCATCCCGGCGCCGTCGCCGGGGCGGGCCACCACGCCGGGCAGGCGCAGCGAGCAGCCCTGCACCCAGCCCTTGCGGGTGGCGTCGGCCACCAGGTATTCGCCGGCCAGCTTGTGGGCGCCGTAGCTCAGGCCAGGGTTGGGCAGGGTGCGCTCATTCACCTCGGGCGGCAGGTGCTCACCATAGACCGCGATGGTGCTGGCGAAGATGAAGCGCGGCACCTGGCCGTCCGCCGCCTGCGGGCGCAGGTCTTCGAGCAGGCCCAGCGTGGCCATCAGGTTGATCTCGCGGCCCAGCTCGTAGTTCTTCTCGGCGGCACCGCCCGGCACGCTGGCGAGGTGGAACACCGCGTCCACGCCACCCTCATAGGCCTGGGCCCGCAGGGCCGGGTCGGCGATGCTGCCGGGCAGCTGGCGCACACGCGCGTCGGCATGGGGCTCGGCAAAGCGCACATCCATCAGGCTCAGGCGGCTGACGGGTTGGCCGCCCAGGCCTTCGCGCAGCAGGCGCTGCACCAGCACCTGACCGACAAAGCCTTCGGAGCCGGTGACAACCACATGGGTCATGACGCCTCCCTGAAACGACTCGGCATCGGGCTCATTCGCCGCTCCCCTTGCGGAACGGCAGCGAGGCCAGGAAAGCCAGCTTGCCCAGGCCCAGCAGCTTCAGGCCGGCGCGGGCCGAGGACGCATCGAGGCGGGCCTGCATGGGCATGGTGCCGAAGCTCTTGCCCTTGATGACCAGCTCGTCGCCCACGCGGTCGATGGCCTCGACGTGCATCAGCTCTTCGTTGGCCGGGCCGCGCAGGACCATGCCGTCCTGCTTGGCTGCGGCGATGACGTTGGGGTTGGCACTGTCCTGGCGCGCGCCCACGGCCACGGTGCCGAAGTCCATGCCCAGGGCCTCGAAGACCTTGATCGCGGTGGCGCGGCCAGCGCCGTAGACACCGCCGCCCGGGTGCTGCGAGGGGCCGGCCAGGAACAGGCGCTCGACGCCGGGCACGGTGTACTGGCCCAGCTCGGGCGTGGGGCGGGCCCCAGCGCTCTGGTGGAAGTACGGCGCCACGCCGTGCAGGTCGCCACGCATCATGCTGTTGGGGCTGGAGCGTTCCAGGTCCACCGGGCTGACGATGCTGCGGGCGATGATGTTGTCGCTCGTGAGGTTCTTGACGAACTTCCGGTAGTGGGCCAGCGAGAGGTCGCCGATCTCTTCCTTGAACTCGTCCCAGTGCTGGCCAGACCAGCGCTTGTCGGTGACGGTGTAGGGCGCGAAGGTGATGCCGTGGAACATGCCGGCGCCGGCCGGCACGCGGGTCTTGTCACCGATGCTCTCGTCGCCACCGGCGCACAGGCGGCGCTCGGTGATCAGACCGCGCTTCAAGTCATCGAAGTCGGCGATCATCTCGTCGAGCTTGTCGGTGGCCATGAACTCCAGCATCGTGGCCAGGCCCACCTGCTCGTCGGCGTAGTACTGGGCGTTTTCCTTCAGGTCGTAGTGGCTGACCATGATGGAGAACGGCGCCAGCTGCGCGCGCTCGGCCTTCTTCAGCACCGGCTCGGGCACGCCCTGGACGAACTTGCGCACCACGTGCGGGTGGATGGCGCCGATGACCGCATCGCGGGCCAATATCTGCTCGCCATCGGCCATGCGCACGCCGGTGGCCCGACCACCCGAGGTGAGGATCTGCGCCACCTCGGCGTTGCAGCGCACCTCGCCGCCGTAGCTCTCGATGCAGCGCACCAGCGAATCGGTGAGCTTGCCGCTGCCGCCGATGGGCTGGCTGACGCCGTAGGTGTGGATGATGCCGGGCATCAGCAGCACGCCCATGCCGGTGCCCAGCTCGTTGGGGTGCTGCAGGTTCTCGCTGACCAGGCGCAGCAGGTGGATCTTGATCTTGTCCGACTCGTACAGGTCGTTGACCAGGCTCAGGCAGTCCCGGGTCATGTACTCCAGCATCAGCCGGCCTTCGTCGCTGCGGTCCAGCATGGCGACGAGTTCGCCCAGCGGGGGCGGCGGGCTGTACAGACCGGGCATGAAGACCTTGAGGATCTCGGAACTCATCTTCACGAAATTCCGGTAGGTCTCGGCGTCCTTGGGGCTGACCTTGGCGAAGCACTCGCAGGTCTTGTCCACGTCCTTGTAGGTGTAGAGCACGGTCTGATCCGGGAAGATCGTCGCGTGCGGCACCGGCGAGTAGTGGTAGTTCAGGCCGTGCTTGGACAGCAGCCCCAGCTCGTCCTGCCGGATCATGGGGTTGCCTTGGATCATGATGTGCACGCTGCTGTGCTCGTCATGCCAGTACCCGGGGGTGTTGAGCTGCTGGGTGGAGACGCCACCGCCGGGGTGGTTCTTGCGTTCCAGCACCAGCACCTTCTTGCCGGCCTTGGCCAGGTAGGCGGCGGCGACCAGGCCGTTGTGGCCGGCGCCCATGGCGACGATGTCGTAAGTCATTGTGGTTCTGCCTTGAAGGGGACGAAGCGGTGATCCACCGCGCCGAAGATGCTCTGGCCATCGGCACCCCGGACCTCGAAGCGCAGGCGATCGCCGACCTTCAGGAAGGGGGTGGTCGAGTCGCCCTGCTCGATCTTTTCCAGTGCGCGCTTCTCAGCCAGACAGGCCGAGCCGACCACGCGGGCCGCCGCGTTCGAGACGGTGCCCGTGCCCAGGACCGTCCCCGCACGCAGGTTGCGGTTCTGACCCAGGTGCGCCAGCAGCTCGCCCAGGGACCAGTCCATCTCACGACCGTTGGGATGCCCGAAGGTCTCGCCGTTGCGTTGCACGTTCATGTCCAGGTGGATGCGGCCATCGGCGCCCCACCCCTCACCCAATTCGTCGGGCGTGACGGCCACCGGGGCAAACACCGTGGCGGGCTTGGCGTTGATGAGGCCAAAACCCATCTGCAGCTCGCGGAACAGGTGAGCACGCAGGCTGACGTCGTTGAGGATCATCACCAGGCGGATCCGGCTGGCACACACCTCGGGCGAACTGCCCATCGGGGTGTCATCGACCACCACGGCGAATTCACCTTCGAAGTCGCCGTTGTCGGACTCATTCAGCGGGTAGTCGTCGCACGGCCCCCAGAAGTCGTCGCTCTGGCGCTGCACCAGCACCGGGATGCCCGGCGTCTTCTTGATGTTCAGGTCGTAGGCCCGCTCCATGATCTTGCCGTGGTTCAGGAAGGCCGAGGCGTCCACGAACTGGTGGGTGCGCGGCAGCGGCGACATGCACTGCGCGGGGTCAAACGCAAAGACATCGGCACGCTCACCGGCGTCGAGCTGACGCGAGACGACCTGCAGCGCGGGGGCGTGCTGCGCCCAGTTCTCGATGAGCTGCTGCATCGTGTCCACGATGGGGGACGCATCCACGGCACGGCTCAGATCGCGGGAGACCACGACCAGACGCCCGTCGCGGCGGCCGTTCTTGAGGGTGGCAAGTTTCATCGGAAGGACTCCAGGGGATTCAGGGGCGCGCCGCTCAGGCCAGCGGGCGGCCGCCGTCCACCGGGATCACGGCCCCGGTGGTGAAGGTCAGGTGGGTGGCGGCGGCCACGACGGCGGCCGCCACTTCTTCGGGTTGGGCCAGCCGGCGCAGGGGCGTGCGGGCCGCCTGCTCGTCGCGCCAGGCCGCGTCCATGCTCTTGACGAACTCGGTGTCGGCCAGGCCGGGCGAGACCGACAGCACCCGGATGGACGGGGCCAGCGCCCGTGCCAGCGACTTGGTCATGTTGTCCACGGCCGCCTTGGAGGCGCAGTACATGACGTTGCTGCCCATGGCCGTGACGGCGGCAATCGACGAGATGTTGACCACCAGCCCGGTGCGGCCGTCGGCCCGTGGCGCCGCCAGCAACGCCCGCAGGGCCCGCACCGCCGCAAACGGGCCGCGCACGTTGGTCGACAGGATCTGGTCGATCAGGGCGTCGTCCAGTTCGTCCAGGTTCTCGTGCGGCACGAAGCGGGTAGTTCCGGCGCAGTTGACCAGCAGATCGCAGCGGCCGTAACGGCGCCCGACTTCACCGGCCAGCTCGGCCAAGGCGGCGCTGTCGGTGACCGGACAACGCAAGGCGACGTGCGCCGGCGTGGCGGGGGTCAGCTTCTGCACCAGCACCTCGGCCGGCCCCTGCGAACGGTTGTAACCCACGACCACCGTGCAGCCCGCCCGCGCCAGGCCCAGGCAGATGGCCTCGCCGATGCCGCCGGCACCGCCCGTGACCACCGCCACCTTTCCCGTCAGATCCGTCATGCGCTGCGCTCCTGTGTGCAAATGGCCGGTTCAGGCCGCCGAGGTGAACCGGCGCACGCGGATGTCCGCCTGCTCCTTGTGGCCGCTCATGTGCTCGTAGCCGCACAGGCGCGAGCAGTACTCGCCCACCATCACGCTGGCTTCGTCGGTCAGCACACGCTGGTAGGTGTGGGTCTTGATGAACTTGCCCACCCACAGGCCGCCGGTGTAGCGCCCCGCGCCTTGTGTCGGCAGCGTGTGGTTGGTGCCGATGACCTTGTCGCCGTAGGACACGTTGGTGCGATGACCCAGGAACAGCGCACCGTAGCGCGTCATGCGCTGCAGGAACCAGTCCGGATCGGCGGTCATGACCTGCACGTGTTCGGAACACAACCGCTCAGCTTCCTGCAGCATTTCGTCCGGGGTGTCGCACAGGATGATCTCGCCGTAATCGCGCCACGACACGCTGGCGATCGGGGCGGTGTCCAGGCGGGCCAGCACCTTCTCGATGGCGGCCGGAAGCTCTTCTGCGATCTTCACGCTGGAGGTGATGCAGTAGGCCGGCGAGGTCGGACCGTGCTCGGCCTGACCCAGCAGGTCGACCGCGACCAGTTCGGCATCCACGGTGTCGTCGCAGATCACCATCGTCTCGGTCGGGCCCGCGAACAGGTCGATGCCCACGCGGCCGAACAGTTGGCGCTTGGCCTCGGCCACGTAAGCGTTGCCCGGGCCGACGATCATGTCCACGGCGGGCAAGCTCTCGGTGCCGATGGCCATGGCGGCCACGGCCTGAACGCCGCCCAGGCAGTAGATCTCGTCGGCGCCGGCCAGGTGCATGGCGGCCACGATCTCGGGACAGGGCTTGCCCTCGAACGGCGGCGCGCAGGCGATCACACGCTTCACGCCCGCCACCTTGGCGGTCAGCACGCTCATGTGCGCCGAAGCGATCAGCGGGTACTTGCCCCCAGGGATGTAGCACCCCACCGAGTTCATCGGGATGTTGCGGTGGCCCAGCACCACGCCCGGCAGGGTCTCGACCTCGACGTCTTTCATCGACTCGCGCTGGATCGTCGCAAAGCGGCGGATCTGGGCCTGGGCGAAGCGGATGTCTTCCAGCGTCTTGTCCGACAGGCTGGCCACGCAGGCCTCGATCTCTTCGGCACTCAGGCGGAAGGACGCCGGCGACCACTTGTCGAACTTGGCGCTGTACTCGCGCACGGCCGCATCGCCTCGGGTCTCGATGTCGTGCAGGATGCCTTCGACGGTGGCGCGCACCTGGGCGTTCAGGTCGGCCTTCACTTCGGCGGTCTTGCCTTGCTTGATGAATTGAACGGTCATGAAAAGTCTCCGTGTTCAGGGGATGGCGGGGATGCTAGGCAGGGGCCTGTCCCTGCGGAAATCGTTTGTGGGGATGGGCACCATCGCTGCGGGCGATGGTCGGCGGCTCATCCTCGAAAGGCTGCAGCAGCTCGATCAGGTTGCCGGCGCAGTCGCGCACGAAGGCCGTCGGATTGCCCTGCACCGTCAGCTCGAAGGCGATGTCCGCCCCCGCCTCGCGCAGCGCCGCCACGGCCCGGGGTACGTCGGGCACCTCGAAGCACATGTGCTTGTTGCCATGGGTGCGCAGGTCCAGGTTGGGCACGCGGCGGTCCTCAGGCAGGGGCGCCGCTCCGCCCACCTCGAAGATCTCGATGCGGAACTCACCCCGGCGCACAAAGGCGATGTGGGCCGGAATCTTGTCGATGTACAGCCGCTTCTCCAGCGTGAAGCCGAGCATGCGGCCGTACCAGTCCAGCGCCGCGTTCAGGTCGGGCACGCTGATACCGAAGTGGTGCGGACGGATTTCGCCGATCACGCCCACGGGGTTGCCATGCGAATTCATGCCGTGGCCTTTTGCGTCGAAGAAATGGAGGAAACGGAGGCGGAGGCCTCAACGGCAGCGCCCTCCGTCATGCTCAGCGGCCGCAGCAACCAATGCGCCAAGGCGGGCAGCAGCACCAAGGCGCCGAGCATGTTCCACAGGAACATGAAGGCCAGCAGCAGCCCCATGTCGGCCTGGAATTTGATGGGCGAGAACACCCAGGTGGCCACGCCCACCGACAGGGTCAAGCCGGTCAGCAGCACGACGCGGCCGGTGAAGTGCAAGGCGATGCGGTAGCTCTCACCCAGGCTGTGGCCTTGGCGCAGCTGGCCCAGCATGACGCTGAGGATGTAGAGCGCATAGTCCACCCCGATGCCCACGCCCAGCGCGATGACGGGCAGCGTGGCCACCTTGACGCCCATGCCCAGGGCGACCATCAGCGCCTCGGCCAGCACCGAGGTCAGCATCAGCGGCAGCACCGCCACGACCACCGCGCGCCAGTTGCGGAAGGTGATGAAGGCCAGCACGATCACGGCGGCGTAAACCAGACCGAGCATCAGGTGCCAAGCATCACGCACCACGATGTTGGTGGCGGCCTCGACCCCTGCAGAACCGGCCGCCAGACGGAAGCGGGCCTTGTCGCTGTCGTTGTCGGCGGCAAAGGCCTGCACCGCCTCCACGAGGCCCGTCAGCGTGGCGGCCTTGTGGTCCTTGAGGTAGGCCGTGACCGTCAGCAGGCTGCAGGTGTCGTTGTACAGGCCGCGCGGGGCGTTGCCCGTGACCATGTTGAGCATGGCCTGGTTGGGGATGAGGTCGAACCATCGCGGGTGACCTTCGTTCAGGCCCGCCAGCACCAGACGGTTGAGCTTGGCCATGGACTGCGTGGCCTCCACGCCCGGCAGTTGCTGGAGCAGGCCTTCGAGCGCATCGACACGCATCAGGGTGTCGTAGTCGGCACAGGCCCCATCCGGCGTCTCGACCATCACCGCGAACACGTCGCTGCTGGCCCCGTAGTGGGCGTTCACGTAGGCCACGTCGCGGTTGTAACGGCTGTCGGCGCGCAACTCCGGCGCCCCCGGGTCCAGATCGCCAATCGCCAGATGGCGGCTGGTGGCGTAGCCCCCGACGGCCAGCACCAACGACACGATCAAGGCGAGCACCGCCCAACGGCGTTCGGTGAAACGCTTGAGCAACTGGAACACGCCCGTGCTTTCCTGGCCCTCGGCCTGCACGAATTCCTTTTCTCCGCGCAGGCTGCGCTTGGCCGCACGGGGGCTGACGCCGGTGTAGCTCAGCAGGATGGGCAGCACGATCAGGTTCGTGAAGATCAGCGCCGCCACCCCGATGGACGCGGCGATGGCCAGCTCCTGGATCACGCGGATGTCGATGGCCAGCAGCACGGCAAAGCCCACGGCATCGGCCAGCAAGGCGGTCAGGCCCGCCAGGAACAGCCGGCGGAAGGTGTAGCGCGCGGCAATCAGCTGCGGCACGCCGCGACCGATGTCCTGCATGATGCCGTTCATCTTCTGCGCCCCGTGGCTCATGCCGATGGCAAAGACCAGGAACGGCACAAGCAGCGAGTACGGATCCAGCGCATAACCCAGCACGGGCAGCAGTCCGAGCTGCCACACCACGGCGATCAGCGAGCTGACCACCACCAGCAAGGTCGAGCGAATGCAGTGCGTGTAGGCCAGCACCATGCCCGCCGCGATGACGATGGCGAGGCCAAAAAACACCAGCACCTGACGCAGCCCGGCGATCAGGTCGCCCACGATCTTGGCAAAACCGGTGATGTGCAGCTCCACGCCCTGGGGCTCGAACTCGGCGCGCAGGTGTTCGAGCTTGTCGGAGAACGCGACGTAGTCCAGCGGCTGGCCGTTGGCGTCCTGGGCCAGCAGCGGCACGAAGATGACGCTGCTGTGCCCGTCGGCCGCGACGATCTGGCCGATCTCGCCCGAGCGCTGGACGTTGGTGCGCAAGGCCTGCAGGCTGGCGGAGCCCCCGTCGAAGCTGTCCGGAATGACCGGGCCGCCCTCCAGGCCCTCTTCGGTCACGCCGGTCCAGCGCATGTTGGGCGTCCACAGGGACTTCATGGCGGCACGGTCCACACCCGGCAGCAGGAACACCTGGTCGTTGAGCTTGCGCAGCGTTTCCAGGTACGTGGCGTCGTAAATCTCACCCTTGGGGTTGACCACGGCAATGCGCACGGCATTGCCCAGCCCCTTGAGATCGGCCTGGTGTTTCAGCCAGTTGGCGATGTAGGGGTGGCCGGTCGGGATGGTCTTTTCATAGCTGGCGTTGAGCTGCAGACGTGTGGTCTGCCAGCCCAGCACCAGCGTGACCAGCGCGCACACCAGCAGGACGATCAGCCGGTGATTGAACAGGGCTCGCTCCAGCAGCGAACCCGACTGACGGTTGAAGCTGCGCGTGTCTTCGCCGAGCTCCGTGGGATGGGGAGGCTTGAAGGCCATGGGGAATGCTTCCGGGTGGCGGGTTTGGGGCTCAGCGCTTGACGGTCTGCGTCGCGGCCGCAAGGCGGGTGATGCCGTTCCAGCCCGCAATCAGCCAAACGCCGTCGGGCAGTCGCACCAGAGCAGAGGGCTGCTGGGCCGGGGTCGGCGCAACCACCTCCAAGCGATCGCCCTGCGGACGCAGGATCTGACCGGCCTGATTCATCAGCCAGACGTGGCCTTGCGCATCCCGCAGCGAGGCGGTGACGCTGACCGGCGCGGGGCTGGCGACGGAGTTCCAGGTGCGACCGGCATCGAGGCTGCGCCAGACTTGGCCACGCAGTCCGGCCAACAGCCAGGCTCCCGAGGCTTCGACGCACACGTTGAAGAAACTGCCGGCATATGGTGTGGACAGGCGTTCAAAGTGCGCGCCGCCATCGGGCGAGTGGAGCACCACCCCTTGTTCGCCGGCCACGAGCACCTGTTGGCCGTCGCGCGCCACGGCGTACAAATGCGCACCACGGGGATTGGGAAGATGGGTGGAGATGGACCGCCAGGTCTTGCCGCCGTCGCTGGTTTTCAGCGCCAGGTTGAAGGCCCCGACCACCAGACCTTCGCGTTCGTTGACAAAGGACAGGTCCAGCAACGGCTTGTCGGCGCCCTCGGCCACCAGACGTTCGGCTTCCGTGATCGCCTTGTCGTCGGCCGCTGCACGTGCTTCGGTCAGCATCAGCGCCGCCGCCTGGCGGCCCTCCAGTTGGCGCACCCAGTGTTCACCGCCATCGGAGGTGTTCAGGACCACGCCCTGATGGCCCGTGGCCCAGCCCACGGACGGACTGACGAACTGGACTCCGGTGAGCGTGACGCTCACCGGAACCTGACGGGCCTGGCGCCATGTAACGCCTGCATCGTCGGAAAGCAGCACCGCACCGCGCTCACCCACGGCCACCAGACGGTCCCCAGCGCGGGCCAGGCCCATCAAGGGCGCCTGCCCCGGATGGCGCAGGACCACCGCCGGGCGGTCAACCGGTGCGACCACCCCACCGGCCAAGGCCGATCCAGCCCAGGCCAGGCCGCCCACCAGGACGGTTCGGCGTGACAGTCGAGACGAGAGGCCCTCGGTGCGAGGGCACGACACGGCAGTGCTCACGAAAACTCTCCTCGGATGCCTGCGGGCTCAGCGAACGGCTTCGCCGGTGAGCGATTCGGGCGTGAAGGTCGTGTCCGGATAACGCGGCATGACCTTGTACTGCTCGGCCGAATCGTTCATGGCGCCGTCGTAGTACCAGGCCCCGGACAGCAGGTCATAGAAGCCGAACATCTGTGGCGAGGCCGTGGCGGGCAGGTCCGGCATCACGACCGGATTGGAAAAGCCCATCTGCCAGAGCTGGCCCTTGCCATCCCAGTGGTCGGCCAGCACGGCGATCCAGGTGTCTTCGTCCAGGTAGTAGCGGCGCTTGGGCGAGACATGGCGCTTGCCCGGGGCCACGGAGGCCTCGACTTCCCACACGCGGTGCAGTTCCCAGCGCATGGCGTCCGGCTTCAGGTGGTGGGCGTCGAGCGCCTTGGCTTCCGGCGTGGCCAACAGCTTGTTGCCGTTGTAGGGGATCAGCATTTCCTTCTTGCCCACCAGCTTCCAGTCGAACCGGTCCAGGCGGCCGTTGAACACGTCGGTCTGGTCGAACATCGAGATGCCGGCGCTGGCGGGGGTCGGGGTGTCGCAGCAGGCATTGGGCACCTTGCGCACACGGCGCTGGCCCGTGATGTAGGCCCAGACCTGGACCTTGTCCCCGTCGATGTGCTCACGACCGACCACCCCCTCCCCGGCACGCAGCGGCGGGCCCGAGTTGATCAGGCGAATGGACCAGTGCTGGCCGTCGAACTTGTCGGCGCTGCCGTCCTTGAAGTAGTACGGCATCTGGAAATCACCCGAGGCGATCGTCGTGATGACGTGCTTGCCGTCGGCCGTGCCCTGGATGCCCTTGACCGCGACGTGCCAGGCCTCACCGCGCCAGCGCAGCGAGTGGTTCCACATCGCTTCGGCGCCGTTCTTGGGGATCGGGAACGGAATGCCGCCGTAGGCACCGATCGGCATCATGTCCTTGAGCGTGGCCTTGGTCGCATTGCGGGCCGTGTTGTCGTAGACCCACTGCGGCGCGGCGGCGGTGCGGCGGCTCGGGTAGACGTCCAGACGGAAGGTGTCCGGGTACTTCTTGAGCATCGCCTTCACGCCCGCAGTGAGCTTGTCGGCGTGCTGGTCCATGTTCTTGGCCGTGATCTGGTACAGCGGCTTGTCCGATGCAAACGGGTCCGCGCGCTTGCCCCCGTTCTTGAATCCAGGCACCGCCGTGGTGTAGCCCCCGGTCCAGGCGGGAATGGTGCCGTCCTTGTTGCCGGCCCGCTCCGCCCCGAAGGGCGTCAGGTCCGACTTGAGGCGGGCGGCCTCGTCTGCGGAAACGGCCGACCACACCGACGGCGTGGCCGACACGGCCACCAGCAAGGCGGCCACCGGCAGCAGTTTGAAATGCAACATGAGTGAGTCCTCTCAGGGGAAATAACAGGTCAGAAGGTGCGGCGCAGGTTCAGCGACACGTAGTCGCGATCTGCGTAGTACTGCTTGAAGCTGCGGTGGTTGGCGCCGTCGCTGCTCAGGGCGATGAACGGGGCGCCCGACCCGACGTAGTGCGTGTAATTGATGCCGAAGCGCCAGACGTCGAGGTACGAGCCGTTGATCCCGACGCTGATGTCGCCGGTGTGCTCGCCCATGAAGGCGCCCACCGCGCGGGAGTTGCCGTACAGGCCGTAACCCACGCCGACCGGCACGCTCAGGTCCAGCCCCGGCAGCACCTGGCGGTACTTGGGCTCGAAGACCATGCGCACGTTGACGGCGTCGCGCGTCGAGTTCGGGTTGATGGCGCCGGGGTTCTTGGTCACGGACAGCACCCGGTTCGCGGCGATTTCGCCGACAAAATCGGCCTCGTCCGCCAGCCAGTTCCGGCCGATGCTGGCAATCCAGCTCACCTGTGCATGGGCGGTCTTGCCAACGGCATACAAAGGGTTGTCGGTGTTGTTGCCTGCACGTGCAGCGTCCACCTGGGCATCGCTGTCCAGCGGAGCATTCCAGCGGTAGGACATTTCGCCCGCCACGTTCACGGTGCCCATCGTCGTGCTGAAACCCGCGCCGAGGGCCTTGATGCCTTCATGGAACACCCACTGGTAGGTGCCAACGTGAACACCACTGCCGTCCACCGTCGAGGTGGCCGAGGGGTGCAGGTACAGGCCCGACGGACCGTGGTCGTTCCACTGGGCGGCGATCAGGCTGTAGTCGGTTTCACCGACGTGGAACCGCATCTGTGCACCCCACTGCCCTTGCTTGGCCGGACGCCGGTCGGACTCGCGGTCGAAGCCGACGTTGCCGGCGGGGCTGTTGGCCACGATCAGGCGCTCCCCCCCGGTGCCCAGCGCATCCATGAAGCTGAAGTAGCTGCCGGAGCCGGGCAGACGGTCGCTCTTCCAGTCGAGCATGTAGTAGCCCGCCAGGCTCACGTTAGAGCCCAGCTGGGTCTGCGCCGAGAGCTGGTTCACCGGCATCATGAACTCCTTGAACTGGGAGTTCGGCACCGAAGCGGCCTTCACCACGTCGATGGGCGCCTGCGCAGCGGCCATGCCGTTGGCGCCCAGCATGAAGCTCTCTCCGTACAGCAGCGTGTGTTTGCCGGCCCGGACGGTGGTCGGATTTCCACCCAGGTTGAAGTTGCCGAACACAAACGCGTCCAGCACCTCGGCATTGCCGCCGTGCAGCTTGCGCGTCGCACTCGTGAACTCGTTGTTCGCCACCGAAGTGGCGTTGGCCGTGGACGGCGAGCTGTTGTCGTTGGTGCCGTGATAGACGCTGTCGTACCACCCCGCACCGGACAGCCGGAAACCGACGGCCTTGTACTTCACATCCAGCTCGGACAGCAGATCCAGACGGTTCGAGATCAGGCCTTTGCCGAAGTTGCGGCTGCCGTCGTCCGTGTTGGGAAAGTAGGTGCTGCCGGAAGCATCGTAATTGCTGCCGGAGACGATCGAAGGCGAAGCACCTTTGACGCGAACCGCCGTGCTGTACTTGGCGGTCGTGTCCCACAGTACCTTGAGCTCCGGGACCTGCGTCTCCACTTCAAAAGCCTGCGCGGCCCCCGCCAGACATGCCAGGCTGGTGGCCAAGGCCACTGGCGCCCTGGCGGCGACCAGGCGGGAGCGGGCTCGGCCGCTGCGCGAATCGATGTTCATGTGCGTGTCTCCTTCGTTGTGGGACAGGCCCGCCTCAGGGCGACCTGCAGTTCTGACGGGCTCCCCCGTCGAGAGGCAACAGCTTCCCGCGACCAGACCGAACATGCGTTCGGGGCCGGGGTCAGGAAGCGGGTGGGGGCGACGGCGGCGGAATCAGCCGGGGGCGGTGTCTTTGCGCAAGGTCAAGGGCTTGTCTCCAGGTCGCTGTCGTTCTTGATTTGGCGCAATCCTAAAGAGCCCTCACCGAGGTGCAAATCAGATTGTTTCGGATGGAAACTTCGATGCCATCAAAACATCGGGCAAACCATTACGACACAATCACATCATGCGACTCGGCCACTTCGACCTCAATCTCTTCGTGACGCTGGACGCCCTGCTGGAGACACGCAGCATCAGCCGCGCCGCAGAACGCCTGCACATCGGAGCCTCGGCCACCTCCAGCGCCTTGGGGCGGCTGCGCGAGCATTTCGGCGACGACCTGCTGATTCAGGTCGGACGGCGCATGGAGCTGACCCCACTGGCCGAGTCCCTGCGCCTGCCGGTGCGGGACGTCTTGCTGCGCTCGCAGGCGACGATCGGATCAAGGTCCGAGTTCGACCCGTCCAAGGCCGAGCGGCGCTTCGTGTTCAACGCGCTGGACTATGCGACGACGGTGCTGCTCACCCCGCTTTCCAAGCGGCTTGAAGAGCTGGCGCCCGGCATCTCGATCGACATCGTCAGCCTGGGCAACCGCAACCTGGAGCAACTGGAGCGGGGAGAAGTCGATTTCGCGCTCTACCCCGAGCGCAACGCCAGCCCCGACCACCCGCAAGAACACCTCTTCAATGACAGCTTCAGCTGTGTGGTCTGGGAGGGGCACGAACTGCCCGCCGAAGGGCTCACCTACGAGCACTACATGGCCGCGCGCCATGCCACCGCGCAGTTCGGGGACCGGCGCATCGCCAGCTTCGAGAGCTGGTTCCTGTCGACGCACGGCGTGGCGCGCAAGACGGTGGTGACGGCCAGCACGTTCAGTGCGCTGCCATCTTTGGTGATCGGCACCCAGCGCATTGCGACGATGCAAACACGGCTGGCGTTGCATCACGCACAGGCCCTGCCCGTTCGAATTCTGCCGCCTCCGTTTGAGATTCCACCGCTGCGCATCGTGATGCAGTGGAACCAACACAATGCCCGCGACGCCGCTCACAGCTGGCTGCGGCAACTGCTGAAGGAAACGGCCTCCAGGCTGGAGACCGCCTGAGCGGTGAGGATCCTGGGCCGGTAACCGGCCTCAACCCCTCATCGGCTCACCGGTGGACATCCACGACGATGCGGCCACGCACCTCGCCCTTCAACAGGCGGCCAGCCAGCGGCAAGGCTTCGCTCAGCCCAACCTCCTGCCCGATCTCGCCGAGCTTGGCCACGTCCAGATCGGTCGCCAGGCGCGCCCAGGCCTGGAGTCGATCCCCCCGTGGGCACATCACGCTGTCGACCCCCACCAGCGTGACCCCACGCAAGATGAACGGCGCGACCGTGGCCGGGAAGTCCATGCCCCCAGCCAGGCCACAGGCGGTCACCACGCCCCGATACCGAGTGGTGGCACACACATTGGCCAGCACATGGCTGCCGACCACATCCACCGCACCGGCCCAACGCTCCTTCCCCAGGGGCTTGCCCGGCGAGGCGAACTGCGCGCGTTCCACCACCTCCGCGGCACCGAGCTGCTGGAGATAGCCGGCATCCTGGGGCCTCCCGGTCGAGGCCACCACCCGGTACCCGAGTCGAGACAGGAGGGCCACCGCAACGCTGCCCACGCCCCCGGCCGCCCCTGTCACCAGGATCTCGCCATCGGTGGGGCCCACCCCGTGTTTCTCCAGGGCCAGCACACACAACATGGCGGTGTAGCCGGCGGTCCCGATCGCCATGGCCTGCTGCGGAGAAAACACAGAAGGCAGCGGGATCAACCAGTCGCCTTTCACGCGGGCCTTCTGGGCCAAGCCACCCCAGTGGGTCTCGCCCACGCCCCATCCGTTGAGTACCACGGCATCGCCCGGGCGGTGATCGGGATGCTCGCTGTGCTCCACGATGCCCACCAGGTCGATCCCGGGCACCATCGGAAACCTTCGCACCACCGGGCCACTCCCCGTGATGGCCAGCGCATCCTTGTAATTGAGTGTCGAGTGGCTCACCCGGACCGTCACATCCCCCTCAGGCAACTGTGTCTCGTCGAGGTCTCGGACCGCGGCGCGTGGGCCGGCATCGTCTTTCTCAATCAGGATTCCCTTGAACATGTGACGCTCCTATATTTAGACCGATCGTCTATGGTTGGGTAAAAAAAAGTCACTTCGACCGAATCCCGGCGAAGAAAAAGCGGGTGAACACCTCCAGCGGTGCGGCGCTCCGCTCGAGCTTGGCCCGCAGCACGGCCCCTTCCCAGCCGATCCAGAAGTAGGCCGCTGCCTGCGCGGGATCGACATCGCGGCTCAACTCGCCCGCCGCCTGCGCTTGCGCCAGGCAAACCGCCAGACGGCGCTGCCAGTCCTCGAAAGTGCCTTGGAGCCGCGCCCGGAAGCTCTCAGGCAACGCACCCATCTCCTGGCCAAGGTTGCCGATCAGGCAACCGCGCTGGAAGTCAAATCGGGCCATGCCTGCGCTGGCATCGTCCACAAACGCCCGCAGGCACGCCAACGGCGAGTCCAGAGGATGAAGGAAGTGGCGATCCAGCTTCCGGGCAAAAAACGCCCCGTAGTGCTCGATGAGGGCCAAGCCAAAGGCTTCCTTGCTCTCGAAGTAGTGATAGAAGGACCCCTTGGGCACCCCCACACGCCCCAGGATCTCGTCGATGCCGGTGGCAGAAAACCCCTTTTCAGTGAGCACCTCCAGACCGGCGCGCAGGAGCAGATCGCGCGTTTCCGTCAGGTCGGCGCGCAGGCGCGGCGGTCGTCCGCGACGACGGGGAGTGGGCGACGGAAGGTCCATGGGCCCATATTAGACCGATTGGCTCATCAATTCAATCACCGCCGTCCGCGAGCGGTCCGGAGCGTTTCATCGCCGCGAAACGACAAGGTCCATACACCAAGCAGAGACATGGGGGAATTCACAGTCTGTGTCGGTGTGTTCCCCTCTCTTCGCGGCGCTGCTGGCCGCCGCGCTCTGCTTCCCGCTGTGCTGCCAGGCCACGGCGGCACGCACCGCCAGCTCCACCCATCCGGCGAACGTGACGCTGAATTTCCCCGACACCGACATCGACGCGGTGGCCCGCGCGATGTCGGCCATCACCGGCCGGCCGGTGCTGGTCGACCCTCGGATCTCGGGCAAGGTCACGCTCTACACCGAGGATCCCGTCCCTCCTGCACGAGCGTGGGGGCTGTTTGTCAGCGCCCTGCGTGGACTGGGCCACGCGGTCGTGGAGGTCGATGGTCTGCGCAAGATCGTGCCCGAAGCCGATGCCAAGCTGCAGGCTGGGGTGTCGATGCCTGCCAAGCCCGGCACACAGGGTGACGCCGTGGTCACACAGCTCATCCCTGTGCAGCATGAAAACGCCAGCCACCTGGTCACGGTCCTGCGCCCCCTGATCAGCCCCCAGAACACGATCAACGTCAATGCGGGCACCAACACCCTGGTCATCACGGACTACGCCAGCAATCTGGCCCGGCTTCGGACCTTGATCTCCGCACTGGACACGCCCAGCGTCACCGACGTGGAGGTGATTGCCCTGAAACACACCCAGGCCGCGACCCTGGCGGTCACCGTGCAGAAGCTGCTGGACACGGGCAGCTCCACCGCCACACCTGGCAGTGCCCCGACGGGCGGCAGCCCCCTGACGCCCCTCGTGCTGGCCGACACCGCCCTCAATGCACTGCTGGTGCGTGCACCCAACGCCGCCCGGCTGGCCACCGTCCGTGCCCTCGTGGCCCGCCTCGACCAGCCGGGAGGCGCCAGTGGACGGGTGCACGTGGTGTACCTTCAACACTCCGAGGCCACGCGACTGGCGGCCGTGCTGCGTGCGGCCTTTCCCGCCGCCCACGATGGAGGGCTCGCCAGCACGGCCCCAGCGGGGAGCGCCGCACTCACCGGCACGTCCGGGCGAGGCCACACCACGGCCCATGCCAGTCTCAGCACCGGCGATGCCCTGTCAACCGAAGCCACCAGCCCCGTCACCGCCTCGGCCGAGCCGTCCACGGGCGGCTACATCCAGGCCGACCCGGCCAGCAACGCCCTGATCATCACGGCACCGGAGCCGCTGTGGCGCGACCTGCGCAGCGTGATCGATCAGCTCGACCAACGCCGGGCACAGTTGTACGTCGAGACCCTGGTCGCCGAGATCGACGCCAGCCGGAGCCGGGACATCGGCGTGAAGTGGCCCCAGATCCTGGGCATCAGTTCCTCCTCGCTGTCCACGGTGAGCCTGAGCACCATCGCCTCGGCCCTCGAGTCGCAGGCCGGCAGCAACATCCTCAGCAATGCCAACGTGGTGACACTGGACAACGAGGAAGCCAAGATCGTCGTGGGCCAGAACGTGCCCTTCGTGACCGGCAGCTACACCACCGCCAGCAGCGCCGCCAACCCCTTCCAGACCATCGAGCGCAAAGACGTGGGGATCACACTGCGCATCAAGCCGCAGATCAGCGCCGAGGGTCAGATCCGCCTGACGATCTTCCAGGAGTCGTCGTCGGTGGCCAGCACCAGCAGCAGCGGCCCCACCACCAACAAGCGCGCGATCGAGACCCAGGTCGTGGTCGGCGACGGCAAGCTGGTCGTGCTCGGGGGACTGATCGAAAACAACTGGAGCGCCAGCAACGACGAGGTGCCGCTGCTGTCGCACGTGCCGTTGCTGGGGGCCTTGTTTCGCGCCCACAGCCGCAGCCGCAAGAAGAGCAATCTGGTGGTGTTCCTACGGCCTCACGTCATGGCGGACGAAGCCAGTGCCAACCGCCTCACCATCGACCGCTACGATGTCTTGCGTGCGCAACAGCGCGCCCTGCCGGAGGATCCGCGGCAAGTGCTGCAGGCGGAACCCAAGCCGGAACTGCCGGCTCCGTGATTCGCGGACGATCTCAAACGATCCCGCACGGTCCGACCCTCTGAACGGCCGCACCAAGACTCCCACCAACAGAGTCCGTCAGGTCAGCGGGCGCTGCCCGATCGTCACGCGGCGTCCCCGTCCACGGGATGTGCCGGTGTGTCGAGCAGCAACTGGTACAGGGCCAGATCCAGCCAGCGCCCGAACTTGAAACCCACTTGGGGCAAGGTCCCGACGTGACGGAATCCCAGCCGCTCGTGGAGCGCGATGCTCGCGCTGTTGGCGGCATCGATCGCACCGATGAGCGCATGGACGTCACGCTGTCGGGCGGCCTCGATCAAGGCCCGCATCACCACCCCGCCCAACCCCCGGCCGCGGTAGTCCTGATGCACATAGATCGAGTGCTCGACCGTGTACTTGTAGGCCGGCCACGCCCGGAAGGTGCCGTAACTGCCAAACGCGAGCAAGGTGCCGTCGCGGTCCTCCAGGCCCAGCACCGGGAAGTTTCCACGGCGCTTGGTCTCGAACCAGGCCTGCATGCTCTGCGCAGAACGGGGCTGGTAGTCGTAAAGGGCCGTGGAGTTCACGATCGCCTCGTTGAAGATCTCCAGGATGGCCGGCGCGTGGCGCTCCAGGCTGCAAGGCACGAGGGTGGGGTCGGTCATCACGTTCTCCAGGTCTGCGCAGCGCGCATTCAGTCCGAGTCCGCACGATTCTGCCGGCACTGGGCTTGCGCCATCTCACCCAGGCGGCGCAGCGCCACATCCAGGCGGGGATCGTCGCAGTGGCCGACATTCAGGCGCAGGTGGTGGCTGAAACGGCGGTCCGCCGAGAACAGCACCCCCGGGGCCGTCGAGATGGACTCGGCCATGGCCTGCCGATGCAGCCGGAGGGCATCGACCACAGGCGGCAACTCCAGCCACAGGAAATATCCCCCCAGGGGGCGGGTGACCCGTGTGCCCGTCGGGAAATGTCGCTCGATCACACGCAGCGCCCGCTGCTGTTGCTGCGCCAGGCCTTCGCGCAAATGACGCAGGTGCCGCTCAAAGCCACCCTGGGCCAGGTAATCGGCCAGCGCCCGCTGCGGCGGCAGGGACGTGGCCAGCGACGTCATCGTCTTCAGTCGGTGCACCGCGGCCGCGTATCGCCCCGCCGCCGCCCAACCGACCCGGTAGCCAGGCGCCAGACACTTCGAAAACGAGGCGCAGTGCAACACCCCGCCCTCCCGGTCAAAGGCCTTGGCGGGAGGCGGACGCCGCACACCGGCATACAACTCGCCATAGACGTCGTCTTCAATCAGGGGGATGCGGTGGCGCGCCAGCAATTCGACCAGGGCCTGCTTGCGCGCGGGTGGCATCAGGGCACCCAGGGGATTCTGGAAGGTGGGCATGAACCAACAGGCCGCCACCGGCTGGCGACTCAGCAGCTCCGCCAGGGCGTCCAGGTTCACGCCGTCGTGCGGATCGGTGGCCACCTCGACCGCACGCAGGTTCAGTCGCTCCAGGGCCTGGAGCGCCGCATAAAACGTGGGGGATTCGACCACCACCACGTCTCCCGGCCGAGTGACCGCCTGCAGGCACAGGTTGAGCGCCTCCATGGCGCCGTTCGTGACCACCAGCTCCTCTTCTGCCACGGGCACGCCGTGCAGGGCGTAGCGGTGGCGCAGGGCCTGGCGCAGCCCCATGTCTCCGGCGGTGAGCGCGCCGGTGATCTGAGCCGGCTGGAGCCTTCGCATCGCCCGGGCGCCGCTGCGCGCCAAGGCGTCGAAAGGAAACAGGTGGGGCGCCGGAAACGCCGAACCGAGGGGGACCACCTCGGCGTCGCGCGTGCTGCCCAGCAATTCGAACACGAGTTCACTCACCGCCACCGGCATGGACTCCGCACGGGCCACGGCGGGCAAGGGGCTCGGCCGCGCCGACTTGCGTCCGCCCCGGACATAAAAGCCCGAGCGGGCCCGGGCTTCGATCAAGCCCTGTGTTTCCAGCAGGCCGTAGGCTTGGAACACCGTCGAGGGGCTCACGTTCTGGCGCTGACACGTGTGGCGCACGGACGGCAGGCGTTCCCCAGGGCGCAGCAGGCCGCCGCGGATGGCCTCGGACATCTCGTCCGCCAGCTGCTGGTAGCGCCACAAGCCCTCGGGTTTCACGGGAGCGGGGGGTGGAGTCATCGGCGGCCATCATAGCCAGCACCAGCGCCCCTTTCACAGCGGTGTCTCCACGGTTCAGCGCTCATCTGATCTGGTCATAAATGATTCGATCTGAGTCTTACCCATCAGATGCTTCGGCGCGACCATGCCCTCCTCCGCAAGGGCTTGGCCGTCGCACCGGCAGCCCCAACGCATTCGCCCTGGAGTGCCCGACGTGCCGAATCCCCGCCGAATCATTCCCCTCCAGCTCGCTGACGCCCTGGGCGTCGAGCCCGCGTCCAAGGTGCAGGCCCGCGCCACCGGTGGCCGGTTCACCCGTTGGCGCTGGACGATGGTCTGGCTCACCCAGCTCGTGTTGTACGGAGGACCATGGCTGAACTGGAACGGCCGCCAGGCCGTGCGCTTCGACCTGGAAAACCGGCGTTTCTACCTGTTCAGCGAAGTGCTGCTGCCGCAGGACCTGATCTACCTGACCGGGTTGCTGGTGGTCTGCGCCTTGCTGCTGTTTGTCGCCACGGCCCTGGCCGGACGGGTGTGGTGCGGGTTCTCCTGTCCGCAGACGGTCTACACCGAGTTGTTCCAGTGGATCGAGCTCCGGCTGGAAGGGGACCGTCGGGCCCGACAGGCGCTGGACGCGGCCCCCTGGAACCGCCAAAAACTGGCCCGGCGCGGTGGGCGCTATCTCGCATGGGGACTGCTGAGCCTGTGGACCGGCCTGTCGTTCGTCGGCTGGTTCTCGCCGATGCGGATGCTGGTGGCGGCGCTGCCCTCCGCACTCGGCCCGTGGGACACCTTCTGGACCCTCTTCTACGCAGGATTCACCGCCCTGAACGCCGGAGTGCTGCGGGAAAAGGTCTGTCAGCACATGTGTCCCTACGGACGATTCCAGGGCTCCATGCTGGACCGGCACACGCTGGTGGTGGCCTACGACACGCACCGCGGCGAGCCCCGCGGGGCCCGACCCCGGGGCACGCCGGCCGCGGCCGTGGGAACCGGCGATTGCGTGGACTGCACCCTGTGCGTCCAGGTCTGCCCGGTCGGCATCGACATTCGCCAGGGGCTGCAAGCCGCGTGCATCAGCTGCGGCGTGTGCATCGACGCTTGCGACCGCGTGATGGACAAGCTGCGGGCCCCCCGTGGATTGATCCGCTTCTCGACCCGCCAGGCCATGGCCGACGGGGCCGCTCCCGTGACGCTGCGGCAACACCTGACGCGCCCCAGGCCCTTGGTCTACCTGGGCCTCATGACCGGGATCGGACTGGCCATGGGATGGGGCCTGATGCACCGCCCGACCCTGCGGCTGGACGTCCTGCGTGACCGGGGCGTGCTGGCACGATCCGTGGAAGACGGAGCCCTGGAGAACGTCTACCGGCTCCGCGTGAGCAACGCGCAGGAGCGGTCGCGTCAGGTGCAGTTGCAAGTGATCGGCCCCGAAGGCCTCCGTCTGGTGTCTTCGGAGACCTGGGAGCTCCCGCCCAATCAAGAGGTGACGGTCCACGCCACCGTTCGCCTGCCGGCGCCCCGGGCCGAGGCCGAAGCTGGGCAGGTGCTGCCGATGGCGTTCCGCCTGCAGGAAACGTCGGCCACGGCCCCTGAAGAGGTCTCGTCGGCATCGACATTCCTGGTGCCCCGATCACCGTGACCTTCAGGGCGCCGAGCCCTTCACTCCCGATAGCCGGGATCCAGGCGATCCATCATGCGCAGGTAGGCCTCGAAGGCATCACGCCCGGCCCCGAACTTCGGATCGAAGTTGAGCGAGTCGGCCACGCACTTGCGCATCACCGCCTCCGGGATCTCGCGCACCGCCCCCATCGACTGGCTGGCGAGTTGCACCTCGCAGCCGCGCTGCACCAGCCACATCAGCGCAAACGTCTGCGCCAGCGAGGTGCCGATCACCACCGGCCCGTGGTTGCGCAGCAGCAGCACCCGCTTGTCGCCGGCGCTGGCCAGGATGCGCTCGCCCTCGTCGAGGTGCACCGTGATGCCCTCGAAGTCGTGGTACGCCACCTGCCCGAACAGCTGGGCCGCGTAGAAGTTGCTGTAGGACAGCCCATGCGCCAAGCAGCACACCGCCTGGGTGGCCGTGGTGTGGATGTGGGCCACACAATGCCCGTCGGGCACGCGGGCGTGGATGGCGCTGTGGAAGGTGAAACCCGCCGGGTTGATCGGCCACGCCGACTCGCCCAGGATGCGGCCTTCGGTGTCCACCTTCACCAGGTTCGAGGCGCGCACCTCCGAGTAGTGCAGGCCGAACGGGTTGATGAGGAAGTGGCCCTCCTCGCCCGGCACACGCAGCGAGATGTGGTTGTAGATGGACTCGTCCCACTTCAGGTGGGCAAAGATGCGGTACAGGCCGGCCAGCTCGACGCGGGCCTGCCATTCGGCGTCAGAACAAGAAAGGCCGCGGGGCAAGGATGCAGTCATGGGCAGGTTCTCCGGACAGATGTTCATGATGGCTCAAGGACGCGAAACCGTGTTCAGGGCCCGCGCCGACTTCAGCAGCGCTGCGCCGTCGACGCCCTTGCCCTTCATGTCCTCCAGCCAGGACGCCTCGACCGAAGCCGCACGTTGCCGGAGCAGGCCGTACTGCACGTCGTCCAGACGCGTGAGGGTGTGTCCGGCCTGTGTGACCTTGTCGCGCGCGGCCGCACTCGCCTTGTCCCACGCCTGACCGAAGCGGTCCACCAGGGCCGGTCCGCTGAGCCGGTCCAGGGCGGCACGAACGTCCGCCGGCAAGGCCTGATACCGCGCCTTGTTCATCAACACCACCAGAACCGTGGCGCCCAGCACCGGACGCTGGTCCGGCGTGTCCATGTGGAAGCGGGTCACCTCGTCGAGCTTGGTCGGCAGGATGACCTCCCAGACCGCCGAAGCGCCGTCGACCACGCCCTTGGCAATGGCCTCGGTCATCTGTGCCGGCGGCATGGCCACCGGCGAGGCGCCAAACGCCTGCAGGGTGCGGGCCAGGGTGCGGTTGGGCGCCCTCAGCTTCAGGCCCTTCAGGTCGTCGGCGGAACGGATGGCCTGCTTCGAGGTGTGCACGTTCATGCCGCCGTCTCCGTGCATGGCGAGCACCTGGAAATCCTTGTATTCCTCGCGCAGGTGGCGATCAAAGAACGGCCACGTCACCTTGCCCTGCGCCGCACCGCCCTGTGGCAGCACGCCCGGCAATTCCAGCGCCTCGGTGCGGGGGAAACGGCCGGTCGAATAACCCGGTGCCGTCCACACGATGTCGGCCACGCCGTTCTTGACCTGGTCGGGCAACTGCGCGGGCGTCCCGCCCAGTGACATCGACGGGAAGAACTGGCACTTCACACGGCCCTGGGTGGCCTGGCCGAGCTCGGCGCACCAGGGTTCGAGCACCCCCCGCTGCGCCAGCGACATGCCGGGCAGGAAGTGGCCGACCTTGAGCACGATCTCCTGGGCCTGGACGGTGGCCGAGGCCACCAGGCAGCTCGCGCTCAAGGCCAGAGGGCGAAGCCAGCGGGTATGCAATGTCATGGGGGTTGTCTCCTTCAGAATCGGTGAATCAGGGCCTTCTCGCGGCCTGAAACCCATTCTGGGAAAACGTCCGGCACTCGAATATCCAGATCCGGCAGCCGCTGGACAGAACCGGCAGATCCCTTCAGTCGACCTGACGCCGTCGCTCGACAGGCACCCGGTTCTCAGGCAGGACGGCGCAGCGTCTCGCCCGGTCGCTCGCCAAAGCGCACGGCGTACTGCGCTGAAAAGCGCCCGACGTTCAGGAAGCCCCACTGCATCGCCACCTGGGTGACGGTTTGCTCGGGCCCGGCCTGCAGCAGGTCTTGCCTGGCCCCCAGCAAGCGCTGCTCACGCAGCAGGGCCATCGGGGTCGTGTCCCGCGCGCGCCGAAAACCGTCCGTGAGCGTGCGGATGCTGACCCCTGCCGCTCGGGCCATGTCTTCCAGCGTCAACGGTTCCTGGGCGTGGGCGCGGATGTACTCCTCGGCCCGGCGCACATGCCGGGGGGCCAGTTCGGTCTGACGCCAGGAGAGGATTTCCGGCTCCGACTGGGCGCCCTGCAGCAAAAGCAGCAACCCTGCTTCCACCACCGGCTCGGCCCAGGACTGGCCGTGCCCCGACGCGCCGTGGAGCGCCGAAGAGGCCTCGGTCGTCAGGCAGGTGAGCAGGAAGTTCAGCCACGCCAGCCAGCGCTGGTGCACCTCGGTGCCAGGACGCAGCATGTCCACCCAGGCCTCGCGCCCCAGCGCGGAGGTGCCGCACCACGCCACCTGCTTGGCCGTGAGGGCGGCCTGGTCGATGCGCAGGTTGAGCCGCCAGCTGTCGGCGGAAAACCGCTTGAGCACCGGCTCGTGGGCGGCGTCCAGCACCACCATCCCCTCGCCGCCCGAGCGTTCGCGGTCGCGCCGTCGGATGCAGGCCCGCCCGCGCAGTTGCGTGGACACCAGGGTGAAATGGCTGGCCGCCTCCTGTGCCAGCTCGACCTCGGTGCCGAAGCCGAGCAGCCCCACCTCGACGGGACCCAGCGCGCGGGTCAGAAACGCCATGCCGAACGCATCGTCCGGCCCCAGCACACGCATGCGGTGCTCGCTGTAGACCCCGCGCAAGAGCTGCGAGGCCCGGACCGGATCACGGCACGGCCCCGCCTCCGCCCGGCGAGACCACCGTTCGGCCAGCGGCAACAGCAGGCGCGTGTCCATGGAGCCTCGTCTGGCCTGACTGAGACGGGGTCAGAGTCCGCCCATCGCCAGGTACTTGGTCTCCATGTACTCCGCCAGCCCATGGTGCGAGCCTTCACGCCCCACGCCCGACATCTTCACCCCACCAAACGGCGCGACCTCGGTCGAGATCATCCCGGTGTTGATGCCGACCATGCCGTATTCGAGCTGGCGCGAGACACGCCAGACCCGGCCGTGGTCCTTCGAGTAGAAGTAGGCGGCCAGGCCGAACTCGGTGTCGTTGGCCATCTGCACGGCTTCGGCCTCGGTGTGGAAGCGGAACAGCGGCGCCACCGGGCCGAAGATTTCCTCCCGCGCCACGGCCATCGCCGGTGTCACGTCGGCCAGCACCGTCGGTTCGTACCAGGTGCCGCCCAGCGCGTGGCGCCGCCCGCCGGAGACCACGCGCGCGCCCTGGTCGACGGCGTCCTGCACCAGGGACTCCACCTTGTCGATGGCCGCCGCGTCGATCAGCGGACCCTGGGTGACGCCCTCGTCCATGCCGTTGCCGACCTTCAGCGCCGCCACCGCCGCCGCCAGCTTGGCGGCAAACAGGTCGTAGATCCCGTCCTGCACCAGGAAGCGGTTGCTGCACACGCAGGTCTGGCCTGCATTGCGGTACTTGGACGCCATGGCGCCGGCCACCGCCGCATCCACGTCGGCGTCGTCAAACACGATGAACGGCGCATTGCCGCCCAGCTCCAGCGACATCTTCTTGACCGTGCCGGCGCACTGCTGCATCAGCAACTGGCCGATGGGCGTCGAGCCGGTGAAGGTCAGCTTGCGCACGATGGGGCTGGCCGTCATCACCCCGCCGATGGCGCTGGCCTTGCCCGTGACCACGCTGAACACGCCGGCCGGCACGCCGGCCCGCTCGGCCAGTTCGGCCAGGGCCAGCGCGGACAGCGGCGTCTGCTCGGCCGGCTTGAGTACGATGGTGCAGCCCGCCGCCAAGGCCGGAGCGACCTTGCGGGTGATCATGGCTGAGGGGAAGTTCCACGGCGTGATCGCCGCGCACACGCCCACCGGCTCCTGGACCACGACCAGCTGACGGTCCCGGAACGGCGAGGGAATCACCTCGCCGTAGGCCCGCTTGGCCTCTTCGGCAAACCACTCGATGTAGGCGGCGGCATAAGCGATCTCGCCCTTGGCCTCGGCCAGCGGCTTGCCTTGTTCGGCCGTCATCAGGGCGGCGAGGTCGTTCTGGTGCGTGAGCATCAGATCGAACCAGCGGCGCAGGATGCGGCTGCGCTCGGCGGCGGTGGTCTCACGCCAGGTGCGCAGTGCGCGGTCGGCCGCCTGGATGGCGCGCTCGGTTTCCGCCGCACCGCAGCGCGGCACGTGGGCGATCGTGGCACCGGTGGCCGGATTGCTCACGGCCACCGTCTCGCCGGAATCGGCCGGCACCCAGGCGCCGTCGATGTAGCAGGCCTGGCGCAACAGGGATGGATCGTTCAAGGCCAGCATCGCGCAGGCTCCTCAATCAAGATGGAAAGATGAAAACGGGATTCAGTAGGCCGCGCCGGCCTGCCCGGCTGCACTGCTCTTGAAGCGATCCGCCAAAGCCACGGCGGCGTTGCGCAGCAGCAGAGCATCCACCCCGACGAGCAGGAAACTCGCACCAAATTCGCGATAGGCCGCAGCCGCCGCCGGATCGGCCGAGAACACCCCCGCGCCCTTGCCGGCTGCGGAAATGCGCCGCAGCGCCGACTCCACCGCCGCCTTGACCTCCGGGTGCCCCGGCTGACCGAGGTGCCCCATCGAGGCGGCCAGGTCAGACGGTCCGATGAACACGGCGTCCACCCCTTCCACCTTCAGCACCTCATCCAGCCCGGCCAGACCGGCCACCGACTCGATCTGCACGATCAGGCACATCTCGCCATCGGCACGGGCAAAGTAGTCGGGGATGCCGTTCCACCGGGCCGCACGCGCCAGCGCCGTGCCGACGCCCCGGATGCCCTGCGGCGGATAGCGCATGGCCTGCACCAGCGCCTGCGCTTGCGCGGCGGTTTCCACCATCGGCACCATCAGCGTCTGGGCGCCGACGTCCAGCAACTGTTTGATGCGCGCCGGGTCGTGGTCGACCGTGCGCACCACCGGACGCACCGGGTAGGCGGCCAGGGTCTGCAGCTGTTCAAGGATCGAGCGCAGGTCGTTCGGACCGTGCTCACCGTCGATCAGCAGCCAGTCGAAGCCGGCGGTGGCCACCACCTCGGCGCTGTAAGCGTGGGCCAGGCCCAGGAACAGGCCGATCTGGGTTTCACCCGCCTGCAAGGCGCGCTTGAAGGAGTTGAGAGGCATGTCCATGGAAGCTCCAGATTTCAGGCAAGTCCAACCGCTCAGCCGGTTCAGACAAAACGGAAGGAGATGCTGCCCAGCGGGCCGTAATCCGCATGGAAGGTGTCGCCGCGCACGCCACCGGTCGGGCGGGTGAAGCTGCCGGCCAGCACGATGTCGCCGGCATTCAACTGCTCACCGTAGGGCGCGATCTTGTTGGCCAGCCACGCCGCGCCGGTGGCCGGGTGGTTGAGCACGGCGGCAGCCAGGCCGGTTTCTTCAATCACGCCGTTCTTGTGCAGCAGGGCACCGCACCAGCGCAGATCCACTTCCGTCGGACGCACGGGCCGTCCGCCCAGTACGATGCCGGCGTTGGCGGCAAAGTCCGAGATGGTGTCGAAGACCTTGCGCGGCGCCTTGGTGTCGCGGTCGAACTGCTCGATGCGAGCATCGATGATCTCCAGCGCCGGCGTGACGTACTCGGTGGCGCGCAGCACGTCGAACAGCGTCACGCCCGGTCCCTGCAGCGGCTGGCCAAGGATGAAGGCCAGTTCCACCTCCACGCGCGGCGCGATGAAGCGGTCGAAGGGGATGTCGCTGCCCGTCTCGAAGAACATGTCGTCCATCAGCGGAGCGTAGTCGGGCTCGGTGATCTGGCTGGACAGCTGCATGGCGCGCGAGGTCAGGCCGATCTTGCGGCCCTTGATCGTGCGGCCGTCGGCCTGCTCCAGCTTGACCCATTCGCGCTGGATGGCGTAGCCGTCCTCGATGGTCATCTCGGGATACTGCGCCGAGAAGTGGCGCAGCGCGGTGCGGGTCTTTCGGGCGTCGTAGAGCTGGCGAGCCAGTGCGTTGACAGTTGCGGCAGGCAGCATGGTCAGGCCTTCTTGAAGAGGGGGTGCAGGGAACTGTTCTTGGCGTCGAAGACCTCGTGGCCCTCGTCGATCTGCAGGGTCACGCCGGTGGGCAGGCGGACCATCACCGGGCGCAGGTGGGACAGGGCCGTGGCTTCCAGCGCGCGGCCCACACGCTCGTGGACGGCTGCGCTGCGCCCTGCCCCCATGCGCAGGTTCAGGTAGATGAAGGCGTACTCGCCGGAGCCCCCCGCCGCACGCCCGGCCGCACCGCCGTCGGCCAGCGCCCAGTGCGCGGCCGGGTAGGCCAGCACCCGAACACCGCCGAGCGGGAACACCGGGCGATCGTCCTCGTCGCGCTGGGCGATCATGGTGTCGGCCAGGGCGCGACACAGGGCGGTCATGTCGGTCTGCGCCTCCAGGTTGCCGGAGTAGTACAGGACGAGGTGGGGCATGGGGGCTCCGAGATCAAAGAGGCTTCAGCGCCGGAACGTCACAGACGCGGGAAGGCCTTGTAGCCCTTGGCGGCCGAGGCTTCCGCCTGCGGCACGGAAGCGCCCGTCTGCGGCGTCACCGGGAACACCGCGTTGATCTGGCCCGTGCCCGACGCGCCGAAGTACGGTGTGACGATCTCGGCTTTCCCGTCATAGTCCGACCAGCCCAGCGCGCCCAGCATCATCGCGGTGTCGTGCATGAAGCCTTCTCCGTGACCCTTGGCGGCGTACTCGGGCAGCATCTCGCAGAAGGCGGGCCACTCGGCGCCCTTCCACATCTCGATGACACGGCGGTCGAGGTTCTCCAGCAGCGGGCTCCAGATGCGGTGGGCGTAGGACTCGGCCTGACCGTTTTGCGCGAAGCGGTGGCTCAGCGAGCCGCTGGCCAGGAAGGCGACCTTGCCGTCGTAGTGGTCCTCGACCGCCTTGCGCATGGCCCAGCCCAGGCGCGCGCTGTCGTTGAGGTAGTGCACCGTGCACAGCGCCGAGACCGAGATCACCTTGAAGTGCTGGTCCTCGTTCATGTAGCGCAGCGGCACCAGCGTGCCGTACTCCGGATCGAGCGAGGTGGCGTCGTGCGCCAGCGTTTCCACGCCCTGCTCGCGGCAGGCGTCGGCCAGCAGCTTGCCCAGGGCCGGGTTGCCCGGCGCCTCGAAGGGCATGTTGTGGATGAAGTGCGGCAGCTCGTTGCTGGTGTACACGCCCTTGTAGTGCGGCGCACAGTTCACGTGGTAGTTCGCGTTGACCAGCCAGTGCGTGTCGAACACGACCAGCGTGTCCACACCCAGTTCGCGGCAGCGGCGGCTGATCTCGACGTGTCCGGCGATGGCATCGGCGCGCGTGCCCTTGCGCTCGCCTTCCAGCTCGCTGAGGTACATCGACGGCACGTGGGTGATCTTGGCGACGAGGGAAAGTTGGCCCATGGGGATGTCTCCTGGTGGTGGTTTTCAGGGTGGGAGTTCCGGACCCGTCGTGTGACCGACCTGCACGCCGGGTCCCGATCGGTGCAGGTGTTCAGGGGAATCGGGTTCAGACGCCCCAGCGTGGAATCGCGTGGCTGCCATACGAGATGGCCACGTTCTTGGCCTCGCAGAACACTTCGTGGCTGTAGTGGTTGCCCTCGCGGCCCGTGCCCGAAGCCTTCACGCCGCCAAACGGCTGGCGCAGGTCGCGCACGTTCTGGCTGTTCACGAAGGTCATGCCGGCCTCGATGGCCTTGGCCATGCGCAGCACGCGGCCGGTGTTTTCGGTCCACAGGTACGACGACAGGCCATACATCGTGTCGTTGGCGATGCGGATGGCCTCTTCCTCGGTCTTGAACGGGATCAGGCACGGCACCGGGCCGAAGATCTCGTCCTGGGCGATGCGCATCTTGTTGTCGACGTCGGCGAACACGGTGGGCTGGACCCAGTTGCCGCCCTGCAGGTGGGCCGGCAGATCCGGCGTGCCGCCGCCGCACACCAGGCGGGCGCCCTCTTCCTGGCCCAGCGCGATGTAGCCGGTGACCTTCTTCCAGTGGTCGCGGCTGATCATCGGGCCGACGATGGTGTTCGGATCCAGCGGATCACCCACCACCAGCTTCGAGGCACGCGCCGCAAAGTCGGCCACGAACTTGTCGTAGATGGTGTGCTGGACGATGATCCGCGAGCCCGCCGTGCAGCGCTGGCCGTTGTTCGAGAAGATCATGAACAGCGCCGCGTCGAGCGCACGCTCGTAGTCGGCATCGTCGAAGATGATGAACGGCGACTTGCCGCCCAGCTCCATCGAGAACTTCTTCAGGCCGGCCGTCTTGACGATGCGGTTGCCGGTGGCGGTGGAGCCGGTGAAGGAGATCGAGCGCACGTCCGGATGCGAGATCAGTGGCTCGCCCGCAGCTTGGCCAAAGCCGTGCACGATGTTGAACACACCTTCGGGCACGCCGGCCTCCAGGATCAGCTCACCCAGGCGGTTGGCCGTCATCGGCGAGAGCTCGCTCATCTTCATCACGGCCGTGTTGCCCAGCGCCAGGCAGGGCGCGGTCTTCCAGGTGGCAGTCATGAACGGCACGTTCCACGGCGAGATCAGCGCGCACACGCCCACCGGGTTCCACAGCGTGTAGTTGAGGTGGCCGGTGTCGGAGTCGTAGGTCTCGCCGTGCTGGTGCTGGGCCAGTTCGGCGAAGTAGTAGAAGTTGTCGGCGGCACGCGGAATCAGCGCCTTCTTGGTCTGGCCGATGACCTGACCACAGTCGCGCGTCTCCATCTCGGCCAGTTCGGGCACGTGCTTCAGGATGAGGTCGCCCACGTTGCGCATCAGGCGTGCGCGTTCCTTGGCGGGCGTGGCGGCCCAGCCGGGGAAAGCGGCCTTGGCGGCGGCCACGGCGGCGTTGACTTCATCGGCACCGCCGCTGGCCACAGTGGCCAGCACTTCGCCGGTGGCGGGGTTGATCGTCTCGAAGGTCTCGGCGCTGTCGACCTTCACGCCGTTGATGAGGTGCTTGATCATGAATGGCCTCTGGAAATATGGGCAGGAATCGGAAAACGGGTGGACGCGTCAGGTGCCGGACTCGGGCGATTCAAGACGTGTCCTTTTGAAGGTCAGGCGACGCTGCGCTCGGCCTCCTGCGGGCGGCTCGCCCACCAGGTCGCGTCGTCCACCACGGTGTTGACCAGACAGCCGATGCCTTCGATCTCGGTTTCCACCACATCGCCGGCCTTCACGTCAGCCAGACCTTCGGGCGTGCCGGTCAGGATCACGTCACCGGGGTTCAGCGTCATGAAGGACGACAGGTAAGCGATCAGCGTCGGGATGTCGAAGATCAGGTCGGCCGTGGTGCCGGTCTGCGTGGTCACGCCGTTCAGGCGCGTGGTCAGCGCGAGGCGGTGCGGATAAGCCACGTCGTCGCGGTCCACCAGCCAGGGGCCCAGCGGGGTGCAGGCGTCGCGGTTCTTCACGCGCAGGTTGGGTCGGTAGTAGTTTTCGAGGTAGTCGCGGATGGCGTAGTCGTTGGCCACGGTGTAGCCCGCGACGTACGCCAGCGCGTCCGCCTTGCTGATGTGCTTGCCGGTGCGGCCGATGACCACGGCCAGTTCGCACTCGTAGTGCATGTAGGTGGCGTCGGCCGGCCGGCGGCTGAAGGCGCGGTGGCCGGTGATGGTGTTCGGGCCCTTGAGGAACACCAACGGGGTTTCCGGCGCCTTGAACGCCAGCTCGCGGGCATGGTCGGCGTAGTTCAGGCCCAGCGCGAAGACCGTACCCACGTCCACCGGCGGCAGCCAGACGACTTCGGCCTCGGCCAGCTCTCGGCCATCGGCCAGGCGCACATGGCCTTCGCGGCCCGGCGTGACTTCGTGGACCTGGCCTTGCCAGGCGATGCGTCCTCGTTTCATGCGGCACCTCCCTGTGCACCGGCGGCTGCAGCCGCCAGCGTGAATTCCACGGCGCCCAGGCCTTCGGCCTCGACGCGCACCTTCTCACCCGCCCGCGCCTGCGGAGCCTGCCAAGTCACGCCGACCAGCAGCACGTCGCCCCGGCGCAGCGTCATGAACTCGCTCACGTCGGCCACCAAGTTCGGCACGTCGCGCACCAGGTCCGAGAGGCTGCGGCGGTCCACGGTCTGGCCGTTGATCTGGGTGCGGATCTCCACCGACGCCAAGTCGACCACCTGCGCGGCCGGCACCACGGCCTCACCCACCGGGCACGCGCCGTCAAAGCACTTCTCGCGGATCGCAGGCCGGTAGTAGCTGCTGTGCGGCAGGCTCAGGTCGGCCACCACCACGTACCCCTCGATGACCGACGCCACGTCCTGCGGGGCCAGACGGGCCGCAGCCTGTCCGAAGACGATGCCGACCGTGGCCCCCACCTCGACCGCATCGGCACCAACCGGCAAGGTCACCGAAGAACCGCTGCCGCACAAGGTGCCGGCGGGCTTGATGTACAGCACCGGCGCCTTGGGCGCGCCCTTGTAGGGCGCATCGTTCAGCGCCGTGCCCAGGCGTTCCAGCGAATCCCGATCGTTCAGGATCACGCCGTAGACCGTGCCGTGCACAGGGATCGGTCGAGAGGATGTCAATTCAGGCTCCAGGTTGCAGGGCTCAGAAAGCGGAGTTCAGAAGGATCGATCGCGGGCCAGCAAGCTCAGCCCAGGGCATGCACCAGCCACAGGCAGATACCGGGCAGAAACACCAAGGCCACGATGCGCAGGAAGTCCGACGCCAGGAAGGGCATGACCCCCAGGGCGGTCTCTTTCATCGGCACGTCCTTGGCCAGCTTGTTGATGACGTACAGGTTCATGCCCACCGGCGGATGCACCAGGCCGATCTCGACCACCATCAGCGCCAGGATGCCGAACCACACCGACTTGTCCTCCAGGCCCATGCCGTAGAAGTCCAGGCCCATGACCATCGGATAGAAGATGGGGATGGTCAGCAGGATCATCGCCAGCGAGTCCATCACGCAGCCCAGCACGATGTAGATGACCAGGATCGAGGCCAGCACCAGCAGCGGGGGCAAACCGCTGTGCTGCACCCAGGTGGCCAGCTCGGTCGGCATCTGCGACAGGGCCAGGCTGGAGTTCAGCAGGTCGGCGCCGATCAGCACCATGAAGATCATCCCGGTGGCGTGGGCCGTGCCGTAGATGCTGTCCAGGAACCCGCGGGTGCGCAGACCACCCGAGACCACCGCGATCAAACCGCAGGCCGCCGCACCGATCGAGGCCGCTTCGGTCGGGTTCGCCCAGCCGCCGTAGATGCCCACGATCACCACCAGGAACACCAGCAACACCGGGATGATGTTGAACTGGGCCTTGATCATCTCGGCGAAGGGCACCTTTTCGCCGGCAGGACCGGCTTTGGGATCACGTCGCACGATGATCGCGATGACCAGCAGGTAGCCCAGCGCCGCCAGGATGCCCGGCACCACGGCCGCCACGAACAGCTTGCCGATGGATTCCTGCGTCAGCACCGCGTAGATCACCAGTGGCACCGACGGCGGAATCAGGATGCCGAGCGTGCCACTGGCCGCGAGCGTCGCGGTGGACAGCCGCCCCGAATAGCCGTTGGCGCGCAGCTCCGGCAACGCCACCTGGCCCATCGTCGCGGCCGTGGCCAGCGACGAGCCGCAGATCGCTCCGAATGCGGCGCAGGCGGCGGTGGAGGCCATCGCCAGCCCGCCGCGCCAGTGCCCGATCAGCGTGCCCGCCGCCCGGAACAGCGCCTTCGACAGCCCCCCGTGGGTCGCGAACTGCCCCATCAGGATGAACAGCGGGATCACCGCCAGGTCGTAGTTCGACACCCGGGCATAGACCAGGTTGTTCAACGTGTAGAGCAGGCCCGAGGCCTCGCCCTGGTTCATCACCAGGTAGATGCCCGCGCCGGTGACGAACATCGCCGCCGCGATGTGCACCCGCACCGCCAGCATGAGCAGCAGGCAGGCAAAGCCGGTCAGGCCAATGGTGGTTCCGCTCATGAACGGGCTCCCGGGATCTTCTTGGTGGAGTGGAACGAAGCCCAGGCGCGGTAGAGCGCACACACAGCCATCAGGGCCAGGCCCGGCACCAGCAGCGCCGTGGGGATCCACACCGGCAGCGACACCAGCGTGGTCACCTCCTGCGACTCGTGCGAGGCGATGGCCGCCAGCACGGTGCGCCAGGTCAGCACGGCGGCCACGGCGGCGAACAGCAGTTCCGTCACACCGTCGATGGGCCGCTTGATGGAATCGCGCATGTTCTCGGTGAAGAAGTCCACCTTGATGTGCTCGCCCAGGAGGGTGCAGTAAGGCAGAAAGGCCGTGGCGGCCACCGCCGTGCCCGCCTGCATCAGCTCGATGTCGCCCGTGACCGAGCCGAAGCCCAGCTTGCGCCCAACGATCGACACGAGGGACATGCCGATCAGGGCCACGAACAGCAAGCCGCCGGAGACGGCCATGGCCTTGCCGGCGCGGATCAGGAAATGCTCGACCGGGTCGTGTTCGACCAGTTCGTGCGGAAGGCCCATCGGGTCATGCATGGCTCAGCTCCAGCCGTTTCAAGTCACTGATGGACGGATCACTTCTGCGTGCCGGTCAGCTCGCGCGCGGCCGCAATCAGCTTCTTGCCGTCCAGGCCCTTGTCGGCGACCTGCTTGGCCCACTCGTCCTCGACGCTGGCGGTCGCCTGCTTCATCGCGGTCACCTGGGTGGCGCTCAGCGTGGTGATCTTGTTGCCCTGCGCGGCGATGCGCTTGCGCGTGTCTGCAGCCACCTCGTCGAACATGGCACCGAAGCGGCCCACCATGACCTCGCCCGTCGTCTTGTCGACGATGGCCTTCAGATCGGCCGGCAGGGCTTCGTACTTCTGCTTGTTCATCAACACGGTGAGCACGGTGGCGGTCGGGTGGGCGACTCCGGCATCGGGCTGCAGGTGGAACTTGGTGACCTCCGACAGCTTGGTCGGATAGACCAGCTCCCAGGCGCCGAGCGAGCCGTCAACCACGCCCTTGGCAATCGCTTCCGTGACCTGTGCCGGCGGCATGGCCACAGGCTGACCGCCCAGGGCCGCCAGGGTCTTCGCACCCACGCGCGTCGACGTGCGCAGCTTGGTGCCGGAGAACCCCACCAGGCCGGCGATCGGCTTGCTGGCGGTGTGCACCGCCTGGCCACCGTCGGTGTGGAAGGCCAGCACCTTGTAGGCGGCAAATTCCTGCTGAGCGTGCTGCTGGTAGAACTTCCACAGGGCCTTGGAACTGGAAGTGGCGTCCTTGACCATGAACGGCAGCTCGAACGCCTCGATGACCGGGAAACGACCGGCCGAGTAGCCGGGGCCCGTCCACACCACGTCGGCCACGCCGTTCTTGACCTGGTCAGCCAGCTGCGCCGGCGTTCCGCCCAGCTGCATGGCCGGATAGAACTGGCACTTGATGCGCCCGCCCGAGAGCTTGCCCATCTCCTCGCACCATGGCTGCAGCACCTTCTGCTGCGTCGGCGCGGCGGAAGGCAGGAAGTGGGCAATCTTGAACGTCACTTCCTGAGCCTGGGCCGACACCGCGGCGCCAAGGAGGGAAGCCATCACCAGGGTCTTGATCTTCATGGTCGTCTCCTCTGTCTGGACCGTCTTCATCTTCGTTTACTTCGATATTAGCAAACGATTGCTGTGATGTTAGTAATCGACAGCCCCTGCACCAATGGGGGCAAACCCCTAAGGGGTCACAGGCGCTTGAACAACGGACTGCGCACCTGCTGCGCATCGGCGGCCGAGAAAAACTTCTCGGTGTAGATGTCGCGCTCGAACAGCCGGCCCTGCATGAGGGCGGCGATGCAGGCTTCGATCATCAGCGGCGGTCCGCACAGGTAGGCCTTGCGACCCCGGAAGTCGTTGTCGAAGTGCGCCTTGGCCGCCTCGTGGACGTGGCCACGAAAGCCCGTCCAGTCGCTGTCCTCGGGCTCGCCCGACAAGGCCGGCACGTAGGTGAACTGCGGGTGCTGCTGCGCCAGGGCGACAAACTCGTCGTGGTGATACAGCTCGGCGCGGTTGCGGGCGCCGTAGACCAGCGTGATCGGGTGCGGCGAGCCCTCTTCCAGCAGATCCAGGATCATCGAGCGCGGGCTCGACAGGCCCGACCCACCCGCCATGAACAGCGACGGCACCCCGGCCGACTTGTGCACAAAGAAGCGGCCGTACGGACCGGTCAGGCCGATGCGATCGCCCACCTTCAGCGAGCGGTGGATCCAGCCGGTGCCGGCACCACCCGGCACGATGCGGATGTTCAGCTCGATTTCGCCCGAGGCCGATGGCGGATTGGCCAGCGAAAACGCCCGCACCCCGATGTCGCTGGGCAGTTGCAGGTTGATGTACTGGCCGGCCTGGAAGTCGATGGTGTCGCCGCCGTCCAGCCGGATCCACAGGCCCAGGATGGTCGGCGTGAGCGACTCGATGCGCGAGACGGTGCCGTGGAAATCACGCACCGGAATGTCACGCGCATCCTCGTCCACCTCGATCTCGGCTTCCAGCACGGCGTCGGATTCCAGCGTCGCGCAGCAAGCCAGGCACAGGCCCTCTTCGCGCTCGTAGTCCATCAGAGCGAAGTTGGAGGCCCGGCCGTGGTCCACCTCCCCGTCCGTGACGGTGACCTTGCAGGTGCCGCAGTAGCCCTGCCCGCAGGCGTGCGGCAGGAAGATGCCCGCCCGCAGCGCGGCGTCGAGCACGGTCTGGCCGTCCTCGACCTCGATGGTGCGGCCCAGGGGCTCGATGGTCAGCTCGTGGCTCATCGTGTCCCCCGCTTCAGTAGCCGCTGCCGGCGATGCCGTCCAGGCCCGGCGTGATCATGCGGATCAGGTCCTTGTGGCCGATGCCGTTGTCGGCCAGGCTCTTGCCCAGGTCCGGCGTGAAGGACTCGGTGCCGTTGCGCCACTCAACGCGGCTCCAGTCGATGTGCGCGAAATCAGGGTGCACCTGATAACAGTCGGTGATGTGCGTGCCCACGATCTCCGAGAACGGCGTGTCGGGCGGCAGCGCGACCACAAAAGGCCGCGAGAACATGCGGTGGCGCTCCCACCAGATGTACAGCAGTTGCTTGCCCTTGAAGCGCTCCGGCGCGTCGGCGGACGGAAAGGCGTACTCGCCCAGAGATTGAACGGTCATGAGAGTTCCTCGACGTGTCAGTTGCGCGTGGCCTCGTTGCGCCAGGCGGCAAAGTTGGCCTGGTCCTGCGAGCCCTCGAAATCGCCGGTGGCGGCCGGGTTCATGCGCCAGTACGCGGCGATGTGCTCGCCGGGCTTGAAATCCGGGGCGCTGGTGTCCACGCCTTCGGGCACGCAGTTGCCCTGCAGCGCCTGGTGCGACGAGAGGTAGGCCTGCACGTACTTCTCCGGCTCGTGCTCGAAGATGGCCTTGCAGTGGTCGGAGCAGAAGTGGAACTTCTCGCCCAGGTAGGTGCCTTCTCGCGAGCACAGCGTCATCGGGTCGCCCGGCTCGTTGAACTTGATGGTGCTCACGCAGACCTGGCAGTTCATCGGCTGGGTCTTGTTGTTGAAGCGCCGGCCGGCCTTGGCCTCACTCGCCAGGTGCTCCAGCACCGGGCGGTAGTACTGGTCGAAGGTGTTGGGGTACTTGCTGGACAGCCAGTCCAGCTCGTCCGGCTCCGGAATCCACGTGTGGAAGGGCGTGGCTTCGGGCTTCATGTAGAAGCCGATCCACGACTGGTGCGTGACGTGCTCTTTCTCCTCCACCGTCTGCGCGAAGCACTTGGGCACGGTGATGCCGTAACGCGCCAGGTCGTTGAACAGCGCGGCGCCGTTCTGCTCGAAGTAGATCTCCCACGCTTCCTTGAAACTCATGATGCGCTTGGGCAGCATGTAGTCCATCATCATGCCGACCGAGGCCAGCTTGCGGGTACCGCGCCAGGTCCACTTGTCGATCCAGCGCTGGACGATGGGCAGGTTGTCCGGATCCTGCTCCAGCATGAACTTGATGCACTCCAGGCCCAGCGTCATGTGGCGCGCTTCGTCGGACTGCGCCGAGAAGCCCACCGTCATCGCCGCCATGTCGCCGTTGTAGGCCGCGCCGGAGATGAAGGGCACGAACAGGATGTTCGTCAGCACGTATTCGAACGCGAAGCCGATGGCCACCATGAACTCGAACGGCCCGCCGGTGATGGCGTCGTCGAAGAAGGACTTGCCATCGGCCAGGTACCACATGCGCGACTGCTGGTGCGCAAACTCGTCCAGGCCGTTGTAGAACTTGTTGTAGTTGCTGATCGAGTGGATCTGCGTCTGGCTGTGGCGGAACTCGTCGACCATCTGCATCTGGCAGGCCACGCGCGGACCGGCGCCCACCATCTGGCGGCCCATCATGGCAAAACCACGCGCAGCCATCATCTCCAGCGGCGGCGTCGAACCCAGGAACAGCTTGAGCACGTTGATGTAGCGCGCATCCGTCACGCTCAGGTGGCCGTTGTTCTGGTTGAACGCGTCCAGGATGGCGTAGAGCTTGCGCTCCTTCTCGGCCTGGTACTTCCAGTAGGCGTCCATCGTCAGGCGGAAGGGGTCTTCCCACGCGTTCCAGTCGTGGATCTTGATGCCCTCGTAGGCCACCTGCGGGAACACCTTGTCCATCGGCTGGTAGGTCGTGTCCCAGGCCAGGTCGCGCGTCATCTGGGCGTAGCGCTCCTTCAGACCGAGCTTTTTCTTGGTGACTTTCATGTCCATGTCAGGCTCCTTGAGGGATCAGGCGCGTTGCCAGCTGAGGGAAAACTCGTCGTCGGACTCGTCGACGTGTCCGGAGATCGTGATGAGGTGAAGCTGCAGCTCCTGCAGGTCGAAGTCGCGGCCGAGCTTGTCCTCGACCGTGGCGCGCTTGATGACCAGGCGGCCCGGCACGTCGACCTTGACCATGGCGGGCTGGTCGGCGACGACCGCACCGGGGTTGTCCTCGACGATGGCCTCGACGATGGCGCGCACGTCCTCGTTCTTCTGGAAGGCGATGAAGGCGTTGGATGTCATGGGGTTCTCCTTTAAGCGGCCAGGCCGACCTTGCCCAAGCGCTTGTCCAGCGCGGCGATGACCTCGTCCATCACGCCGCCTGCTTCGCTGCCGAAGGCCAGTTCAGCGATGGGCGCCAGGGCTTCCAGCGAGCGGGAGCGGGCCTGGGCGATCCACTCGACCAATTGGGCGCGGTTGGCCTCGCTCTCGGCGGCGGCGGTCTTGAGCACCGCGTCGACCCACTTCACGTTCTCGGCGAACCACTCGCGCTGGAAGCGGGTGAGCAGCGTCACCACCGGCCCGTTCGCGGCGTTGAGGCGATCGGTGAAGTGGTCGTAGACCATCGGATACAACAGGCTGTCGAGCACCACGTTCTGCGCCACGAACAGCTCGAACCAGTCGGCGATGACCATCTGGTCCTCGACCCAGCGGCGCAGCGGCTGCCAGGTGGCGCCGTTCAACCAAGCCTCCTTGGCGGTGGCCAGACCGTCGTCGGGGCCGACCGTCAGGCCCAGTCGGGTCAGGAACTGGGCGATGCCCAGCTGGTCCATGGCCGCATAGGCACCGGCCTGGGCAATGGCCACGCCGTAGCCGTAGGCCGCGATCGAGGCGTTGTTCAGGTTGGCGGCCCAGGCCACGTGGCGCAACGGCAGCAGCACGTCCACCACGGCCTTCTGACCGGCCTCGGGGTAAGCGGCGGCCAGCCCCATCTCTTCGGCCAGATCAAAGTCGGCGCCCGCCGTCTCCTGCATGCGGCCCCGGGCCAGGGTCCAGGCGCCGTAGTAGAACTGGCGCGGATCCTTCAGGGCGTCCCAGTCCTTCATGACGATCTTCGTGCGGGTGGCGTCGAAGATGTCATGCGCCGGGTCCCAGGTCGGGCGGTAGTGGTAGTTTTCGTTGGGCTGGAGGTCGTAGGTGGCCTCCTGGTAGCGCGAGGCCGGCTTGTCGCCAAAGCGGCGGGCCAGGTGGCCGAAGGTCTGCCGCAGGGGCTGGATCGAAAGGGTGCGCAGGTCCATCTGCATGGGGTGCTCCTTGGTAAGGGCTCGAATCAGGGTCGGTGGACTCCGGCCACATGAGCCGGATCCGAATCGGGTCAGGAGATGCGCTCGCGGGTGGCGTCGCGCAGGTGCCAATTCCCGGTGTCGCGGGCGTCTTCGGCGGGAGCGCCATCGCCCGCCTCGGGCGCCAGGAACTCCACCTGTTGAACCCGGCAGAAGGTCTCGAAAGCCGCCCGGGGCATGACCAGCTCGGCCATCAGCTCGGGCTCGCCCATGGCGAACTCGAACTCGACAAAGCCTTCCCGCTCACCCAGGACCCGGACAAACCGGCGGTTCGGATCGAAAGTCATGCGGCCTCCTGCAACGTGTCCATGGGAGGCATTGCATCAAACACTCACATGTTCGTGAATGCACGTTCGACGGCTTTGCTGGTACTTTTCGTGGCGAGAACGCGGGTTTCCCTCAGGTGCACCGAAACGGCCCGTGCCAGCGCTCAGGGCGCGCTGCGGAAGCGCTCGCGAAAGGCCGACGGCGACATCCCCGCCCGCCGCCGGAAGAAGCGCGAGAAGTAGGCCGGATCGGCAAACCCCAGCCGGTAGCCCAGCGCCGAGACCGGCTCGTCGGAAAACCGCAGCAGGCGCTTGGCCTCCTGCAGCAGGCGCTCGTGCACCACTTCCTTGGACGCCAGGCCGGCGCTGCGGCGGCTCACGTCGTTCAGGCGGGACTCGGTCACCGACAGGTGGCGGGCGTATTCGGTCAGGGTCCAGTGCGCGTGGAAATGGGCCTCGACCAGGTCGCAGAAGGCCAGAAAGATGCGCAGGTCCTCGCGCCGGGCCGAGGCGGTGGCCGGCACCGGCCCGCGCTGGGCCAGCAGGCGCTGAACCTCGATGAAGAGGTTCAACCCCAGCGCGCTCACCGCCGCGGCCCGTCCTGGCGACTGTCCGGAAAACTCTTCGGCCAGGAGATCACACAGGGTCAGCAGCACACGCGCGGCCCGGTTACCGGTGGCCTGCGCGCCGCCCAGCAGCATGAAGGCGGGCTCGCGCCACATCGCCTCGGACCACTCGCCGGGCATGGCCGCCAACCACTGGCGCACCGTCTCCTGCCGGATGGTGATGACGTGGCCCTGCGTGGCGTCGTCCGAGTAGAAAGCGTGCGGAAGGCCGGCCGGGGTCAGGTACAGCAACGGGGCTTCGCCGTCGTGCAGGGCCTCGTCGAGCTGCAGACGCACGCGGCCGCGCACCAGCACATGCAACTGCACGTGGCGAGAGTGGCGGTGGGGCGGCGTGTTGCGCCCGAAGATCTCGGCCAAGCGGCCGAAGGTCTCGTAGTGAACGTCACAGTCGGGGTCGTCCTCGTTGTGGATGCGGCTGATGTAGAGGTCTGGAATGGCCTCCACGGAGCGCGGCTCGCCCCCTCGCACCCCATCAGGAAGGTTTCGACCCATCGACTTCCTCTCCCACCGAGCGCACCAGTCGCGCATGCAAGGACCCCAGGTACACGGCCACACCACCCAGCAGCACCGCCTCGATGCCCAGCGTCCACCGAGGTCCCAACTGGGCCGCCACCACCCCGGCCACCAGACCGCCCAAGGCGTCAAACCCGAACCGGGCCGAGGTGAACAAGGACACCACACGCCCGCGCAAGGCCTCCGGCGCCATGCTCTGCAGCAGCATGTTCACCCCGACGTTGCACACCGAGATGCCAAAACCCAGCCCCGCCATCGCCACCAGCGCCAGCGGCAACCCCGGCGCAGCAGCCACGCCCACCAGCGACAGGGTCGACACCCCCACGCCGGCCAGCACGCTGGAGATCAGGCCCGGGACCGACTGGCGCGAAGCCAGAAACACCGTCGAGACCATCGCCCCCGCCCCGGCGGCGCCCCACAGCAGGCCCAGCGTCCGGGCATCCCCGGCAAAAACGTCCCGCGCAAACACCGGCAGCAGCACGGCATAGGCCGAAGCGGTCAGATTCAACGCCACCAGCGTGACGATGAGCATGCGCACGCTCCACGTTCCCCAGGCGTAGGCCAGCCCTTCCTTGAACACTTGGGCCATCGAGCCCTTCGCACGTGCGGGCTCGATGCCCTTCAGGCGCCAAACCCCCACGATCAGCGCACTGAAGGACAGGCCGTTCAGTGCAAAACAGACCGCCTCCGACGTCCACCCCACCAGCGCCCCCGCCAGCGGCGGCCCGATGAAGCGCCCGGCGTTGAACAGCATCGCGTTGAGGGCCAGCGCGTTGGGCAGATCCTCCTTGCGCCCCACGAAGCTCGCGATCAGCGACTGGCGCAGCGGGGTGTCAAAACTGTTCAGCACACCCAGCAGCAGCGACATCGCGACGATGGTGGGCGTGTCGATGAGCCCGGTGGCCGTCAGCCCGGCCAGCACAAAGGCCTGCAGCGCCAGCAGGGCCTGAACCCCGAGCAGGCACAGGCGCTTGTTCTGGCGGTCGATCCACGCACCGGCCAATGGCCCCACCACCAACTGCGGCACCAGCGCGCAGAACGCCGTCACCCCCAGCAGCACGGACGACCCCGTGAGCCGGTACACCAGCCACGACAATGCCACCTGCTGCACCCAGGTCCCGAGGATGGAAACCGCCTGCCCGGCAAAGTAGGTCCGGAACGGGGCGTGTGCCAGGGCACGGAGAACGGAGTCGAGTCGCACCAAAAATACGTCGATGTTAGGAAACTTTCCTATCATAGGCGCACGAGACGCCCACCATGACCGGAAACACCCCTCCCCCCTCCGACGCCCCGGACCAGCCGGCGGCCCGCATCGCCTACCGCAACCTGCCGCAGCTGCTGCTCAAGGCGCGCGAAGACCTGCTGTCCCACTTCCGGCCCATCATCAACCACTTCGGCCTGACCGAGCAGCAGTGGCGCATCCTGCGCACGCTGGGCGAGCGCGGTCCGATGGAGCCCTGGGAGCTGTGCGAGCACTGCCAGATCCTGAGCCCCAGCCTGGCCGGTGTGCTGGCGCGCATGGACGACATGGGCGTCATCCACCGCGAGCGCGTGCCCGAGGACCAGCGCCGAGTGAAGGTCACGCTGAGCGAGGCCGGGCGGCAGGTGGTCGCAGGCATGTCGCCGCTGGTTCAGCAGCAATACCAGCAGCTGGAACAGGCGCTGGGGCACGAGCTGCTGCACGACCTCTACACCGTGCTGGACCGGCTGGTCAGCGGATCGCATGCCGAGGTGGAGCGCATCGACCTGAGCGGGGTGCAGGTTCCAGAGCGTCAGCTCGGCGGTGCGCAGATCGTGGTGGAAGAGGCGCCGACCCGCGCCACCTCGGCTGCACCGGCCCCTCGTGCCCGACGCAGTCGCGCGGCCTCGTCCTCTGCCTCTTCTACGCAGAGCACCGAAGCCTGACTCCGGCCGGGTCACTTGACCCTGCACGCACTCGCACTTGTCTGTGCGCGCACGGCACCGCGTCTGGCTTGAGATCACCGCCCGAGGCCTCCACCATGTCTCCCACCCGAGCCGGAAACACACCGGCCGTCCCACCCGGAGACATGCATGAACGCCATCGACCTTTCCCTCCAGACCCAGCAGGGCCTGGCTTTCCTCGCTTCGCGCGAACACGGCAACTTCATCGACGGTGAACGGGTGCCGCCCGCCAGCGGCCGCCACCTGCCGGTGATCGACCCCGCCACCGGCCTGCAGGTGGCCCTGGCCCCGGACAGCGACGCCGCCGATGTGGACCACGCCGTTCGCTCGGCCCGCCAGGCCCTGGAAGGCCCCGCCTGGTCGCAGATGCGCCCCGCCGACCGCGAATACGCACTGTTCCGTCTCTCGGAGCTGATCCAGCGGCACGGCGACGAGCTCAGCGCCCTGGAAACCCTGCAGAACGGCAAGCTGCGCGGCATCGCGCGCATGGTCGACGTGGGCGCAGGTGCGGAGTTCGTGCGCTACATGGCCGGCTGGGCCACCAAGATCGAAGGCCAGACGCTGCAACCTTCCATCGGTTTTCCGCCCGGCGCGCAGTACCACACCTGGACCCGGCGCGAACCCGTGGGGGTGGTCGCCGCCATCGTGCCGTGGAACTTCCCGCTGGCCATCGCGCTGTGGAAGGTGGCGCCGGCACTCGCCGCCGGCTGCACCGTCGTGCTCAAGCCCTCGCCCGAAACCCCGTTGACCGCGCTGCGCCTGGCCGAACTGGCCGTGGAGGCCGGCTTCCCGCCGGGTGTGCTCAACGTGGTCTGCGGCGCCGGTGCCACCGGTTCGGCCCTGATTTCGCACCCGGAGGTGAACAAGATCAGCTTCACCGGCTCCACCGCCACCGGCCAGGCCATCGGCCGGGTCGCGGCCGACCGGATGACACGCGTCACGCTGGAACTGGGCGGCAAGTCGCCGCTGATCGTGCTGCCCGATGCCGACGCCGACCGTGCAGCGCAGGGTGCCGCCATGGGCATCTTCTTCAACCAGGGCCAGGTGTGCACGGCCGGATCGCGCCTGCTGGTGCACCGCAGCCGCTTCGACGAGGTGGTGGACAAGCTCGCCCGCGTGGCGGAAAGCCTGCGCATCGGCTCCGGCCTGGATCCGCAGACCCAGTTGGGTCCAGTCGCCTCAGCCCGCCATTTCGACCGCGTGATGGGCTACCTGGACGTGGCGCGTGAAGAAGGCGCCCGGATCGTGACCGGCGGCGCACGCAGCGGCGACACCGGCTGCTTCGTGCAGCCCACGGTGCTGGCGGACGCCAAGCCCTCGATGCGTGTGGTGCGCGAGGAAATCTTCGGCCCGGTGGTGGTCGCCCTGCCGTTCGACGACATCGACGAGGCCGTGCACCTGGCCAACGACTCCGAGTACGGCCTGGCCGCCAGCATCTGGTCCAACGACCTCAGCGCCGTGCACCGCCTGATCCCGCGCCTGCAGGCCGGCACGGTCTGGGTGAACTGCCACAACCTGCTCGACCACAACCTGCCGCTGGGGGGCTTCAAGAAGTCGGGTGTGGGCAAGGATCTGGGTCGGGCCTCGATCGAGAGCTACACCGAGGTCAAGAGCGTGTGCATGTCGGTGTGACCGCCCTGGCGGCGCCACGCGCTCGGTGAGACGCCAAACGCCGCCTTGAACTGGCGCCCGAAATGGGCGTCGGAGCGGAACCCGCACAGCCGGGCGATCTCGGCCACGGGTCGGCGCTCGGCCACCGCCGGGTCGGTCAACAGGCGACGAGCGCGCTCCAGGCGCTCGCGCCAGATGTAGCGGTCCAGCGTGCAGTCTTCGTCCTCGAAAACGCGGTGCAGGTAGCGCTTGGAGCAGCGCAACTCGGCCGCGATACGGTCCAGCGTCAGGTCGGGATCGGACAGGTGGGTCTGCACGTGCTGCTGCACCCGCAGCTTGAACACCGACGCCAGCGCGGCGGCGCGCGGCGCCTGCGCTTCCTGCTCCGACAGGAGCGTGCCCAGCAGCCCCAGCAGGTTGTCTCGCACCACCGGCGCCGCGTGTTCTCCCAGCACCGGCAGTTGCCCCACCAGCGCCCCCAGGAACTGCCCGAGCAGCGCCGACAGGCCTGCACCACCCGGCTGCGGTGTGTCCCCCGTGTGCAGATCAGGCACCTTCACCCCCTGCAGCAGACGGCGCGGCAGTTGCACGACCAGGAACCGGGCCATGCCCTGCTGCTCGATGGCGTAGGGCCGGCGGGGGTCGTACAGACTCCAATCGCCAGGACGCAACTCGACCCGCCGCGCGCCGAGCTCGATCCGAGCCCGGCCCCGGCACTGCAGCACCAGCTTGAAAGACTCGTCCAGGGCGTCCTCACGGTGGTGCGCCCGGCGCACCACGCGGTGCGGCGGCGTGTCCAGCAGGCTCAACCGAAGATCACCCAGCTGGAACGCGGACAGCTGCGCCGGCCAGTCGCCATCCACCGTGTCGTCCAGCTCCAGATCCCCGAAGTGGTGGCGGGTGAGTTCCGCCCAGTGCAGGGAACGGGCCGCGCCGGCCAGACCCTGCGTGTGGAATCTCAGGGCATTCATGGATGTGCTCGCGTCGGTTTATTGCTAACTTATTAGCAATTTAAACCTCCCCCTTGCCGATGTCGCCTCGGAGTTACCCGAGGCCGGTTCTGCAGGTGCCAAACGGCGCACTTCTTGCGTACCGACGGGCACTTCCGACGACCCCTGAACCCAAGGATCGCCCATGATCCCCATGCCCACCCATCCATCCGTGCAGCGCGAAGAACCCCGTTACGCGGTGCGCCAGTCCTCCGGCATCCAGGAGGCGTCCGACCACACGCGCCTGCTGGATGGCTGGGGCCTGACCTACGAGCAGATCTCGCGCGGGCGCTTCCAGGGCAGCCTCAGCGAGGCCTGGATCGAGGGCATTCACCTGTACCAGGAAACATTGGCGCAATCGGTGTTCCAGTCCGGCGCGGCGCGTCAAGGCAGCGTTTGCCTGGGGGTGTTCGCATCCCTGTCCGGTGAGGCCCGCTGGTTCGGCCAGGAGCTGAGCACCGACGACGTCATGTTCCTCCACAGCGGTGGAGAGCTGCTGCTGTCCACGCCCAAGGAGAGCACGCTGCTGGTGATGTGCGTGCCCGAGTCCCGCCTGCCCGGGCCCGAGGGGCCGGACGGCCAGCGCCATTCCGTGCGCCACCCCGGGCTGGCCGAATCGCTGCGCCAGCACATTCACCAAGCCTTGGGCCACCTGATCACGCAGCCGCTGCGGTTTGCCCGCGAAACCACCCGGCGCCAGTTCCGGGACGACATGCAGCACATGGTCGATCACTGCCTGCTCGCGGCCAGCGGGGAGCCCGTGGAGGTCTGCCGAGGCCGCTCGGCCCGGGTGGTGAATGGCGCCCTCGACTACGTGGCCGACCGGCGCGGCGAGATGATCTCCATCGACGACCTCTGCCAGGCCACACACACCTCGCGCCGCAACCTGCAAAAGTGCTTCGAGCGGATCACCGGCGAAAGCCCGGCCCTGTTCCTGAAAGCGCAGCGCCTGAACCGGGTGCGGCGCGAGATCCTCGAAGCCCCCGGCGACCGCCTCATCGGTGACATCGCGATGGACTGGGGCTTCTGGCACTTCTCGCAGTTCTCGGCCGACTACAAGCGGCTGTTCGGCGAATCACCGTCGGACACGGCCCGCTACGCGCGCCGCCGCCAGGCGTCCTGACGAAAAAAAGGTGGGACGGGCCTCAGCCCATCTCACCCCAAAGACAGAGAAGAAAAAACGGAGCGTGACGACCGATCAGCCCACCACGGCGAAGTAGTGCTTCATGAACACCTCGCCCTCGACCTCCCACAGCACCTCGGTGCCTTGGGTGACGAACCAGCTCTCACCCACGCTGTAGCGGCGCGACTCACCGGACGCGACATCGGTCAGCGTCACCGCGCCCTTCACGACCACGGCCTGTTCGTTGAAGGGATAGGTCATGCGGAAGCGTCCGGGGGTGACGGCAAAAAAGCCGGCGGACACGGGATCGGTCGGGGCGCCGAAGGTGCCTTGGCCATAAGCCAGGCATTCGCCCGACAGGATCTCGGAGCCCAGGTTCGTGACCGGACCGATGGGGTGCATGTCCGACACGGACACGGGTGCGACGAGGGGAGTCAGGGACATGGGATTCCTTTTGTGGAGACGGGGTGGGTGGAAAGAATGAGGAACGGGTCTCAACGGCGGCCGTTCCAGTAGCCGGACGCCTGGTGCCAGACCTTCCCGGCGCTGACGATCAACGGCCGGATCTGGTCCTTGCCGATCACGGAGGCGCGGCGGATGGAACTGAGCAGGTCGTAGCGGGGCGAGCCCTCGGCCATGCCTTCCGCCAGGATCTGGCAGATGATGTGGCTGGGCGTGACCCCAAAGCCGGTGTAGCCCTGCACGAAGAACACGTTGTCGTACGCCGGCAGGGAACCGATCTGGGGAAACAGGTTGGGGCTGCAGGCCATGGGGCCGCCCCAGGCCAGATCGATCTTCACGTCGTGAAGGTACGGGAACACCTTGAGCATCAGGGCACGGTTCCAGGCCTTGAGGTCGCCTGGGATGTGCTCGATGAGCGGCGTGGCGGCCCCGAACAGCAGGCGGTTTTCCCGGGTGACGCGGAAGTAGTCGATGACCGGCCGGATGTCGCTGTAGGCGCCGCGGATCGGACTGATGCGCTCGATCAGCTCGTCCGACAGCGGCTCGGTCATGCACTGGAAGGCGTAGGTGTTGATGGTGGAGCGGTGCAGCTCCGGCTCCAGCCGGTTGAGGAAGCTGTCGCACGCCCACAGCAGCTTGTTCGCCGTGACCGTGCCCTTGGCGGTGCGCACCTTCACACGCGGGCCGTAGCTCACCTCCAGGGCCGGCGAAAACTCGAAGATGCGCGCGCCGTGCCCCACCAGCGCCTGGGCCTCGCCCAGCAGCAGGTTGAGCGAATGCACGTGGCCGCCGCCCATGTGCAGCAGCCCACAGTGGTAGACCTCCGAGCCGATGATGCCGCGCACCTCCGCGCCTTCGACATAGCGGATCTCGTGCTTCGAGTTGAGCGAGCGGAAGTCGGTTTCCCAGGCCCGCAGGGTCTTGGCCTGACGGGCGTTGTAGCCCAGGTAGCCGTAGCCGTGACAGAAGTCGGCGTCGATGCCGTAGCGGTCGATGCGCGCCTGGATGATGTCGGCCCCTTGGTCGCTGATCTCGAAGATCGCCCGCACGCCGTCGTCGCCCACGTCCTTGCGAACCTTGTCCAGGTCGTGGCCAATGCCGGCCATGATCTGGCCACCGTTGCGTCCGGTGCCGCCGAAGCCCAGGTGCTTGGCCTCCAGCAAGGCGATCTTGGTGATGCCCTTTTCAGCGAGTTCGAGCGCCGTGTTCACGCCGCTGAAGCCCCCGCCGATGACCACGACGTCCACGTCCAGGTCTTCTTCCAGGCTGGGAAAGCTCAGTTCGTACTTCTTGGTGGCGGTGTAGTAGGTGGCGGCTTCGGTGTGGATCATGGCTGGCCTGCGCGGTGTCGTGCAGCTCCGGTGTCGTCGATGCGGACCCAGTATCCGAACGGTGTCGCTCCGAGCGTTATCGAGATTGGGCACATCCACGGACCTCCGGGTTGGCCCGGGTCGGGATGTGCCTTTTTTCGATAACGCCCCTCGAAATGCGCTGCAGATACTGGAAGTGCTCCCAACCCCCAGGCCGCCGTCCCCTCCCCCTCGGACTGCAGCGGCCACGCCCCCAGAGGACTTCCATGAAACTCGCGCTCGCTCTCACGGCTTCGGCCCTGGCCTTGCTGACAGCTCCGGCCTGGGCCGAAGACGCCCCGGTCTCGCCGCATCACCTCTCCGGCACGGTCACGCTGGCCTCCGACTACGCCTTCAAGGGCATGACCCAGACCTGGGGTGGACCGGCCCTGCAGGGCAGCCTGGACTACACCCACGACTCCGGCTTCAATGCCAGCCTGTGGGCCTCGAACGTGAGCCGCAAGGCCTATGCAGGCGCCAACCTCGAAATCGACGTCTCGGCCGGGTATCGCCGGCAGCTGACGCCCGACTGGACCGTCGGCGCAGGACTGCTGGGCGTGTTCTATCCCGGCGGCAACTACAGCAAGGTGCAGTACGCCAGTCTGCCCAGCCAGTCCTACGACTTTGCCGAGGCCAACGTCTCGGTGGGCTGGAAATGGGTCACGCTGAAGTACTCGCGAACCCTTACTGACCTGGCGGGTTTCAACACCCGCACCGGCTACACCAGCGGCACCCGGGGCTCCAGCTACTTGGACCTCAGTGCCGATGTGCCGCTCTCACCGGCCCTCACCCTCAACCTGCACGCCGGCCATCAGGACGTGACCGCCGAACTGGCCAGCCCGACCGCAGGGGGATCGACCCAGCCCGACTTCAACGACTTCCGCGTGGGCCTGACCTACGGCTGGGCCGGCGGCTGGTCCACGTCCCTGGCGATGGTGTGGAACGACAACCGCGCGTTCTACGATGCCACTCCCTCCAACCACAGTCTGTCGGACACGCGCGACGTCGGCCACCGCCGGGCGGTGCTGAGCGTCACAAAGACCTTCTGAGCATCCACTCGCGCACTCGGAGGACTCCAAGATGACGACTTCCTCGTCCCAACTCAAGAAGGACAGCCTGGGCCTGTGGTCCATCGTGTTCTTCGTCGTGGCGGCAGCCTCACCGATCACCGGTGTGGTCGGAGCCATGCCCATCGCCTTCATGGCCGGCAACGGCCCAGGCCTGCCGGGGGTCTACCTGCTGGCCGGCCTGCTGCTGTGGGTCTTCTCGTTCGGCTTCGTGGCCATGAGCCGCCACGTGGTCAACGCCGGCGCTTTCTACTCCTACATCTCCGTGGGACTGGGACGCCGCCTCGGTCTGGCCGGGCTGAACATCGCCTTGCTGACCTACACCGCCATCCAGATTTCGGTGGTGGCCATGTTCGGCTTCTTCACGCAGATGTTCCTGAACGATCACTTCGGTGTGAACGCCCCCTGGTGGGCCTGCAGCGCGGTGATGCTGCTCGTGGTTCTGGCGCTGGGCATCCAGCACGTGGAGCTGGGCGGCAAGGTGATGGGTCTGCTCATGCTGGCGGAGGTGGGCATCATCCTGGCCACCGACGTGGGCGTGCTGGCGCAACATCCCGCCGGCACATTCTCGTTCAGCTCCTTTTCGCCTTCGGTGACGCTCGGGGGAGCGCTGGGCGTGGCCATGATCTTTGCGATCGCCTCCTTCATGGGCTTCGAAGCCACGGCCATCTATTCCGAAGAGTGCCGCGACCCCGCCCGCACCATTCCCCGCGCCACCTTCGTCGCCGTGACCCTGATCTCGGTGTTCTTCGCCCTGACCAGCTGGGCGTTCGTGCAGTTCCACGGGGATGCCCAAATCGCCGAGGCCGCCGCCAAGGATCCGGGCACCTTCGTGTTCGGCATCGCGGAACAGACGCTGGGTCCCAAGGCCGTGCTGCTGATGTCCGTGCTGCTCATCACCAGCCTGTTCGCCGCGACACAGGCCTTCCACAACACGATGTCGCGCTATCTGTTCGCGATCAGCCGAGACGGATTCCTGATCCGTGCGCTGTCGTCGGTGCACCCCAAGTACGGCACGCCACACGTCGCCAGCTTCCTGCAGACGGTGGGCATGCTCAGCATCCTGGCACTCGTGGCGGCCACCGGCCAGGATCCGATGGCCGTGGTGTTCTCGTGGTGCTCCGCCTTGTCGACCATGGGCATCCTGGTGCTGCAACTGGGCGTGTCGGTGGCCGTCGTGATGTTCTTCCTGCGCAATCCGAAGGCCGGTGCCTCGCGGTGGAGTCGGCTGATCGCCCCCGCCATCGCCACCGTCGGCATGGGCGCGGCACTCATCATGGTGATCCGCAACCTGAACACGCTCAGCGGCACCGACAGCTCAGCCATCTATGCGCTGCCCTGGGTTCTTCTGGCGGCGGCGGTGTGCGGGGCGCTGTATTCGGGTTACCTGGCCCGCTGGCAACCGCAGCGGTACGCCCGGCTCAAGGAAGTGTTCGAGCACGCGTCGTGAGCGTGCGCAAGGCAGCCGCCCTCAGGGCTCCTCGCCTTGCGCCACCTGCCGCAAACGCGCCACGTCCGGAATGCGCACGCAATACCCTTGCACCTGCACCACCCCTTTGGAATCCAGGGTGCGCATCAACCGGGACAGGGTCTCGGGTGTCATGGCCAGTTGCTGGGCGATGTCGCGCTTGCGTTCTTGCAGGCGCAACTCCACGGCCCCTTCGTCGGCTGGACTGCGCTCCAGCAACCAGAGCGCGAAGCGGGCCGGAGCATCGTTGTGCAACAGGTTGCGGGAAGCGGTCGTCAGTTCGTGAATGCGCCGGGCCAGGCCAGCACACAGGTGCAACGCCAGTGAAGGACGGGCCTGGAGCTCCAGGGCCAGGGTGTCCATCGGCAACTCGGCCACCACCACATCGGACAGCGCCAGCGCCTCCATCTCGTAACCGGCGGACAACCAGGCCGCGCTGAGGTCCAGCCAAGCCGGCCCCGTCACGCTGCGCTCGGTCCGCAGGCTGCCATCGGGCGCCCGCGACCCCAGGACCACGTCTCCCGACATCAGCGCCACCAGACTGCGCGCCGGACGATCACCGGCCAGCACCACATCCCCTGCGGCAGCCGTTCGGCGAATGGCCAAGCGCATCAGCGCAGCCAAGTCGGGGGCCTCCAGTCGACGCCCCTCGAACAGGGCCATCCAAGGTGCGGGATCCGCAGGCGCCGGCGGAGCATCGGCCGCACGGCGGCGCGGCCGGGGAGCCACGATGCGCCGGGCAGGCACGGAACGATTGACGATGTTGTCGAGGGTCTCCACGGCGGGTCAACGGGTCCAAGACCCGGTTCGCAAGAAGGATTGACATCGAATGTGACCCAGGATGCCCTGGGCCCTATTGAGACAAGTCAATCCAGACCCGACGCTGCGTCAGTCCAGACCCAGCTCCTGGATCTTCCGTGTGATCGTGTTGCGACCGATGCCCAGCTTCTGCGCCGCCTCGATGCGCCGGCCTTTGGTGGTGGCCAGCGCGGTGAGGATGAGTCGGGCCTCGAACATGCGGGTGAGGTGATCCCAGACATCGGCCTGCCCCTGTTCCAGCAACTGACGGGCTTCCTTTTCCAGGTCCTGCAGCCAGGCCGATGAACCGCCCACCAACAGCCCACCCGCCGCAGGCGACGACGACTCGGCCGGCACCGGGGACGGCGTCTCCGCAGGAGACCGAACCACCACCTCGCCGGCCGATTCCCGAAGTTCCAGGCCGCTTGCCAACGGCCCCAAACTGCCCCCCACCGACCGGGCCCCCAGCACCTCGGGCGGCAGATCCTTCGGATCCACCACCTGGGCCGGAGCCATCACCGTGATCCAGTGACAAAGGTTCTCCAGCTGCCGCACGTTGCCGGGGAAATCGAACTGCACGATCTGCTGCAAAGCCGCCTCGGACAGGCGCTTGGGTTCGACCCCCAGCTCCTTGGCGCTGCGCTGCAGGAAGTGCCGGGCCAGAGCCGGGATGTCCTCGCGCCGCTCGCGCAGCGGCGGCAGGCGCAGGCGGATCACGTTCAGGCGGTGGAACAAGTCCTCGCGGAACACCCCGTCGCGCACCCGCTCCTCCAGGCGCTGGTGCGTGGCGGCGATCACCCGCACATTGGACTTGAGGGGCTGATGCCCCCCCACCCGGTAGAACTGCCCATCGCTGAGCACCCGCAGCAGGCGGGTTTGCAGGTCGAACGGCATGTCGCCGATTTCGTCGAGGAACAGCGTCCCACCCTCGGCCTGCTCGAAGCGCCCCCGCCGGGTGGCCTGCGCCCCCGTGAAGGCCCCGCGCTCATGACCGAACAGCTCCGACTCCAGCAGGTCCTTCGGAATGGCTGCGGTGTTGATGGCCACGAACGGGCCATTGGCCCGCGGGCTGTGCTTGTGCAAGGCCCGCGCCACCAGCTCCTTGCCAGCGCCGGACTCACCGGTGATCAGCACCGTCACGTTGCTCTGGCTCAAACGCCCGATGGCCCGGAAAACATCCTGCATGGCCGGCGCCTGCCCCAGCATCTCGGGCACTTCAGCCACCAGATCCTCGGTGCTCTCCTCGCGCAGGCTCTCATCGACGGCACGCCGGATGAGCTCGACCGCCTTCGGCAAATCGAACGGCTTGGGCAGGTACTCAAAAGCCCCCCCCTGGAAGGCCGACACGGCGCTGTCCAGGTCAGAGTACGCCGTCATGATGATGACCGGCAGCGCCGGGCAGCGCGCCTTGACCGCCGACAGCAGGTCGATGCCGGAACCGCCGGGCATGCGGATGTCGCTCACCAACACCTGCGGCATGTCGGCGTCGAGCGCACTGAGCACGTCTCGGGGATTGGAGAAGGCGCGCACCGCCAACCCTTCTCGCGCCAGCGCCTTTTCCAGGACAAAGCGGATGGATTGGTCGTCGTCAACGATCCAGATGGGTTTCATGCAAGGCCTGTCGATGCGTGGTCGGTCTGCACCTGCGCGCATCCGGCCGGAGCCGCCGCGTCAGGGCAGGGGGATGAGGATCTTGAATACCGTCCGCCCAGGTTCGCTGTCGCATTCGATCACCCCCTGATGCTGCTGGATGAAGTCCTGCGCCAGCGTCAGCCCCAGACCGGAGCCGCCATCCCGCCCGGACACGAGCGGGAAAAAGATGCGGTCCCGGATCTCGGGTGGCACGCCTGGGCCGTTGTCCTCGATATGCAATTCCAGTGCCAGTCGATAGCGCTGCCGACCGATGGTGACCTGGCGTGCCGCTCGGGTGCGCAAAGTGATGACCGCATCGCCGTCCTGCCGGCGCTGGGCCAGGGCTTGGGCCGCGTTGTGGGTGATGTTGAGCGTCGTCTGGATCAGCTGTTCACGATCGCCCCGGAACTCGGGCAGCGAAGCGTCGTAATCGCGCACGACCTTCAGACCCTTGGGAAACTCGGCCAGCACGAGCGAGCGCACACGCTCCAGCACCTCGTGGATGTTGACGTCGGCCACGATGTGCGGCCGGCGGTGCGGGGCCAGCAGACGGTCCACCAAGGCCTGAAGACGATCGGCTTCGTGGATGATGACCTGGGTGTACTCGATGAGCGAGGCGTCGTCGAGCTCCATCTCCAGGAGCTGCGCGGCCCCCCGGATGCCCCCCAGCGGGTTCTTGATCTCGTGGGCCAGGTTGCGCACCAGTTCCTTGGTCATCTTGACCTGATCCAGCGTGCGGGCCTCGCGATCCTGGCGCGCGCGCTGCTCGATGGGCACCAGCTCCAGCAAGATCAATTCGCCGTGGTCGATCTGGGTGACGATGGCATCCACAGGCACCGGATCCCCCAGCAGCCCGGGGGGGCGCCGCAACATCGCCTCACACCGGCCCGTACCGAACTCGTTGGTGACCACCGCCTCGAAGGTGCTGCGCAGGGTGCCCTCTTCCAGGAACCAGTCCATGGCCGACCCATTCAGCAACGACTTGCGCGGCACACCCAGCAGGACCTCGAAAGCCGTGTTGACGTAGGTACACCGGCCCGCCGGCTCCAGCACGGCCACCAGCGTGGCCAGATGGTCGAAGGCTTCGTAACCCTTGCGGCTCAGCGCCATGTGTCTCATCGGTTCCCCAGCTTGGACAGTTCACGGCGCAGGGCGGCCACATCGGCTTCCTTGCGCGCAATCGCACTCTTGAGTTCGTTCACGCGCTCCTGGTACTTGGCAAAGTTGCGCTCGTCGCCACGCCGCTCGGGCTCCCCATTGTTGAACTCCTTGCGCATCAGGCCGAGCTTTTCCTCTTCCTTGCGCAACTCGCTCTCCAGGATCCGGCGAGCATCGCTGTCCCGCGCGCGCTGGTCGCTCGCATCGACGCGCAACCCCCCTCCGGAGGTGGACGGCGGCGCCGCAGTGATCGCCGCCGAAGACCCCGGTGCCGGACCGTTGGGGGACCGGGTCGCCGGGGCATGGGCACCGGCGCTGGGCTTGGGGCGCTTGGACTGGACGACCGTCACCGGGGTGCCATCCAGCGTCTTGCAGCCCATGCGCTGCGCCTCGCGGGCGCTCAGCTGATCCGTGTAGACATTGCCGGGGCAGCGATACACCTGCCGCTCCTGGGCCAGCGCCACGCCGGGAAGCCATCCGGTGGCCGTGATCGCGCAGGCCAGGGTGGCCAGTCCGCGCAGCTTGAGAGGTGGGTTCATGCGTCGTGTGATCCGCCAACGGCGGGCCTGTTCCATCGGTCTCGGCACCGAGTATGGCCCAGCCTGGAGGCGCAAAAAAAGAGACGGCCCGCAGGCCGTCCCTCTTGGTGTGAACAAAGCGACCGACAGTCGGTCGCCGTGCCTCACAGCGTGTAGTACATGTCGAACTCGATCGGATGCGTGGTCATGCGCATGCGCTGGACTTCCTGCATCTTCAGGTCGATGTAGGCGTCCAGGTACGAGTCGGTGAACACGCCGCCCTTGGTCAGGAAGCCGCGATCCTTGTCCAGGGCTTCGAGGGCCTGCTCCAGGCTCGAGCACACGGTCGGGATCAGCGCGTCTTCTTCCGGCGGCAGGTGGTACAGATCCTTCGTGGCGGCTTCGCCCGGATGGATCTTGTTCTCGACGCCGTCCAGACCGGCCATCAGCAGCGCAGCGAAGCCCAGGTAGGGGTTCATCAGGGGATCGGGGAAGCGGGCTTCCACGCGACGACCCTTCGGGTTCGCGACGAACGGGATGCGGATCGAGGCCGAGCGGTTCTTGGCCGAGTAGGCCAGCTTCACCGGGGCTTCGAAGCCGGGCACCAGACGCTTGTACGAGTTCGTACCCGGGTTGGTGATGGCGTTCAGCGCACGAGCGTGCTTGATGATGCCGCCGATGTAGTACAGGGCGAAATCGGACAGACCGGCATAGCCGTCACCGGCGAACAGGTTCTTGCCATCCTTCCAGACGGACTGGTGAACGTGCATGCCCGAGCCGTTGTCGCCGACGATGGGCTTCGGCATGAACGTGGCGGTCTTGCCGTAGGCGGCGGCCACGTTGTGAACGATGTACTTCTGCAGCTGGGTCCAGTCGGCGCGCTCGATCAGCGAGCTGAACTTGGTGCCGATTTCCATCTGGCCGGCGTTGGCCACTTCGTGGTGGTGCACTTCGACCGGAATGCCCATGGATTCCATGATCAGGCACATTTCCGAGCGCATGTCCTGGCCGGAATCGACCGGGGGCACGGGGAAGTAGCCGCCCTTGACGGTCGGACGGAAGCCCTTGTTGCCGTGCTCGTAGTCCTTGCCGGTGTTCCAGGCGCCCTCTTCGGCTTCGATCGAGACGAACGAACCGGACATGTCGGCACCCCAGCGGATGCTGTCGAACACGAAGAACTCGGGTTCCGGACCGAAGTAGGCCACATCGCCCAGGCCCGAAGCCTTCATGTAGGCTTCGGCGCGGCGGGCCAGCGAGCGGGGATCGCGCTCGTAGGGCTTGCCGTCGGTCGGGTCAATGACGTCGCAGGTCAGGATCAGCGTCGGCTCTTCGAAGAACGGATCGATGTTGGCCGTGCTCGGATCCGGCATCAGCAGCATGTCGGAGGCTTCGATGCCCTTCCAACCGGCGATGGAGGAACCGTCAAATGCATGCCCCGATTCGAACTTGTCTTCATCGAAGTGGGAAACGGGCACGGAGACGTGCTGTTCCTTGCCACGGGTGTCGGTAAAACGGAAGTCGACGAACTTGACTTCGTTTTCCTTCACCATCTTCATCACGTCGGCGACGGTCTTGGCCATCAGAGGCTCCTAGCGAGAGATGTGGGAGAAAAATGGGTGCGTTGTGTGCCTGGGCCACCCCAGGGCGGAAATCAATGTAGCAGAAAACATGCCGTGAAATTCGACCTGAAACCACCCCTTTGACGCGGCGCCACGACCGGTGTTTGCACGGGTGGCGCAGGTTGACAAAGGCGCTCGCCACAACGCACCAACATGGTTCACGATGCCAAATTGCGCACCATTTCGGGGCCCATTTGCACCGCCATCGACACCAACCGGGATTTCATCCACTCGTATGCACCCGGAAGGTTCTGCGGTGCGCCCTTGACGCCCAGCTCAATGTGCCGACCGTGCACCGGATGATCCACACTGGGCAGGCTGAAGACACGCACGCCCTCGAATCGGGCTTCCAGTTCCTCCATCAGGGGCGTGAGGCTGGCTTCCATCGCGCCGTAGACGATCACGGAACGCTCTTCCAGGTGTGCCCGGCCATGCAGGTGGCGATAACGCCCGTCGAGCACGGACTCGATCATCGGATGGGCCATGACCGGAAACCCCGGCACGAAATGCACGTCCCGGACCGAAAACCCCGGGATGCCGTTGTAGGGGTTTTCGATGATTTCGGCCCCCAGAGGAAAGACGCCCATGTTGAGGCGGTTCTGAGTGTCTGGATGGTCGGGGTCGGCCGTCCAGCCTTTGTCCACGGCCATGGCCTGAATGCGGGCCATGATGCGCTCGCGCGCCACGGGGTGCAGCGCCATGTCGACCCCGAGCGCGGCGGCGGCGCACTGGCGGGTGTGGTCGTCCGGGGTCGCACCGATGCCGCCGCAGGAAAACACGGCATCGCCGCTCTCGAAGGCCTGCCGCAGCGCAGCGGTGATGCGATGGCGCTCGTCGCCGACATACTGTGCCCAGGACAGGGCCAGGCCCCGCTCACCCAGCAGTTCGATGACGCGGGCCATGTGCTTGTCCTGCCGCTTGCCCGACAGGATTTCGTCGCCAATGATGATGAGTCCGAAGTTCATGGGAACGGGCTTTCCGGTGGGTTCTCAACGCGTTTGGGTGCGGGGCTGGACATCGACGACATCCAGGTCGACCGGACGGGTGCGGGACGGCGCGACCTTCTCGCGGCCCTCGTCCTGGGGCAACACCTCGCTGGCGGTCTGGGCCTGGCGCTGGCGGTCCAGTGCGGCCAGGGCATAGTGGGTGAACCACAGGGCCGCAAAGGCAAACACCAGCGTGTACAGCCACACGAAAACCGGCATAAGCAGCGGCATCATCGGCAGCGCCATGGCTCCGGTGGCGGCCCACACCAGGGAAGGTGCGGCACCGAGGTAGCCCGTGATCACCCCAAGGGCAAGCAACGGCAACCGATGCTCACGCATCAGCTGACGTCGTTCGGCGGTGGAGGCGTGCTCCGCCAGGGCGTCAAAGCTCATCACCCGGTAAGCCAGCCAGCCCCAGATCAGCGGCGGCAGCACCAGGGCCACCGGGGGCAGCAGCCAAAGGGGCATCGACAGCACCAAGGCCAACAGGGCCGCGACCGTGGAACTGCCCGACCACCACAGCGCCTGCCACCAGCGGCCGCCGTAGCGGCGCTCCAGCGCCGGAAACCGGCGCCTTGCCACCAGCCGCACGATGGCCCCGGCCATGAACACCGACACCAGCAGCATCGCCACCACGAGCAACAGAGGCACGGCCAGCATGACGACCACCAGTGGCCCCATCACCGAACGGAAAGCCCCCTGGGTCATGTCGTCCAGCCAATGCGTCACACCCGCCAGCCAGGGCGTCTGATCCAGCAGCGTGCGCACGCCGTCGATCGCCGGCTCCCAGAACCACCAGGCCAGGCCGAACGCGGCCCCGCCGGCGATCAGCACCGGCAGGAAGGACAACAGGATCACTCGCGGGTGGAGCGTGTACGCCAGGGCGCGCCAGAAAGCATCAAGTGCGTGCGACATCATGGGCACGGAGCATATCGCCTCAGCGTCGCCAGCTGGCCGCCAGACGCTCCAGCCCCCTCCATTGCTGGGACCAGAATCCATGGCCGTAGTCGATGCCCCCTCCTGGAGGGAGCTGGTCGCGCACCCCGGTGGGTCCCGGCATTTTGTCGAGGTTGGCGGTCCGAAACAGCAGATCCCAGATCGGGAACAGCACCGCGAAGTTGCATCCGCCCAAGGTACCCGCCCCTCGGGACTCGTGACCGTCCCCCATGGCATGGTGCAGCCGGTGATAGCGCGGACTCACCAACAGCCGCTCCCCCAGGCCTCCAAACGACAGTCTCAGATTGGCATGCGAGAAGTTCTCGACCAGCTGACCCAAGGCCACCACCGCCACGAATTGGCCGGGCGGCACCCCGATGGCGTGCCCCACCTGCACGAACAGAATGTCGACACACATCGCATCCAGCAAGTGGTTGCGACTGTCGGTCCACATCGTCATCTGGCGTTGGCTGTGGTGCAGGGCATGCAGGGCCCACCATCCCTCCGACTGGTGCTGAGCGCGGTGGATGAGGTAGTTGACGAAGTCGAAGACCACGAGATACAGGCAGAAGCTCGCCAGAGCCGACCCGGCCAAGCCGGGCACCGACCCCAGCACCAGCCGGTCCAACTGCAGCCCATGAACGCCCTGTACCGCCAGCCACCCCCAACCCGCATCCCACAGCGGATCAAACGCAAAAAACATCAGCACCCGGATCAGTCCCAACCGGTCCAGCAGCGTGTAGATCACATCCACCCGAACGGCCACCCGGTCACGCACCGGTTCAACCGGGCGCCAGCGCTCCAGCGGCGCGATCACCCCCAGAAGCATCACGATCTGCAGCAGCCCCACCAGCAACCAGCCGGTGGCGGCATATCCATCTTCCAGCAAGGACGCGCCGCCCATCCGGAACATCAGCGGCAACACCACCTGCTCGAACAGGCCCGTCTGCGCGCGGTCGAACCACACACCCAGCGTTTCGATCATGATCCCTTGCGTCCCCGACGGACGACCTCTCGCCATTGCGGATGTTCTGCCAGCGTGCGAAAGCACAGGCCCTGCCGCCGAAGGCCAACGATGAGCGGTTCCAACACCGCCGGCGCCCAGGCCTCCTGGCGTGACCAGATGCCCAGGTGCGCCAGCAGGATGTCGCCCTCGCGCACGCCCCGCAGCGCCCGATCCAGCAGTTGGGCGTTCGGGTAACGGTCGCTGGGCAGTTCATCGCCCAGGAAGCCGGCGGATGTCCAGGGCACGTGGTGCCAGCCACAGGCCGCCGCCGCGCGCAACAGAGCCGGCGACGTCTTGCCCCCCGGCGCCCGGAACAGCGGCGACATCTCCTGACCCGTCATCTCACGGAAACGCCGGGCCGATCGCTCCAGCGCTTCGCAGTAGCCCGCCGGGGTCAGGGCCAAGCGGCGCCCCGCCTGCGCGCCGGCACTGGGCCGCACGTCGAAACCACCGTCCCGGCGGTCGGCCATCCAGTAGGTGTGGTCAAAGGTGTGAGACCCGAACAGGTGCCCTTCCCGGGCACGTTCTCGCCACCAAGGAGCCCACTGGTCATCCAGACTGCCCCCCTCGGTGCGGGTGCGCTCATTGGCAAGAAAGAACGTCACGCGCACGTCCTGGCGGCGCAGCACGTCCGCCACGAGCGGCGCCACCCCCATGTGACCGGTATCGAAGGTCAGGTAGACCGGGCGATCACAACGTGACGCCACCACCGGCCCCGCAGGCTGCGCCCACAGGGTCGAGGCGAATGCCCACGACATCGCCGCAACGGCCAGGTACCCGCCAGGGCGCACGCGCCTCACAGCCGGGGCGCGTGTTCCAGAGACCAGACCCCGTGGGGTGATTTGCCCACCGGGACTTGCTGCACGACACGGTGCTCCTTCGTGTCGATCACCGAGAGCTTGCCCGCCCAGCGCGAGGCGACATAGATGAAACGCCGGTCCGGCGACAGTTCCATGTCATCGGGGCCGCTCGGCGCGGGAAACTTGTCCCGGGTCTCGAGCGTCTGCATGTCGATGAGGCTGATGGAGTTCTCGACCCGGTTGCTCACCAGCACATGGCGGCGGTCACCCCAGGCGCGGAAAGAATGCGCCCCCTCGCCCGTCGGAATGCGCTTGACAAGCTTCGGCGGGTTGACCGTCACGTCATAGGCCTCGACGACCCGATCTCCGGTGAGGGCCACCAGCAGGGTGCGGTTGTCGGGCGTGAGAAAGATGTCGGCGGGCATCTTCCCGCAGGGCACGGTCCAGCGGGAGGTCTGCGTGGCCAGGTCGATGGACGTGATCTGGTCGCTGTCTTGCAAGCTGGCATAGACCACCGTGCTTTCCGTGTCGATGAACACGTGGCTGGGCGTCTTGCCGGCCGGAACCCGCTTGGCCAAGGCCAGAGAAAAGCCCTCGCCCGGCTGGCGCGTGACCCGGTAGACGTCGATGTGATCCAGACGGTTGGCGGCCGTGACGAACCACTTCATGTCAGGCGAGAACCGCAATTGATAGGGATCGACAATGTCTTCCAGCACCTTGCGGACCGCCCCGGTCCGGGTGTCGAGCAAGGTGATGCTGTTGCCCAGGGCGTTGGCCACCAGCAGCGTGTCCTCGTCGGGCGACAGGTACAGGTGGTGCGGCTCCTTGCCCGTGGGCACACGGCGGGTCTCGGTGTAGTGATCGAGATCGATCTGGCTGATGGTCGCATCCAGCGAATTGAGCACAAACAGGGGCGGCCTCGCCGACCCGGCCGCGGATGCCGCCAATGGGGACTCCGCCCCCCGGCCAGCACCGGCCAGTGGCGCCGCGTCCGAGGCCACACCGCCCCCCGGTTGAGCCGCCAGCGCAGTGCCCGGCGCGCCCGCAGAGGCGGCCGCATGCGGGGTCAGCGCCTGCCAGGCACCGTAGGCAAGCGCCAGGGCCCCGACCACCACCAGACCTTTGAAGACGGTCGAGAGCCCCTGATTCATGTGTCTGCCCGAGATGAAAACTGGTTGTTCTGATGTGCGGGGCGCAGTGTAGCGACCCCGGATGACCGCCCTTCAACGGCCCGCCCCGCCCATCCGATGACACGATTCACCCGAAGAGAACATGGACAATGCATCCATGCCGATCCCGCACGCTTCGCCTCGCCCGTTGGATGACCGCCGCTCGACCCAACCATCACCCGGCCCCGGCTGGCGCGGGGTGCTGGCCGCCATCGACATCGGCTCCAACAGTTTCCGCCTGGAGATCGGTCAGATGGTGCGCGGACGCTACCGCCGCATCGACTACCAGAAAGAAACCGTGCGCCTGGGCGCAGGCCTTGATGCCGACGGCCGACTGACCGACGAGGCCGCCCACCGCGGCCTGGCCTGCCTGGACCGTTTCCGGCAGCGCCTGGCCGGCATTCCCGCCGAACAGCTGCGCGCCGTGGCCACGCAGACCCTGCGCGAGGCCACCAATCGCAACGCCTTCCTGGAAAAAGCCGGTCAGGTGCTCGGGCATCCGGTCGAGGTCATCGCAGGCCGCGAGGAAGCCCGCCTGATCCACAAAGGCGTGGCCCGACTGCAGCCGTCCGATCGGCCCCGGCTGGTCATCGACATCGGCGGCCGTTCGACCGAGATGATCCTGGGCCAGGGATCCACGGCGCTGCGCGCGGAGTCTTTCGCCATCGGGAGCGTGAGCCTATCGATGCAGTACTTCCCGGACGGCGCCTTCACCCGGGACGCGTTCCGCGCCGCTCAGGTGGCCGCGGGGGCCGAATTCGAAGAAGCGCTGGACATTTTTGCCCCCGAACACTGGCTCGAAGCTCTGGGCTCGTCCGGAACGGCGGGCGCCGTCTCGCAGTTGCTGGCGGCCAACCGCATCACCGACGGGTGTATCACGCCCGCCGGGCTTCAATGGTGCGTGGACCGCTGCATCGAGGCCGGCCACCAGGACGCCCTGGACCTCCCCGGCCTCAAGCCCGAGCGCCGGGCCGTGTTGGGCGGGGGTCTGTCGATCCTGCTCACGCTGAGCCAGCAGTTCGGCATCCAGGAACTGCAACCGGCCCGCGGCGCCCTGCGCCAGGGCGTGATCTTCGATCTTGAAGAGCGCCTGGCCGCCGTCCGCGCCCCGGACCACCACGACCAGCGCGACGACTCCGTGCTGGAGCTGCAGCAACGCTTCAATGTCGACGTGCGCCAAGCCCACCGGGTGCGCACGGTTGCCCAGGCCCTGTTCACGCGGGCACGCCCCCACGCGCCCCTGGAACGTCAGCGCGAACTCGGCTGGGCCGCCAGCCTGCACGAGTTGGGCATGATGGTTTCGCACCACGACCACCACCGCCACAGCGCCTACCTGCTGGGCCACGTCGACGCCTCCGGCTTTTCGCAAGACCAGCAGCGCCACCTGGCCGACCTGGCCCTCGGCCAGCGGGGCGGGCTGCGCAAGGTCGAGTCCCTCCTGCAGAACGAGGACCACATCTGGCAGCTTCTCGCCCTGCGCCTGGCGGTCGTGCTGTGCCACGCCCGCCACGAAATCGACGACACCCTGCCCGTCCTCGGCGCCCTCCCCACCGGAGAGGCCCGCCTGCAATTGCGCGCCGGCTGGTGCGAAGCCCACCCCCGGACCCTGCACCTCCTGCATCAGGAAGCCGCGGCGTGGACCAAACTCGACGGAGTGCGCCTGCAGATCGCCACCTGACGCCCCTCCTGACATGAAAAATCCGCGAATAGAGCCGGAAATTGGGCCTCTTGCAGTCATGGATTCCCGTTTTTCATCAAGCCGTCATCGTTGATTCATACGATGGCCGACGTGTTCCATGTCTCAGGTCGGCGCAGATCGGCTTTCTTCCCATGCAGTGGCTCAACCGAGAGCGTTCCCTTCTGGCCTTCAACCGCCGCGTCCTGAGTCAGGCCCGGCGGCCCGACATTCCCCTCCTGGAGCGCCTGCGCTACATCTGCATCGTCTCGTCGAACATGGACGAGTTTTTCGAGGTGCGGTTCTCGGACGCGATCGACGCGTCGGCCCAGCCTGGCAGCGGCCTGACCCGCGGAGACCTCACGGCACTGAGCGTGACGGCGCACGATCTGGTCGACGAGCAATACCGGATCTTCAACCACGAGGTGATGCCCGCCCTCGCTCGCCACGGCATCCACATCCTCAACCATGCCGACCGCAACGACGCCCAGCGTGCCTGGGTGTCGCAGTACTTCCACCGGGAAGTGCAGCCGCTGCTGGTGCCGATGGGCCTGGACCCCTCCCACCCCTTCCCCCAACTGCCCAACAAGACGCTGAACTTCATCGTCGAACTCACAGGGGCGGACGCCTTCGGCCGCGAGAACTCCATCGCCGTCATCAAGGTGCCGCGGGTGCTGCCCCGCGTGATCCGCCTGCCCGACGCCCACAGCCGCGGACAGCAGGCCTTCGTGCTGCTGACCAGCGTGATCCGCGCCCATCTGCGCGAGATGTTCCCGGGCCGGCAGGTGGTGTCGTTCTCGCAGTTCCGTGTCACGCGCGACTCCGACATGGAGGTCGATGAAGACGACATGCGCAACCTGCGCCAGGCCCTGCGCAGTGAGCTGAGTTCGCGCCATTTCGGCAAGGCCGTGCGCCTGGAAGTGGTGGAGGACTGCCCCCCGGTGCTGGTGAGCTTCCTGCGTTCGCAGTTCAACTTGCCGGAACAGGCCGTCTACCGCGTGGCGGGGCCGGTCAACCTGGTTCGGCTGAACACCCTGATCGACCTGTGCGTCGCCCCCAAGCTGCGCTTCGAACCCCACGAACCCAGCTGGCCGCACGGGCGACTGCCGCGCTCGCGTTCGATCTTCGAATGCATGGCGGAGCGTGACGTCCTGCTGCACCACCCCTTCGAGTCCTTCGACCCCGTGGTCCAGTTCCTGCGCGAAGCGGTCGAGGATCCTGACGTGCTGGCCATCAAGCAGACCATCTACCGCACGGGCACCGAATCCGTGCTGATGGAACTGCTGCTGGAAGCCGCACGGCGCGGCAAGGAAGTGCTGGCGGTGGTCGAGCTCAAGGCCCGCTTCGACGAAGAGGCCAACATCAACTGGGCCGAACGGCTGGAGGCCGTGGGGATCCAGGTCGTCTACGGCATCGTGGGCCTCAAGACCCACGCCAAGCTGCTGCTCGTCACACGCAGGGAAGGCCGCCGTCTGGTGCGCTACGGCCACCTCTCGACCGGCAACTACAACCCCAAGACGGCGCGCCTGTACACCGATCTCGGCTACCTGACCCACGACCCGGACCTCACGGCGGACATGGACGCCGTCTTCCAGCACCTGGCCAGCCTGAACCCGCTCAAACCCACCCGGCAGCTGCTGGTGGCCCCCAGCACCATGCAGTCACACTTCGTGGACCTGATGGCCAAGGTGAGTGAAGCGGCCCGTTCCGGACGCCCGGCGCGCATCGTGGTGAAGTGCAATGCACTGACCGATCCCCGGCTGGCCGAGGCCCTGATCGCAGCCGCTCAAGCCGGCGTGCAGATTGATCTCATCCTGCGCGGAGCCTGCATCCTGCCCCCGGGCATTCCCGGGATCACGGACCACATCCGGGTGCGCTCGGTGGTCGGCCGCTTCCTGGAACACAGCCGCGTGCTGTACTTCCGCTGGGGCGAATCCGATGCCGAGGAAGCGCTGTACCTCAGCAGCGCCGACTGGATGTCGCGCAACATGCTGCGTCGCATCGAGGTGGCTTGGCCCGTGCGAGACCCCGCGTTGCGCCAGCGTGTGATCGACGAGTGCCTGGTGCCCTACCTGCACGACCGGATCGATGCGTGGTCCCTCGACTCCCGGGGCGACTACGAGCGGGTGGCCGAAGAAGGGGTCGGTGCCCAACGCGCCTTGGTCGACCTCTACCGACGCTGAACGCCTGCACTTGAGGGGATGGCTAGAATTTCCCCCAAGGAGAACACCATCACCGTGGACATCGACAAGGAAGTGGACGCCCGGGGCCTGAACTGCCCCCTGCCCATCCTCAAAGCCAAGAAGGCCTTGGCCGACATGGCCAGCGGCCAGTTGCTGCGCGTTCTCACCACCGATCCGGGATCGGTGCGCGACTTTCAGGCGTTCTGTCGGCAGACCGGCAACGAACTTGTCGCCCAGGACCCGTCGTCCGACACCGAGATCGCCCATGTGCTGAAGCGGCGCTGAGACCGTGCTTCGCACGGGCTCCGACGCCGCTTCGCAAGGTGGAATGGACCGCTGAAACCGCGGCCCCGACCGGAGCTTACAGCTCCAGCCCCTTCAGGTATTCGCGGAAGCCTGCACCCAGCTGCGGGTGCTGCAGAGCCAGCTCGACGTTGGCCTCCAGGAAACCTTCCTTGCTGCCGCAGTCGTAGCGCTTGCCCTCATAGCGGTAGGCGAAGACCTTCTCGCGACGCAACAGTGCGGCGATGCCGTCGGTGAGCTGGATCTCGCCACCCACACCGCGGGGCAGGTTGGCGATCTCGCGGAACACCCCAGGCGTCAGGATGTACCGGCCGGCTACACCCAGACGCGAGGGTGCCACTTCGGGTGCCGGCTTCTCGACGATCTGCGTGACGTCCATCATGCGCTCGTTGACTTGCGTGCCAGCGCAGATGCCATAGCGCTTGGTGTGCTCTTCGGGCACTTCCTGCACGGCCAGGATCGAGGCATGCCATTCATTGAACTGCTCGACCATCTGCTTGAGGATGGGCGTGTCACCGACCATCAGATCGTCGGCCAGCAGCACGGCGAACGGTTCGTTGACCACCACACTCTGGGCGCACAACACCGCATGTCCGAGGCCCAGGGCCTTGGGCTGGCGGATGTAGATGCACTCCATGTCATCCGGCTTGATGGAATGCACCATCGCCAGAAGCTCCTTCTTGCCGGCGGCTTCCAGCTCGGACTCCAGCTCGTAGGCGGTGTCGAAGTGGTCGGGAATGGCGCGCTTGTTGCGGCCGTTCACGAAGATCATCTGGCGGATGCCCGCCGCATAGGCCTCTTCCACGGCGTACTGGATCAGTGGCTTGTCGACCACCGGCAGCATTTCCTTGGGCTGAGCCTTCGTGGCGGGAAGGAAACGCGTTCCCAGACCGGCCACCGGAAAAATCGCTTTTCTGACTTGCATGTGGAGAATCCCTGATCGACGAAACTACAACTAGAAACAACTGCGGTTGAGTTCATTCTGGCACGAGAGTCGAGGGCCCAAACACCCGTTCACGGGGTGAAATCCCACCAACTGAGCACGAAGCGCCGAAGATGTCCACAAATGAACGGAACTTGATCACTGCCATGGATCTCCTGGTCGCCGAACCCCTGGAACCCGACGTGCTGGACTGGCTGCAGCAGCGCCTCGTGGTGGACTACCGCCCCCGACTCACGGACGATCCCTCCGCTCTGGCGCAGGCCCTCGGACAGACCCGCGCCGCCATTCTGCCGGCCCGGGTGCGCATCGACGCACGGGTGCTGCGTCTGGCGCCGCACTTGCGGGCCATCGGCCGCGTGGTCGGCGGACCCGAGCACATCGACTACCAAGCTTGCACCCTGGCAGGCGTGGAACTGGTCCGCTGCCCCGATTCGACCGCGCCAGCCGAGGCGGAGTTCCTCTTGGGCGCCATTCTGTCGTTGCTGCGCCCCAGCCCGATGGACATGGGTCAGGTTGCGGGGCGCGAACTCGCCCGCAGTACCGTGGGCATGATCGGGGTGACGGCCGCCGCCCAGAAGCTGGTGCCGTTGCTGCGCACCATGGGCACCCAGGTCGTCGGCTATGACCCGACGGTGCATGCCCAAGATCCACGCTGGAGTGGCTGGGGCATTCGCCCCCTCAGCCTCAACTCGCTGTTCGCGGCCTGCGATGCCGTGTGCGTGCTCCTGCCGGGCTTCTCGCGTTATCACGGCCTGCTGGGTGAACGCTCGCTGGGCCACTGCCGGCCTGGACAGGTGCTGGTGAGCCTCTCACCCTCAGCCCTGTTCGACGAGGCCGCCCTGGCCCGGGTGCTGGGCAGCGGCCGCCTGGCTGCGGCGTGGCTGGATCAGGCCGACCTGGATCTGCAGGCCCCTGGGCGCATCCTGGCCGGCATGCGCGGCCTGATGACCACGCCGATGCTGGCCGGCTACACCCGCGAATCCCGCAACCGCAGTGCATGGGGCGTGGCCCGTCGGATCGAACAGATCCTGCGGGAGCAGGCCGAGGCCTGCCCTTCTCCCGAGGCTCACCCGGTCACCCCAGAGGGAGCCCCGCCAACACGCCCCAGTCTGACGGCAGTGGAGCCCCGCCCCCAGGGGCCAACACTGGCGCGAACCCTGGGGGCGGAGGTTCCGCCTCAGTTGAAGATCGTCAAGCCAGCCGCTGACGCTGCTGCTGCAGCTTCGCCAAGGTCGCACTGAAGTCGGCGACACGGCCACGCTCCTGCTCCACCACAGCAGCAGGTGCACGGGCCACGAAGCTCTCGTTGGAGAGCTTGGCCTCGGCCTTGGTGATCTCGCCGGCCAGACGGGCGATTTCCTTGTCCAGACGCACGCGCTCGGCCTCGACGTCGATCTCGACCTTGAGCGCCAGACGCGCCTGACCGTGCACCGCCACCGGCGCCATCTCGGTGGCCGCCGCAAACGCCGCCTCGTCGGCCAGCACCTGCACTTCGCCCAGCTTGGCCAGCGCCTTGAGCACCGGCGCCGCCGAGGCGATGAACTCGGCGTCCCCGAAGGTCAGCAGCGGCACACGCTCCGCAGGTGAGAGGTTCATCTCGCCGCGCAGGCCGCGACACACGCCGACCAGCGCCTTGAGCTGGGCCACCCAGGCGTCGGCCGCCGGGTCGACCTTCTCCAGTTGCGCCACCGGATACGCCGCCTTGACGATGGACTCGCTGCCCTCGGCCGACTTGCGGCCGGCCACCGGCGCCACCGTGTTCCACAGCTCAGCGGTGATGAACGGAGCCACCGGATGCAGCAGTCGCAGCACTGTTTCCAGCACACGAATCAGCGTGCGGCGGGTGGCGCGCGCGGCAGCCTCGTCACCGGCTTCCTTGGCCACCTGGATCTGCACCTTGGCGATTTCCAGATACCAGTCGCAATACTCGTCCCAGACGAACTGGTAGATGGCGTTGGCGACGTTGTCCAGGCGGTAGTCCGCGAAGCCCAGGGCCACGGCGGCCTCGACGCGCTGCAGCTCGCCGACGATCCAGCGGTCGGCGGGGCTGAAGCGCAGATAGCCGTGGGCCTGGCCGCCTTCGGCGCAATCGGCCTTCGTGTGCTCCAGCAGGCCGCAGTCCTGGCCTTCGGTGTTCATCAGCACGAAGCGTGTGGCGTTCCAGAGCTTGTTGCAGAAGTTGCGGTAGCCCTCGCAGCGCTTGGAGT
>CAYYCN010000003.1:0-76448 GCA_964470355.1 uncultured Sphaerotilus sp.
GTCCGCCGCGCACTGCAATACCCCCCATCCGTCGCCGGCTGGTAGTTCGGGATCAGGTGGTGCTTGCCATTGCCGATCAAATCGGCCCGCCCCATGGCCTTGAGCGCGTCCCGCAGCAGCGGCCAGTTGCTCGGGTCGTGATACCGCAGAAACGCCTTGTGCAACCGCCGGCGCTTCTCGCCGCGCACCACGTCCACCTTCTCGCCCTTGCGCGCATCCCGGCTGATGCCCTTGAGCGTGTTCAGGCCGGTGTGGAACATGGCCGTGGCGGTGGCCATCGGGCTCGGATAGAAGGTCTGCACCTGGTCGGCGCGGAAGCCGTTGGATTTCAGCCAGATGGCCAAGTTCATCATGTCCTCGTCGCTGGTGCCCGGGTGGGCGGCGATGAAGTACGGGATGAGGAACTGCTTCTTGTCGGCCTCGGCGCTGAAGCGGTCGAACATCTCCTTGAAGCGGTCGTACGTGCCAATGCCCGGCTTCATCATCTTGCTCAGCGGCCCGCCTTCGGTGTGCTCCGGCGCGATCTTGAGGTAACCGCCGACGTGGTGCTGCACCAGCTCGCGCACGTACTCAGGCGCACGCACGGCCAGGTCGTAGCGCAGGCCCGAGCCGATCAGGATCTTCTTGATGCCCGGCAGCGCCCGCGCGCGGCGGTACATGCGCACCAGCGGGCCGTGGTCGGTGTGCAGGTTCTGGCAGATGTCGGGGTAGACACAGCTCGGCTTGCGGCAGGCGGCCTCGATCTCCTTGGAGCCGCAGCCCAGTCGGTACATGTTGGCCGTGGGTCCGCCCAGGTCGCTGATGACACCGGTGAAGCCCTTGACCTTGTCGCGGATCTCCTCGATCTCGTGCAGCACCGAGGCCTCGCTGCGGCTCTGGATGATGCGGCCCTCGTGCTCGGTGATCGAGCAGAAGGTGCAGCCGCCGAAGCACCCGCGCATGATGTTCACGCTGAAGCGGATCATCTCCCAGGCGGGAATCTTGGTCGCGCCGTCGTGGCCGCCCTTTTCGTCGGCGTAGCTCGGGTGCGGGCTGCGCGCGTAGGGCAGATCGAAGACGTGGTCCATCTCCTCGGTGGACAGCGGCAGCGGCGGCGGGTTGATCCACACGTCGCGGGCGATGTGGCCTTCGCCGTGGCGCTGCACCAGGGCGCGGGCATTGCCGGGGTTGGTCTCCAGGTGGAAGACACGGCTGGCGTGGGCGTAGAGCACCGGATCGCTCTTGACCTGCTCATAAGCCGGCAAGCGGATCACGCTGCGGGCGCGCGGGATCGCCACGGCGCGGTCACCCGGACGCTGCACCGGCTGGCGCACGATGCGGATGGGCTTGGCTTCGACCTCCGCAGTGCCGGTTGCCACAGCTGCTGAACCGCCCCCAGCGGCACCGGACACCTGCAACGTGTCACTTGGGCTTGGATCGGCCGCCCCATCTGCACCCGCCTTGGCACAGGAAGCGCCTTGCTCCCCGGCCTGCTCCTCGATCGTCAGGTAAGGGTTGAGCAGTGCATCGATCTTGCCGGGCTGATCCACCTCGGTGGAGTCGATCTCGAACCAGCCGTGCTGGCCCGGATCGTCCGGCTTGCGTAAAAAGGCCGTGCCGCGCACATCGGTGATGCTCTCGATGGGCTTGCGCTGCGACAGGCGGTGCGCGATCTCGACGATGGCGCGCTCGGCGTTGCCAAACAGCAGCAAGTCGGCCTTGCTGTCGATGAGGACAGAGCGACGGACCTTCTCGCTCCAGTGGTCGTAGTGGGCGATGCGGCGCAGGGAGGCCTCGATGCCGCCGATGATCACTGGCACGTCCTTGTAGGCCTCACGGCAGCGCTGGGTGTAGACCAGCGTGGCACGGTCGGGACGCTTGCCGGCCACCCCGCCGGGCGTGTAGGCGTCGTCGCTGCGGATGCGGCGATCGGCCGTGTAGTGGTTGATCATCGAATCCATGTTCCCGGCGGCCACGCCGAAAAACAGGTTCGGGCGCCCCAGCGCCTTGAACGGATCGGCCGACTGCCAGTCCGGCTGCGCGATGATGCCGACGCGAAAGCCCTGCGCCTCCAGCGTGCGCCCGATCACCGCCATGCCGAAGCTGGGGTGGTCGACGTAAGCGTCGCCGGTGACCAGGATGATGTCGCACGAATCCCATCCCAGGCGATCCATCTCCTCCCGACTCATGGGCAGGAAAGGCGCGGTGCCGAAGCGCTTGGCCCAGAACGGGCGGTAGCGCGTGAGCGGCTTGGGGGCGGCGGGAACGGCGGAAGACGCCGCACCTTGCGGGCGGGACAGGACAGCGGACATGGGGGATGCGACGGGTCAGGAACAGACCCGCTCCGGAGGACAGGCCCCGATTGTCTCGCACCCCGACCGCCCCCATTCCTCGGGCGTGAAGTCCGCACGCCGCGCGGGGTCACCCGGCGGCTCGGCACCCGAGCGGTTCAATGCAGATCGCTGAGCATCACGTCGGGTGTGGCGTACTCCAGCCCGACCCCGGCACACGCCTGCGCGTAAGCCAGTCGGCCCCGCTCGGACAGCGCCTCGATGCACACCCGCCCGTGGGCATCGCAGGGAAAGCTCACGCCTCGACCCGGCTGGAACAAGGAACGGAAGCGGATCTCGTAACTCGCCCCTGGGGAGTTGCTGGACGGCAATCGCATGATGTCGGCCTCCTGACAAACACAGCATCCGACGCCCACTGTGCGCGCGGGACACCCCTTTCAATGCAAAAAGCGGACCCCTCAAGACCTTCCAGTTCACTCGTTCAGGACGTCGGCAGCGGCCGCACCGGCCAGAAAATTCCGGGGTCGGCTAAAGTGTCGGGCCGTTCTCCCCGCCGCCCCGTGCACCGCACGCGCCCGCGGCCTGCCCCCTGACCGCCGTCCGTCTTCCCCATGCTCGCCTACCGCCACGCCTACCACGCCGGCAACCACGCCGATGTCCTCAAGCACCTGATCCTGGTGCAGGTGCTGCGCCACATGGCCGCAAAGGACAAGCCGTACCGCCTCATCGACACCCACGCCGGAGGGGGCGCCTATGCCCTGGCCAGCCCCGAGGCACAGAAAAAGGGGGAGTACCTCAACGGCGTGGCACGCCTGTGGGGACGTAAGGACCTGCCCCCCGCCACCGCCGAGTACATGAACCTGGTGCGCCGCTTCCAGCCCGGCGGCGGGGCGGCGCTCACCCACTACCCGGGCTCGCCCTGGATCGGACGCCGCCTGCTGCGCGATCACGACGAGCACCGCCTGTACGAACTCCACCCCACCGACCATCGCCTGCTGGATTCGCAGATGGAGGGAGAACTCGGGGTGAAGTTGTTCAAGGCCGACGGGTTTGCCTCCCTCAAGAGCCAACTGCCCCCGCCGCAACGCCGCGGCGTGGTGCTGATGGACCCGTCCTACGAACTGGCCAACGACTACAACCAGGCCTTCGCCACCGTTCGGGAAGCCCTGGAGCGTTTTGCCCAGGCGGTGATCGTGCTGTGGTATCCGCTGGTCTCGCGTTTCGAGTGCACGCAGTTCGTCCGGCGCCTGCCCAACCTGGGGCCCAAGAGCTGGGTGAACGCGCAGATGACGGTGCAGTCGCTGGATGACCAGGGATTTGGTCTGGCCGGAAGTGGCGTGCTGGTGATCAATCCCCCCTACACGCTGGCCCAGACGCTGCGAGATGAACTGCCCTTCCTGACCGAGACCTTGTCTCAGTTCGACGGCCCAGGTGCGCACTTCAAGATCGACGAACGAGCGGTCTGAATCTCTGCCCGCCATCGGCGGTGGCGCCAGGACTGCGCGCCATCGTCAAGAGGCCCGAGCCCCCGTCTTCGACCGTCGGGGCCTATCGCCCGGTCGGTCCGGCGCCCGGCGTGCCCTCGGGCAGTTCGATCTTCACTTCCAGCACTTCGAGGTTGTCCTGGCGTTCCAGGTGCACCTTGATGTCGTTCGGATTGATCGACACGTACTTCGAAATCACCGCCAGCAACTCACGCTGCAGCGACGGCAGGTAGTCGGCGTCGCGGGAACGCGCGCCGCGCTCGTGGGCGAGGATGATCTGCAGGCGTTCCTTGGCCACGGGGGCCGATTTCTGCTTCTCGCCGAGGAGGAAAGAAAGGAAACCCATGGATCAACGCCCTCCGAACAGCCGCTTGAAAAACCCCGGCTTGACCGCTTCGATGAAACGCATCGGCTTGTCTTCACCCAGGAAACGGGCCACCACGTCCAGGTAGGCTTCGGAAACGTCGGTGCCCTTGCGGTGGATGACAGGAGCCCCCTCGTTGGACGCCTGCAGCACGACCTCCGACTCCGGGATCACCCCGATCAGCGGAATGCGCAGGATGTCGTGGATGTCTTCCAGCGACAGCATCTGGCCGTCCTGCACGCGATTGGGGTTGTAGCGCGTGATGAGCAGGTGCTCCTTGATGGGCTCCCCGCCCTCGGCCGCACGCTTGGTCTTGGAACTGAGCATGCCCAGGATGCGGTCCGAATCCCGCACCGACGACACCTCGGGATTGGTCACCACCAGGGCTTCATCGGCGAAGTGCATGGCCATCAGGGCGCCGGTTTCGATGCCCGCCGGCGAATCGCAGACGATGTACTCAAAATCCATGTCCGCCAGTTCCTGCAGCACCCGACCCACGCCGTCCTGGGTCAGGGCGTCCTTGTCGCGGGTCTGCGAGGCGGCCAGCACGAACAGCTTGTCGCACTGCTTGTCCTTGATCAGCGCCTGGGTCAGGTTGACCTCGTTGTGGATCACGTTGATCAGGTCGTAGACCACGCGGCGTTCGCAGCCCATGATCAGGTCGAGATTGCGCAGACCGACGTCAAAGTCGATCACGGCGGTCTTGTGTCCGCGCAGGGCCAGGCCCGAAGCAAAGCTGGCGCTGGTGGTGGTCTTGCCCACCCCTCCCTTGCCGGAAGTGACGACGACGATCTTGGCCATCTCTGGGGATCCTTTGCGTGGTGTTTATGTGTTGATCTTGAGCGTCTCGACGACGAGCTTCTCGCCGTCCAGACGGATCTGCGCCGCCTTGCCGATGACGTCGGCCGGCAACGGCTGTTCGGTCGTGCGGTAGATGCCTGCGATGGCGATGAGATCGGGCTCCATGCAGGTCGAGAAGATGCGGGCCGTGGTGTTGCCGCGTGCGCCGGCAATCGCCTTGCCACGCAGCGGCGCGTACACGTGCACGCTGCCGTCGGCAATCACCTCGGCGCCGTAGTTCACCTGGGCCAACACGACCAGATCCCCTCCGCGCGCATACACCTGCTGCCCGGAGCGCAACGGCTTGTCCACCACGACGGTGTCCGCCGCCGACACGACTTCGCGGATCACCTCGCGCTCGACCTCCTGCACCACGGTGCGGATCTCGGGCTGAGGCACCGGCACGGGGAGCAGGTTCAGGTCATCGGCCGCGGCGGGAAGGCCGGCCGCCAACGCCGCTTCGCGCTGGGCCGCGCTGCCCCCCTTGAGGGCCATGGGCAGCATCCGGAACCGGCGCAACAGGGCCACGCACACAGGCCAGTCGATCGGGGAGGCGCCGTCGGCCAGGCCGCTGACATCCACCACCACCGGCTCCCCGGCAAACAGGTCCGGCGTCTGGGCGAAACGGGCGTCCAACTCCGCCGCCAACTGTTTCATGTCGGTGGTCTTGAGCACCAGGGCCAGCATGGGCAGCGTCGCGCTGCGAAGATCAAAGACGACTGGCGAAGAACCCGCGTTCGAGGCAGACATGAAAGACAGATGTTCGGAAAAGTCGGCAGTTTACCGGTCATATCTGCAATCTGCCTGGATTCGGCGCCCCCGCGTCACGAAGTTCGAATCATCGGCCAATCGTCACGCTGGATCAGGATCGGAGCCCCCGCAATCCGTCCGCGAGGCTCCTCCTGGGCCCGTGGGCCAACCCACCCAAATCGACAAATACGCTCAAAACGCCTTGCTTAAGCACCGAGTCGAGGCCCTCAAGGCCCGGGATCATCGGCAGGGTCGATGTATTCCGTGGTTCAGGGAGCCTCAACATGCAATTCGTGCGTCATTTGAAGATGTGGCAAAAGTTCGCGCTGCTGGGTGCGCTGGGCGCCGCAATGGCCGCCCCCTCGGCGGGACTGCTGATTCACGACAGGTGGAAGGAGGCCGACGCCGCCGCCACGGAAGCTGCAGGCATCGTGCCGGCCAAAGCCATGCTCGATCTGATCCGCGTGACCCAGCTGGACCGGGGCATCTGCGGGGCCTACCTGAGTGGGGCCCAGGATCAGCAAGCGGCCTGTGCGGCCCAGCGCAGCGAAGTCCAGAAAGCCATCAGCGGCCTGAAATCCGTGCTGGCCGTGTACTCGGACCGCCTCCTCCACCAAACCGCCGACCAGCTCGTACAGCATTGGACAGCGCTGGCCCAGGACCTGGACCAAGGGCGCCTGGCGCCACCAGAGAGCTTTCGCCGGCACTCGGCACTGGTGTCGATGGAATTTGAATTGCTCGGCCTCGTGCGCGACGCCAGCGGACTCAACGCCGACCCGGACCCCGCCAGCGCCATGCTGATCCGCAGCGCGCTGGAAAATCTGCCCCGTGTCACCGAAGCGCTCGGCCAGACCCGCGCCAAAGGCGCCGCGGCCCTCGCCAAGGCGGAGGTGTCCGGCGAAGACCGGGCCTACATCACCGGACTGCTGCTGTCGGCGTTCGAACACCTGCGCCTGGCGCAGTCCTCCCTTGAACGCTCGCGAGCCGGACAACCTGCGCTGTCCGCGCAGGGCTCAGCACAAGCCGCAGCCGATGCATTTCACAAGGTCGTCCAGAGCCAGGTGCTGCAGGCCGGTCCCCTCAGCATGCCCCCCGCGGCCTTCATCCGGGAGGCCACGATCGCCATCGATGCGCAGTTCGCTTTGATGGACCAGGCGTTCCAGACCATGCGGGAGCACTTGGAAATCCGCAGCGCCCAGGCACGTCAGACCGCCTGGCTGTTTCTGGGGCTGACGGCGTCACTGGCCGCCCTCGGCTTGTACACGGCCGTCTCCATCACACGCAGCACCTCGACGGCGGTGGCCCATGCACGGCGGGCCGCGGCGGCCTTGGCCGACGGCGACCTCACGCTGCAGCTGCAAAGCGACGCGGGCGACGAACTCGGCACGCTTGTCAACGACCTCGGGCGGGCGACGACCAGCCTGGCCGGTGTGATGCACGGCATCCGGGCCTCCAGCGACGCCGTGGCGGCCTCGTCCGCCCAGATCGCCAAAGGCAACGCAGACCTGTCTGCCCGCACCGAAGCCCAGTCGGCCAGCGTGCAGGAGACCGCCGCCTCCATGGAGCAGATGACGCGCAGCGTGAACACCAGCAGCGAGCAGGCCCAGCAAGCCAGCGCCATGGCCGAACGCGCCTCGTCCGCTGCCTTGGATGGTGGCCGCACGGTCAGCCAGGCGGTGGACGCCATGGCGCAGATCCAGACCTCCAGCCAGCGCATCTCCGAGATCATCGGGGTCATCGACGGCATCGCGTTCCAGACCAACATCCTCGCCCTCAACGCCGCCGTCGAGGCCGCACGGGCCGGCGAGCAGGGCCGTGGGTTTGCCGTCGTCGCCTCAGAAGTGCGCAGCCTTGCCGGCCGCTCATCGGAAGCCGCCCGAGAAATCAAGGCGCTCATCACCGCCAGCGTGGAACAGGTCGAGAGCGGTACGGCGCAGGTGCGGCACGCTGGCACCACCATCCACGACGTGGTGCAGCAGGTCCAGGAAGTCAGCCGCCTCATCCGCTCCATCACCGAACACAGCCAGCAGCACGACAGCGGCACCGACCAGATCAACGAGGCCATCCGGTCGCTGGACGGAGGGGCCCAGCAGAACGCCGCCCTGGTGGAAGAAACCGCGGCGGCGGCCGAACACCTCAGTCAGCAGGCCCGTGACCTGGCCGACTCCGTGAGCCGATTCCGCTTGAGCGGTTCTCAGGCGCACTGGGTCAGTCCAGCCTGAGCAGCCCCGAGACTCCGGGAGCGACGATCCTGGCGCCGGATCAGTCGTCCTCACAGGCCAGGAAGCCGCCGCTCTGGTGGGCCCACAACCGGGCGTACAGCCCCCCCAGGGCCAGCAGCTCGGCATGGCTGCCTTCCTCCACGATCTCGCCCTGATCGAGCACAACCAGCCGGTCCATCGCCGCAATCGTCGACAGGCGGTGCGCGATGGCCACCACCGTTTTGCCGGCCATGAGGTCGTTCAGGCTCGACTGGATGGCCACTTCGACTTCGCTGTCCAGGGCGCTGGTGGCCTCGTCCAGCAGCAGGATGGGCGCATCCTTGAGCATCACCCGCGCAATGGCCACGCGCTGCCGCTGGCCCCCAGAGAGCTTGACGCCCCGCTCCCCCACGTGTGCGTCATAACCGGTGCGTCCGGCCGGGTCGGACAGCAGCTGGATGAACTCGTGCGCATGCGCCTTGCGCGCCGCGGCCTCCATGTCGGCGTCACCCGCTCCCGGGCGGCCATACAGGATGTTGTCGCGCACCGAGCGATGCAGCAGCGAGGTGTCCTGCGTGACCATGCCGATGCACGCCCTCAGCGAATCCTGCTGCACGCGGGCGATGTCCTGGCCATCGATGCGGATGCACCCACCCTCCACATCGTAGAAACGCAGCAGCAGATTGACCAGCGTCGACTTGCCCGCCCCAGAGCGACCGACGAGCCCGATCTTTTCACCCGGCCGGATGTGCAGGTTGAAATGCGACAGCAAAGGCCGAGGGCCTCCATAGGCAAAACTCACGTCCTCGAATCGAATGTCCCCGCGGGGCACCTGAAGCGGAACGGCCCCCGGCGCGTCCAGAACCGCATGCGGTCTGGACAACGTGTCCAGACCATCCTGCACCGTCCCGATGTGCTCGAACAGCATCGTCACCTCCCACATCACCCAGTGCGAGATGCCGTTCAGGCGCAACGCCATGGCAGTGGCGGCCGCAATGGCCCCTGCCCCCACCTCGCCCTGCATCCACAGCCACACCGTCGAGCCGGCCGTGGCCAGCACCAGCAGCATATTGAGCGCGTGGTTGGTGACCTCGAATCCGCTGACGTAGCGCATCTGCGCATAGGCCGTCGCCATGAATTCGCGCATGGCGAAACGAGCGTGGTCGGCCTCGCGCTGGGCGTGCGAGAACAGCTTGACGGTGGCGATGTTGGTGTAGGCGTCGGTCACGCGCCCGGTCATGAGTGAGCGGGCGTCGGCCTGGGCCTTGGAAATGCGCCCCAGTCGGGGAACAAAAAACGCCAGCGCCGCCGCGTAACAGCCAAACCAGGCCAGGAACGGCAGCAACAAGCGCAGGTCCAGCCCGCCCGCCACCAGCGTCATGGTGACGAAGTAGATCATCACGAACACCAGGATGTCGGTCAGGATCAGCACCGTGTCGCGCACCGCCAGCGCCGTCTGCATGACCTTGGCCGAGACCCGTCCGGCAAATTCGTCCTGATAGAAGCCCATGCTCTGGCTCAACATCAGGCGGTGAAAGTTCCAGCGCAGCCGCATCGGGAAGTTGCCCGCAAGCGTCTGATGCTTGAGCAGGGTCTGCAGTGCCACGACCATCGGACTGAGCACAAGCAGCGCCGCCAAGCCGATGAGCGTGTCCCCCTTCTGCGCCCAGAGCAGCTCGCGCGGCGTGGCCGCCAGCCAGTCCACCATGCGCCCCAACACGCCGAACAACACCGCCTCGAACGCCCCGATCAGGGCCGTGCACAGCGTCATCACCCCGACATAACGGCGCACGCCGCGTGTGCAGTGCCACAGGAAAGGCAGCAAGCGCGCCGGCGGCAAACCAGGGGGGTCCGCGGGATAGGGGTCAACGAGTCGTTCGAAGAGATTCAGCACCGGATCCGCTCCACGTCCAGGACGCAGACAAAGGTGGGGAGCCTAACGGATCACCCGCAAAGGTCGCAGGGGTGGGCCATTTGATATACCCTAATGGGTATCAACAAGGAGCGCACATGACCACCTCTTCCTACCCCGAGCTCACCCAGGACATCAGCCGTCACCTCGGGGGCTTCCGCAAGTCGCAGTCGGCCACGATGCAAGGCTTCGGCGCGATGTCCAAAGCCGCCATGGCCGAAGGCGCTGTGTCCGAAAAAAACAAGGAACTCATCGCCCTGGCCATCGGCGTCAGCCAGCGTTGCGCAGGCTGCATCGGCTTTCATGTCAAAGCCCTGATTCGACTGGGCGCCACCCGGGCGGAATTCGAGGAAACACTGGGCGTGGCGGTCTACATGGGCGGGGGACCTTCGCTGATGTACGCCGCCGAAGCCATCGCCGCCTGGGAACAATTCAGCCCATCGGGCACCTGACCCCCTCAAACGCGTGGCTTAAAAGCCACCCCGTCTCCGGAAACGTTCGAATTCGCGCAATCACGCGCGCATTTGATACTATTGTTACATCTGATAACAACTAGAGACGGTTTCAACCCCCGATCCATGGGGGACCGAACCACCCCACCACCCCAGATCCGGGTGGCTGGTGGATTCCGGCCCCGGTGCGAGTGGGTGTCATGGCCGTCGTTTCCGCGAGAAACCCATGACGCTCACGCTCTCCGTTGCCGTTGTCCTGCTCCTCCTGGTGACCTGGGGCCTCTGGACCGCCCAGCGGCGGCGCCTGCACGAGGCGACCCAAGAGGCCGACTCGCCCAGTACGCCCCCCGCCCCCCTCATGCCCCTGCCCGCCGCCGACCAGCCGTGGGAAACGCTTGGCGCATCGGTGCGGCAAGCGCTGCAATCCGGGACTGCACCGGCATCGGACCCGCCGCTGGTTTCAATGGACGCGGAATCGCTCACCCAGCCCTGGCCACTGGACATGGCCGAGCGACGCACCCGCGTGAGCCGGCGCCTGTGGTTCGTGGACGGCAATTGCCAACTCCCATCCGACGTCCACTTTGCTGCGGCGGTGGTCTGCACCGGTGACCTCACCACCCGCCGACACAGCGGGACGCAGACCCTGTTGGCCCATGCCCGCGTCCGCCTGTCACCTCACACGCAGGTCGGCGAATGGGTGAGAGGCCTCACGATCGAAGCCCAAGAAGGCTGCGGTCTGGGTCGACGCGCTGTGGCACAGGCCGCCCTTCACGTGGCCCCGGGCGTGCGGTTCACGGAACTGGAAGCGCCGGTGATCCGTTGCGTGGACAGCAGCGACCGCCCAGGGGCCTCCTCCGCGGGCATCCGAGGCCCCCTGACGGAAGCAGAAGGCGTGCACTGGGACCGCAACCACCAGCGCGGCCAGACGCTTTCCCCGGTCCGAACCGCCGCCCTGCGCGCCTGGGCCGGTGACCTGATCTCACGCTCGGACCTGATCCTCGGCGAAGGCGCCCACGTGCGCGGCAACCTGCGCTGCCAAGGCGACCTGACACTGCGTGCGGGATGCCGCATCGAGGGCAGCATCGTCGCCTATGGCGAAATCTTCGTGGCCCCCGGTTGCCAGGTCACGGGCAGCATTCAGTCGGAAGCCCAGCTGACCCTGGGCCCGGGCTGCGTGATCGGCACCCTGGAACGCCCCTCCGTCGTCAGAGTCGCCCGCCTCACCAAAGCCCCAGGGGTCATCCTGCACGCCGAAATCTGGGTCGGCTCGGACAGCGTCGAGCCCCAGCGCCGCCTGCGCAAGGCCCCCCGCCAACACGACGCCACCGCCATTGCCCGCCCGAGCGACGCCTCGCGGCTCATCCTCGGCCTGGCCCCTGTCACCGCCGAAGGGGCCGGCCGCACGCATCCGGGCGACTGGGCCCTCGGACTGCCTGCAGACTCCTGGATTTCCACCGAACAAGGAGCCCGTTCCGACGAGGCCACCGCCCAGGTGAAAACCAACCATGCCTGGGAAGGGGATCTCGACTGCGCAGGAGATCTGCGCATTTCCGAAGGCTGCCGGGCGATCGGCCGCGTGCGGGCCCAGGGCGACGTCAACGTCGACGCCGGCACCTTGCTGATGGGCAGCATCGAATGCCGCGGCGTGCTTCGCATCCATGGCGGCAACCAGATCGGCGGGGCGTTGCGGTCGGCACAGGCCATTCACATCGGCCCCGGTTGCGTCATCGGCACCCCATCTCAACCCGTGACGGTCTTGGCACCGGAGGTGACCCTGGGACTGGGGACTGTGGTGCATGGCCGGGTGGTGGCCGGCCCACTGGGTGGCCACTGCACCCTGCCCGTCACCGTCCAGAACGCTGGCAGCCCCGCCTCGCCAGCCCGATCGGGCCCCATCGCCGAGCCGGCACGCCCCCCGGCCGCCATCCCCCTGGTCCCGGGAAGCCCTGGCGTGGCGATGGCCGCCTGAGTCCGTGCCACGGAGGCTTCGGCGGCACAATGCGCGCCATGTCCTCCGTCACCGACTTCGCCCTGCGCGGCGATCACATCACCCTCGACGCCCTGCTCAAGGCCACCCAGATCGCCCAGAGCGGCGGGCACGCCAAGATTCTGATCACCGACGGCGAGGTCCGGGTGGACGGAGAGATCGAAACCCGGCGCGGACGCAAGGTGCGCGCCGGTCAACGCGTCGAGGCCGTCGGCGTGCGGGTGAACGTGATCCAGGCCCCGGACGGGCCTGCGCTCACTGACTGCTGACGAGCGTCATTTCCACGCACGCCTGCTCGACGCGGTTGCGACCGGCCTGCTTGGCCTTGGCCAATGCGTTTTCGGCCCGGGCGATCAATTCTTCCACCGTGGACTCGCTGTCGGGGATCGCCACCGCCACGCCGACGGAAGCACTCAGGCCCACCTCGGCGTGCCGGGGCGTGCGGATCTTCAAGCGTGCGATCGTTCGGCAGATGTCTTCCGCCAGACGACGCGCCCCGGGCGCATCGGTGCTCGGCAGGATCACGTTGAACTGATCGCCATCCCACCGGCAAAACACGTCCGAGGAGCGCAAGCGTGAGCGCACCGCATCGGCCAAGCTCTGCAGCACCACGTCGCCGCACGGCTGGCCCAGCCGCTGATTCAAGCGGCGGAAATGGTCGATGTCGAGGGTGAGCAGGCCCACCGGCTCACGCTGGCGCCGTGCGCGCCGCAAGGTGTGGCCGAGAATGGTGCGTCCGGTCGGTCGATTGATGCAGCCGGTCAATCCGTCGTGGCTGCCCATCGAGTCGGTCTGGTTCAACACCTGCTCCACGCACGACCAGGCAAACGCGAGGCTCACCAGCCCCAACCCGCAACCGGTCAACAGCCACCACACCGAAACCGGGCCGTCCAAAGCCGGCGGCACCCACGCCTCGGGCAGCACGGACGACAGCGCCCTCATCGTCAAGGCCGCCATCACCGCCAGCAGCAGCAGGCCCACGCTGGCCAGCACCGGAGAGGCCCGCCCGGGACGCAGAGACCGCATCGACACCCACACCCCCGGCGCGAGAAACGCCGCGTACACGGCCGACACGACGGCCGGATCCAGCTCCCGCCACCCTCCAGACATCAGCAAGGTCGCCGCCGTGGCCAGGATCAGCACGTACCACCCCCGCACCCACAGCGGAGACGCCCGGTGATCAGCGCGCCGGTACAGCGCATGGTTACCCAACACCAAGCCGGAGGCCACCAGGACCACAGAGGCGAACGCCTGCAATCCATGGCCCGCGGAAGGCCCACCGATGGCCAGGCCCGAGCCGGCCGACAACAGCGCCAGACCGAGCACCCACCACCCCAGTTCCGGCACCTGCACAAACAGGAGCCGATGCGCCGCGCATGACATGAGGACCAGGGCCGCGGCGCTGATCAACAAAGCGGACATCAGGACAGAGCTCTGCAGCGCGTTCATCACGTTCAACATCAGGAAATACCACGGGCACACGCCCGCAACACCGAACATAGCGGTGCGCCCCTGAACCGTGGGCGCCCCCACCCAGCGCCCCGGCCAGGACGTGCGTACGTCACGGTCGCAATGCGCGGCCACCGGCCGGTCGCACACCGATACCGGCAAAAACCTTTTATTGCACCCTTGCACGCTGACCCGAATGCACGGAACGCACTTCTGTCATAGAATCTAGGGTTTTCGGCGATCTGTTCGCCATCTCGTTCATCCCCTCTGGCCTTCATCTCTCGCGGGACTGCCCCTCGATCCGAAACCTCCTTTCGGCATCCAGGCATCCGCACCGGTCGGCGGCGATGCTGTTCGACCCCTCCCGTGGGCTGCCAGTGGAGCCATTTCAGGCTCCTTGATGATTCCGCTACGCGCGCTTGAAGGATGGCGTGTGCATCGGTGCCCGTCCACATTTCCGCGCCAAGCCGGCCGCCGAATCCTCGGCTCCGGACATCTGGCGCGAAACGCCCGTTGCCGTGTGCAGCGCGCCAACCTTTGAGACACCATGACCTTTGACACCCTGGGACTGCACGAGTCCATCCTGAAGTCCCTGCAGCAAGCCGGCTACGAAAACCCGACCGAAGTCCAGGCCCAGACGATTCCTCCGGCCCTGAAGGGTCTGGACCTGCGCGTGTGCTCCAACACTGGCAGCGGCAAGACCGCTTCCTTCGTGCTGCCCGCCCTGCAGCGCATCATCGAAGCCCGCCAGGACCCGGCACGCCGCCGCGCCAAGGGCGAAGTCTGCGGCCCGCGCGTGCTGGTGCTGTGCCCCACCCGTGAACTGGCGCTGCAGGTCTCCAAGGCCGCCATCGGCTATGGCCGCAGCGTGACCGGCCTGCGCGTGGCCACCGTCGTCGGCGGCGTGCCCTACGGCACCCAGCTGGCCGCCCTGCGCGCCCCGCTCGACATCCTGATCGCCACCCCCGGCCGCCTGATCGACCACATCAACAGCGGCAAGGCCATCCTGTCCGGCGTTGAAATGCTGATCCTGGACGAAGCCGACCGCATGCTGGACATGGGCTTCATCGAAGACATCGAGCACATCGCCGAATCGCTGCCGGCGTCGCGCCAGACCATCATGGTCAGCGCCACGTTCGCCGGTCAGGTGGGCCGCCTGGCCGACCAGATCCTGCGCGACGACGCCCAGCGCATCGAGGTCGCCAACCACACCGACACACACGACAACATCGAGCAGAAGCTGATGTGGGCCGACAGCCTGGAGCACAAGGCCCGCCTGCTGGAGCACGTGCTGGGCAGCTCCGAGCTGCAGCAGGCCGTGATCTTCACCAGCACCCAGCGTGACGCCGACGACCTGGCTGCCCACCTGTACGACCTCGGCCACGCCGTGGCGCCGCTGCACGGCGGCATGCCGCAAGGCCGCCGCACCCGCACGTTGATGGGCCTGCGCCGCGGTGAGCTTCGCATCCTGGTCGCCACCGATGTGGCCGCCCGCGGCATCGACGTGCCCACGATCAGCCACGTCATCAACTTCGGTCTGCCGATGAAGGCCGAGGACTACGTGCACCGCATCGGCCGCACGGGCCGTGCCGGCCGCTCCGGTCTGGCCGTGACGCTGGCCGAACGCCGCGACGTGCCGATGATCCGCCGCATCCAGCAGTTCACCACGCAGTCCATTCCGGTGGGGGTGGTCGAAGGCCTGGAGCCGCAGCGCCCGGCACCCGACCTCGTCTCCCGCGGTCCGCGCCGTGACGGCCCCGGCCTGAGCCGCGGCGGACGCCGCCCGGGCCCCGGCGGTCGCCCGGCACGTCACGGCGACGCTCCCCGCCAACAAGGCTATGGCGAAGACGCCCGCCGCCGCGAGGGTTTTGGCGGTGACCGTGGCTTTGGAGGGGGAGACCGGGGCTTCGCTGGCCAGGACCGTGGCCACGGCGGACGCCCGGCCCCGGCGGCTCGCGCCTCTCACGGCGATCCGCGTGACCGCGGCCACGGCGACTTCCGAGGCAGCGCCCGCCCCGGTTCGCGCCACCGCTGAGCGCGGGGCGCCGGGCCTGAGTGAATCAGGCCTGCGTCACCTTCACGGCGGGGCCAGTGGCCCCGTCGACGCCACAGGTCCACAGGACCTTCAGATCGGACGCATCGGCCACGCCTTCGGCGTAGACCTTCAGGTCGAGGCTGTGCAGCAGGCGCACCGTCCGCTCCACCAGCAGTGCACGGTCGCGGTCCCGCGACACGTCGACCCCCACGCTGCCGGCCAGCTTCACATAGTCCAGGCCCACGTCCAGCAGACCGCCCGACGTGGGCAGATCCACCCCCGCATGCTCGACGCCGATGCGCACGCCCAGCGGGCGCAGCTGACGGACCATTTCACCCAGCACGGCAGCCTGCAGATCCACCGCCGACGCCGACACCTCGATCCACAGGCTTTGGGCTGCGACTCCGGCCGCCGCGATCCGGGCACGGATGCGCGGCAGGAACGCGGCATCCCGCATGGACTGCAGCGACACATGCACACAGCGGGGCTCGCGGTCCTGGGCGATGCCCTGAAGGGCCAGGGACAGCGCCACCTCGTCCGTGCGGGTCGTGAGCTGCGTGCGCATGGCGTAGGGGAGCCAATGGGCAGCGGGCTCAAACTCCCCGCCGTCGTGCAATTGCAGGCGCAGCGGACACTCCATGTGCAGCAGGCCGCCACGGGGATCGATCACCGGATACTTCACGAGCCGCGCACGCTGCTCCAACACGGCAGATTCCAGCTGGCGGCGCCAAGCATCCTCGCCACCCAGCCCTGCCGCAGACGCCCCCCCTCGATCGGCCAGCGCGACAGCCGCCACCTCACCCGAAGCCTCGGCCCGAGCCAGAGCGGCGTCGGCACGGGCCAGCAGCGCGCCGGTCTGATCACCGCGTGACCAGGCCGCGACCGAAGCCACCAGCACCACGTCCCCGTAGGGCTCCAGGGTCGAGCGAACCCGATCGAGGATGTCCTGGGCGAACGCCTCCCCACCGACTGGCATGCTGCGGAACACCGCAAAGTCCGACCCATTGAGGCGACCGACCGCCCGCTGGCGAACACCCTCCACGGGATGGCGCAGCACGTCGGCCAGTTCACGCAGCAGGGCGTCGGTCTGCACATGACCGAGCCGACGGTTCACACCGGCCAGATCAAGCAGACGCAGCAGCACCAGATGCCCCCGCCCCGGTCCGGTCTCGTCTTCCAGCTCGGACTGGAAGTCGGCCAGAAACTGCCGACGATGGGTCAGACCCGTCAGTTCATCGCAATGAACCTGGCGGCGCAAGGCCTCCACCTCACGCACCTGCTCACCAAACAACGCGCGCAGGCGCTCGACCATGACGTTCAACGCACGGGCCACACGCTTCATCTCGGGAACCTGGGGCTCCTCCATCAAGATGAACTGCCGCTCGGACAACGCCTGGGCCTGGGCCACCACCGCGTCGAGAGGCCGGCGCAAACGGTGCACCGCCCACAATCCCAGCACGGCGGTCACGCCACCCAGCGCCAGCATCCACAGCGCCATGCGGACCGATCCCGTCCACAGGTCCTCGTAGGCAAAAGCGGTGTGGCTGCGCACCTCCAGCCGACCCAACTGGGTCCAGCCGCTCGACACCTGCGCCACACCCGGCTTGGGCTGCAGCGGCAAAGCCTGTTGAAACCAGGCCGGCGCCCGCATCACCTGCGGAGGAGAGGAACGATCCACCAACACGCGACCATCGGGACCGGTCAACACGATGCGCTCGTAATGCCCCGTGTCGAACTGTGCGGACACGCCCAGCTCCAGCAAGGACGCATCGCCCTTGAGCTGGGACAGCGTCAGCGCCAAGGACTGCGCGTTGTCGTTGTTCTTCACCGAGACCTGGGTCTCGATGTACTCGCGGGCCTGCTGCACCGACACCCCGATGCCTCCCAGGCATCCCCCGATGACCACCAGCAGCACCAACAGCCACACCTGCCGCATCATCGACATGCGCCGCCTCCAATTTGTTCATGACCCCACATGGGCACACATTCCTTCAGAGCGAACCCTCTTCACGGCTGCGGGCGAGCACATCCCGCCACTTCGACAGCCGTGCCACCGGATCTCCGGCCGAGGCACCGTGCGTACCTTGCCACAAGCCCTCGGCGTTGAAGCTGAAAACAGGGGTCAAATCCGGGCGCCTGGAAGCGGGTCGAACTTCGGACACCAGGTTGTCCATGATGAGAGGCTCCCCCCCGCCAGGCGGGTAATACGCCAACACCATGTGGGCCACCTGGCCACCGCCCAAGGCTGCGCGCACGTAGACCAGCCGCAGATCCCGGGCCGGAACCCCCGACGCCACCAGGCCGGAATACTTGGCGATCGCAAAATCCTCGCAGTCGCCCACGCCCCGCCCCAGGGTTTCGACGGGCGACGCCCAGTAGTCGTTCACCCCCCAGATCTCGATGTCCTCCCGGTAAGTGACCCGGCGGTTCACGTACTGGTTGAGGGAGTGGACCCGTCCCTCGTCATCGTTGCCTCCCGCTTGGCGCACCGCCTGTTGCCACGCACGCAACAGCCCCGGCGCGCCCGCCCCCAGACGCTGCGCCGCCGCGGACTGCCGGTCCGGATCGATGGCCGAGTGCGACAACCCCATCACCCAACCCAGCACCGCCAGCAGCACCCAGCGCCAAGGCCTGGCCCTGCAGAGGCTCTGCATACCCGAAAAGGCAGAGGTGACAAACGCACACGAGGTCATCGTCCTCATATCGACCCACACCCCTTCAACTGAAGGCCCCAGACCCAGATCCCGAACCGGCGAAATTGGCAACGTAGACCGTGATTTGTTGTCGAATCAAGAACTTCTATGGAATACTTCAACCGCAAACTTGCAACCAGAAGTACAGATAATCGCTACGTAGTGCCCATTCGTTCAATCTCACTGGACCCCCAACGGGAGGGGGAGGTGAACAGCGCCGGGATTCACGAAAGCCATGAAAACCATCACCACCCTCGTCATCACCACCCTGGCCTTGGCGGCCCAAACCGCCTTGGCCCAACCGGCTGACTCCTTCAAGTCGGCCGTGCAGCGCGCACTCACCACCAGCCCGGAGGTGACCGCCAAGCTCAATGCCCTGCGTGCCTCCACCAGCGAAGTCGAGGTGGCCCGTGGCGGCTACTACCCGAAGCTGGACCTCTCCGCGGAAGTGGGTCGCGTCAACGACCGCATCTCCAGCCGCACCCCCGAATCCCAGAGCATGAACCACGGCGGCGTGGCCCTGACGGCCACCCAGATGCTGTGGGACGGCCTGAGCACCCGCAGCGAAGTGTCCCGGTTGGACCACGCCCGTCTGGTCCGTTACTTCGAGTTCCTGGACACGTCCGAACAGACCGCCCTCGAAACGGTGAAGGCTTATTTGGATGTACAGCGCACGACCCAGTTGGTCAAGCTGGCTGAAGACAACTATGTGAGCCATCGCCAAGTGCACGACCAGATGCTCTCGCGCGTCAAGGCCGGTGTCGGCCGTGGCGTCGATCTGGAACAGGCGGCCGCCCGCATGGCTTTGGCCGAGTCCAACCTGACGGCGGAAACGGCCAACCTGCACGACGTGACCGAACGCTACCGCCGCCTGGTGGGCGCGCTGCCGGAGGTCTCGCCAAACACCCCGAACGTGTTCGACAAGGGCCTGCCCGCCTCCAGCGCAGCCCTGCTCGACCTGTCGGCCAAGCGAAACGCCGGCGTGGCCGCGGCCGTCGAGAATCTGCGCGCCGCCCAGGCCCAGGCCAAGCAACGCGACAGCGCCTTCCACCCGCGTGTCGAAGCCCGCATCCGCAGCGGCGTGGGCCACAACTTCGATGCCGTGGCCGACCAGAAGCGCGACACGGCCGCCGGCCTGTCCCTGAACTGGAACCTGTTCAACGGCGGATCGGACAAGGCGCGCGTGCGTCAGGCCGCTTCGCTGCTGGACCAGGCCGGTGATCTGCGGGACAAGGCCTGCCGCGACACCCGCCAGACCGCGGCCATCGCCTTCAACGACGTGCGCAAGCTGACGGACCAGGTGCGTTACCTGGACCAGAACACGCTGTCGTCCGAGAAGACCGCCCGCGCGTACCGCCAGCAGTTCGACATCGGTCAGCGTTCGCTGCTGGATGTCCTGAACGCCGAGAACGAGCTCTACTCGGCCCGCCGCTCGCTGTCCAACGCCGAGTACGACCTGGTGCTGGCCAAGGCCCGCACCCACGCCGCATCGAGCAACCTGGTCAATGCCCTGGGCCTGACCCGTGCAGGCGGCGCTTCGGATGACGCCCTGGGAGGGCAGTCCTGGGAAGCCGGTGACGACGCCTCATCGCGCTGCCCGCTGACCCCGACCGAACTGCGCGTGACCGGCAAGGACGAACTCGACCAACGCGCCCGCAGTGCCGGTGCTCGCTCGGCGGCGACCCCGGCGCCTGTCGCGGCCTTGGCGCCCGCCAAGTCGACCGCCGCAGCCGCACCGAGCGACGCCTCTTTGGCCAGCACCCCGATCTCGGCCCGCCTGCTCGACTGGAGCAAGGCCTGGAACAGCAAGGACGTGACGCAGTACGTGAGCTTCTACGATTCGAAGTTCAAGCCCGAGACAGGCACCCGCAGCGCCTGGTTCAACGCCCGCTCCAAGATGATCCGTGCCAAGGGGGCCTCGAACGTGCAACTGGCCAACGTCCAACGTCGCACCCTGCCCAATGGTCAGGTGGAAACGACGTTTGACCAGACCACCACGACAGCAGGCGCCTCTTCGACGGTCCAGAAGACCCTGACCTGGTCACGCCGGGGAGTCGAGTGGTACATCGTGAAGGAAGCCAGCCGCTAAATCGCGCCTGCACCACTCAGAAACCGGCCCCAGGGCCGGTTTTTTCATGCCCCGAGGGTTCACAGGAACATCACCGCCCCAGCTCCAAGGCATCGAGAACCGGCTGCCACTGCCCCAGGTCACGTGCAACCTGGCTCGTGGGCACATCCCACAGGCACAGGCCGTGAGCGGCCAGATGCACATAGTTGTGCGTGTCCCGCAAGTGGGTCAGCACCGGCACCTGAAGCGAAGCCGTCCATTGCTGAAACTGCTGGGCTGCGTGACTGTGCTCCCGCACGCGGTTGCCCATCACCGCCAAAGGCACCTTGGCGTGCTTGCGGCGCTCGGCGATCTGGGTCAAAAAGGCCTGGGTCGCGGCGATGTCGAACACGCTGGCCTGCAAGGGCACGATCACGTGATCGGCCACCGCCATGACGACATCCAGCCGCTTGCCGCGCAGGCCGGCGGGGGTGTCCAGCACCGCATGCGCGGCCCGTCTGGACAGGGGAGGCAAGTCCTCCGCATCCCCCTCCCACAAGGTGATCGGAGGCAAGAAGGAAGGACGCTGCGACAACCACCAGCCCGCCGATTGCTGCCGATCCACGTCCGCCAGGACCACCCCACCAGATCCTGCGCAGTGGCGCGCCAGGTACCCGGCCAATTGGGTCGACACCGTCGATTTGCCCACCCCGCCTTTGGGATTCACGATCGCGATCACCGCCATGCCAGGCACCTCCTCGTTTCAGTCTACTGCCGCTCGGGCGACGCCTCACCTCAGGCCGAAAACCGCAGGAAGAAATGTCGAGAGCGAAGGAAACAGCGCGATACACACCGTCCCCAGAAAAATGGCCCCCATGGCCGGCAAGACTGCCCGCCCCACATACCGAATGGGTTTGCCAAACATGGCCGAAGCAAAATAGAGATTCATGCCCGCGGGAGGGCACAGAAAACCCACTTCCATCGCCGCCAAGAAAATCACACCAAAGTGAATCGGATCGATGCCGTAACTTTGGGTCAAGGGCAGCAGCAGAGGCACCAGCACCACCAACGCCGCAAAGATTTCCATCAAGGCCGCCGAGGCAAACAGAAACACGCACAACGCCAGCAGGAATGCATGCTTTTGGGGCAAAACCTCACGCACGCTCTCGATGGCCCGATCCGGAATGCCTGCGTCCACCAGAAAGTTGGTCAGTGCCAGGGCCATGCCCAGGATGAGCATCACCCCGCCAATCAGCCGTGCGCACATCGTCAGGGCATGGACCAGACGCTCGAAACCCAGTTCCCGGTGCGCCCAGGCCTGGGTGACGATGGCATAAGCAGCCGTCAGGGCCGCCCCCTCGGTGGGCGTGGCCAAGCCGCTGCCCAGCGAACCGATGGCAATCACTGGCGCCAGCAACTCCCAGCGGGCCGTCCAGGCCGCGCGCCACCACACCCGGTGAGGGGCCGATTCGACGGTGGACCGGGCCTCGGCCTCCGGCGCCTGCACCCACGCCGTCTGTGGTCGCCAGAATCCCCCCACCCCCAACAAACTGGCCACCATCAGCAGGGCCGGCAGCGCCCCTGCCAGAAACATGTCCATGATGGGCACCCGTGCGATCACGGCAAACATGATCAGCGGCACCGACGGTGCCAACAGCACGCCCAGGGCGCTGGCACTGGTGATGAGCCCAATCGACCGCTGCTCCGGATACCCCGCCCCACGCAGCAGCGGCAACAACAATCCGCCCAGCGCCAGGATCGTGACCCCGCTGCCCCCAGTCGTCGCGGTGAACGCTGAGCACAGGACCGCCGCGGCCAGCACAGTGCCCCGGACCCCACCCCCAAACAGCGCCAAAAACACCTCGCCCAACCGATGCGCCGCACCAGTGTTCGCCAGAACCAGACCGGCCAGCGTGAACAGCGGAAGAGCCGGCAGCGACGGGTTGACGGTGATCTGATAGTGCGACAGGGCCACAGACGCCCATGGCAACCCCTCCGACGCAAAGAGACTCAGGGCCAACCCGCCCAGGATCGCAAAGATCGGCGCCCCAGCCCACAAGGCCACGACCAACCCGAGCGCAGCCGGCCACACAGGCAACACCACACCCTCGAGGACATGGGCTCCGACGGCCCCCGCCACCGGAAGCCCCACGCCCGCCAACACTTTTCCGAACCCCGACGTCGCGCACCGCCGCCCAAAACGCCACCCCAGCCAGGCAAAGCCAAAAGGCAGACTGGCCTGCACCCACCCGGTCGGCAATCCATAGGCCAAGGCCCGGGCCGTCTCCATCTCGCTGGCCACAAATTGCCAGGCAGCCCACGCCAACATCCCGCTGATCACCGCGGTCGAGCCGTGCGCCCACCCTGCCAGCCCCGTGCGCAGCCACGGCCGATCCACACCTTCACCGGCACGTCCGAGGGCGCTGAGGTGTCCCGTGCGCTCGGCCGCCAAGGCCCCCACCATGGCCAGAATCAGCCCCAGGTGTTGCACCACGACGGGAGCGTTCTCGACCCCTGCGCCGGACCACGTCCGCCCCACCATCTCCACCAGGGGAATGACCACCATGAGCGCCAAGGCCAGCGACGCCACGACATCGTCCCAGCACACCCCCTCCGCCCCACGGACGGGCCCGATCTTGACATCGACAGCAGCGGTCACGATGCCAACTTGCCTTTGCCGGCGCGGTAAGCCCTGAGATGGGCAAAAACGGCATCAAAGGTCTCGGCCGGCACCATCGTGCCGCGGATGCGTGGATACAACTGCTCGGCCAGCACCTGCCACTCACGCATTTGATCCGGACTGGGCTGGTGCACCACCAGCCCCCGCTTGCGCATGGCCGCCACCGCCTCGTCCACCTCCAACCGAGCCTGCGCGCGCATGCGCTGTCCCGCCAGTTCCCCCTTCGTACGCAAGGCCTGCTGAGCGGTGGGGGTCATGGCATCCCATGCCTTCTGGGTCACCACCAGGGCCCCGACGATGGGGGCCCAATTGATCTCCAGCATGTGACCGGCCGTGGCGTAGACCTGACTGGCCAGCGCAAAGTACGGCGTAGATGGCAACACGTCGATCATCCCGGTCTGAATCGCGGGCAGGATGTCCGAGGTTTCCAGGGGCACCGGCGTGTAGCCCAGGCTCTTCATTATCGACTGCTGATCGGGCTCCGACCCCCAGGCGAAAAACTTCAGCCCCTTGTAGTCCTGAGGGCGCAGCGCCGGCACCTTCGAGAAAAACCGAACCCAACCCGCATCACCCCAGGCGACCACCACAAAACCCCGCTCCCGAAAACGCTGCTCCATGGCCGGACGCAATTTCTCGCGGACGTGGTCCACCTCGTCCCAAGTGCGAAACAGCAGCGGCAGGCTCTGCAAGGCTGAAATGCTCGGCTCGATCTCGCGCAGCCCCGTCACCGACATCAAGGCGCCCTGCAACTGGCCGATGCGCATGCGGCGCACGAGTTCTGCCTCGCCGCCTTGGCTGCCGTCCGTGAAAACCGTGTATCGGGCCCCGTCCCCCTGCGCCACCCGCCACCCCTCCCCCATCTCGAGCAACTGGCGGTGATAAAGCGAATTCTTGGGCACCACACTGCCAATGCGCAAAGACACGGACTGGGCCTGCACGGCCATTGGCAGACAAGGCAAAGCCAAAGCTGCGGCCAGCGAGGCCGACAGATTGCGACGGTCAGGATTCATGGGTCGGATTTGGGTGAGGAAACAGGAGCCCGCAGGCTCAGAAACGGTCGTCCATCGTCTCCAGCAGCCACTGGGCACGTTGACGCAGGACCCCATCGGCCACCCCCTGGACCGGCGCGTCGGCCGCCAAAGCACGGCGCAACCAGGTCTCATAGGCTTGGCGGTCACCCGACGGCAGGGCCAGAGACTCGGCCATGGCAAGGAACGGTCCGGCGCCATGGCCCCCACTGGCCCGAACGGCCCGATCGAAGTACGCCTGTGCCTGAGAACGACTGCCACCGGGACGGGCCGCTTCCAACGTGCCCATCAAAGAGGCCAGCGCACCGTCACCATGATCGGGGTCGGCCTGCCAAGCCAGATGCGCCAGCGCGACCGCCTGCGGCAGATCGGCCACGACGTCGGGATGGTCCTTGGACAAGGCAATCCTCGCGCCCCACGATGCGGCGGCCCAATAGGCCACGGGAACCCACTCGGGAGGCAAAGGAGCCAACCCCTCGACCGCACCCTCCAGCGACGGCCGTGCCTCCCTCAATTGACGCGAGAACCCAGGCCGGTGGACCTCCAGTGCCCCCATGGCGTGGCGATGCGCCCGGGCATACAGGCGTTCAGCGCGGACTTGGAGCCCTTGGGCCGCGCGGACGTCGTGCGACTCCAGTTTTTCGGCCTCGAAAGCCACAAAGGCATAGGCATACTGGGTGAAGCCCCCCGACACCGCTGCAGCCAAAGGCAGATGGCCCGGGTCCTGCCGCAAGACCGATTCGGACAGCTTGAGATAAAAAGCCGCCGCATCCCGTGCCAGGACCGGATCGTCTTCCGGCCCACTGCCCTGATGGGCCAGTTGGTCGGCCACGCCCCGAACCCACAGCTTCTGCGGCGCACAAGCACTGAGGACCAGAGCCAACGCCAGCACGCCCCCTCGGACCACCCCCGCACGGATCAAGTCATCCCCCCGCCTTGTCTTCCATCGATTCGCCGTCTGCGATCGAATCAGTCTAGGAAAGACGGGTGACATGCCCGTGACACCAGCCCCCCCCCGGTAGCGCACACCGACGTGTGCACGAGAGGGCGCGCATCCCCTCGGAATGGAACGCCGTGGCAACAGAGACTTGGGGTGGAGGCCCCTCGGTACTGCGGAAGGGCTGTAAAGCTTGATCAGCCCCTCATCCGAAAAGACCTCCAGTCCCTATTTTGGTGCCAGACAGGACCGCCCATGGATCGCTTAAGTGAATGTTCTACCGAACACAAGCCGAATTCGTGGCCATCGGGTGGCGCCAAATGCGAGTTCATCCCGAACCTTGCGGGCACCACAGCCCATTTGCGCCCTCGCGATCCAGCAGGAGAACACGCGATCCAGAAACAACCCAAAAGAAAAAAGCCCAAGTGAATCAATCACTTGGGCTCATATCTGGCGGAGAGCGTCCTCCGTTTTCACATCCAATCCACTTCAACGTCGTCCATCGATCCATTTTAATTCAACAACTTACATCACAATCAAGTCCAAAGAGAGCCCATCGCATTCAATCGATATTGATGCAATTTGTGGGATAAAATGTGGGATAAGAGAAAGCTCCATCACATGAAGCCCTCCGGTCAACATCCCCACAAACGTCTTTCTGCCCTTCAGGTTCGCAACCTGACGAAGCCCGGTCGCTACGCCGACGGTGACGGCCTCTACCTTATGGTGGACGCCTCTGGAGCGCGGCGTTGGATCATGCGAATCATGGTCCAAGGCAAGCGCAAAGACCTCGGCCTCGGTGGCGCCAGTACCGTAAGCCTCAAGGAGGCACGAGACAAAGCCCAGGAGATGCACACCCTCATCCGGTCAGGCAAAGACCCAGTGTCTGAGCGCAAAACCCTGCGCAGGGTCATTCCCACTTTCGCGGAGGCAGCAACCACGGTCCATTCTTCAATGGCATCGTCCTGGAAGAACGCCAAGCACGGTGCTCAGTGGATCAACACGATCAACACCTATGCGACGCCCCTTCTGGGCACGCGCAGGATCGATGCGATCGGCACTCCGGAGATCCTGACGACGCTACAGCCGATTTGGCGCGAGAAGCCCGAGACGGCCAGACGCGTGAAACAGCGTCTGCAAACGATCTTCGACTGGGCCAAGGCTGCAGGCTTCAGAGAGGGTGAGAACCCAGTCGACGGGGTTGAACGCGGTCTGCCCAAGCAAACTGACGAAGATGAACACCACAAGGCCCTGCCCTACGATCAGGTCGGGCAGTTCTTGCGGGACCTGCGCCAAAGCCCAAGCGGTTCGATTCCGAAACTCGGATTCGAATTTCTGATCCTGTCGGCCACGCGAACCAATGAGGTGCTAGGGGCCAAGTGGAACGAGATCGACATGGAACGGGCCTGCTGGACGATCCCAGCCGATCGGATGAAGGCTGGCAAAGAACATCGCGTGCCACTGTCTGAACGTTGCGTCGAAATCCTGCGAGCAGCCGAACAACTTCGTGATGACGGTGACTACGTTTTCCCAGGACGATCGCAGAGCAAGCCGCTTTCGAACATGGCGTTCCTGCAGATCGTGCGCAGAATGAACTTGGCCATCACGCCCCACGGCTTCCGTTCAACGTTTCGCGACTGGGCGGCAGAGCAGACCCACTTCCCAAACGAGGTTTGCGAGCAAGCGCTGGCTCACACGATCAGCAATAAGGTCGAGGCAGCCTATCGACGCACAGACTTGTTCGAGAAGCGCAAGGAACTGATGGCTGCTTGGTGCACTTTCGTGCTCACGGACTGAACGGTCACCCAAGTCGTCACCAGACAGTCAAACAGAATCGAGTGGCAATTCTGCAGCGGCTGCTGCCAGTGGCCACCGACAGCGGTACTCACGGTGTACGCCACCGACCGGGCACTGGGGGCTACCGACCCGTCAACGGCGCAAAGTGCGTTCTCGGTGAGCCCCCCCGGAGTTCGACACCAAATGACCCTCTGCACCGAAGGCTCCAGCTACTTCGTTACCTCCATGAGTGCCCCGGTTGCTTCCCGGCGGAAGCAATGTCGCCGGGTGGAATTCGCACCCACAGGAAAAACGCCGCCTTTTCACGGCGCAGGTCGAACTCGGGGGTTCTACACAGTCGGGGTGGCCTTACGAGCCGTTCAGACGCGGGGGGATACATCCAATGCGAGCACAACAGGACTATTCATTGTCTGATCTGATCAAAATTACCCGCGATCACTTCGGCCAATTTCACGAAAATCGGCATTAATAGCTTTTCCGTTGTCGTACCATTTCTTGAAGCGCATTTGTCGATCTTGTAGATTCAGCATCTCAGTATCAATGGCAGCGAGTTGCCGCTTAAGGCTCACAAACGCCGGAAAGAATTGATCTGAAAAGTCTGGCGAATCCACCACCCGTATTACTTCCACGGATTGTCCCTGGAGGTTGGAGATCAAGGTACCAATGACCTCCGCGAACTTGGCCTGACGCTCCTTCTCCTTGTAGCTGTCCCAGGCTTCCAGTGCAATACCAACAACAGCCAACGCGCCGCCAATACCATTGGCCAGTTTTGTTGCGCCCCATGGCTTGAATTTTAGATACTTGCTTATATCGATGCCCACCATCTTGGTGGCTACATTGACGCCGTCGCGCACAATTAGCACGTTACTATTGGTGACGACGCCAGGTTGCGAGAGGAAATTAATGCCCTTCTTGCCAACTGCACTAATCACGTCGTTGTAGTGCACAATTTCATTATTGACATTCACCTGAATTCGGCTCAGATCGCTTGCAATACCCCCCACTTCATCGCTGAATATTTCCTGGACACTTTGCTGAACCAAACACCCTTCGTTACCGATTTCCCGATGCATGAATTCGTTGAACGTATTTACGCCTACATTCTTGGCCTGCAGTTGCAGGTCTTCGAAATAGCGTAGCAGCCGACCGCGCAAACGCACTTGCGCTTTTCCGATGTTGCCGTGGACCTTCTGCAGTTCAACGGCTTGGCTTTCCTTGATTTCGGTGACACGACGTGCTTCATCGGCCAGAAGAGCATAGGCCTCCTTGGCCTGAGGCAACTGTTTGGTGATGACGTCCGAGATGATTGATTTTTTGGTCTCGTTGGCCAGCATCAAAAGCCCACCATTGCTTTCGATTTTCTGATGCGTCGCGGTCTGCAGTTCTTCGATACGCGATAGATTACGGAAATCTGGGAGATTGTTTAGCCAGTGCTCCACGCCCATGTCGAACGGGTTGGCCGACACAGCAACGATGGAGATATCAGCCCGATCCTGTGACGTCAACTCCAGCACGTCGTTCAGGCGCTTGAGTACAGAAGCCTTCTTGACTAGGAACTTTTCCTGGAATTCGACTGAATCCGCCACATCTGCAACTTCATCGAAGCGACTGAGCACGAATACAGTGCGGGGCAGCAGGTTAAGCGTGCGGAAAAGCCATTTCAAGTCTTCTGTATGGCTTTCCTTGATCGGATTGGTCGAATTCATTACGTACAGCACAAGGTGGGCTTCACTGACGTAGCGCTTGGTGATGTCCTTGTATCTCTCGATCTGCTCGGTCGATGCGTTTACCTTCTCCTTGAAGCCAAATAGTCCGGGCGTATCGATTATCTGCAATTTGTCTTTAAAATTATAAATAGCGACTTCGCTGGAAGATTCTTGTTGACTGATGTTCATGCTCTTGCGGTCGAGCTCTTCCAGCCAGGCTGCTACGATTGAAGTCTTACCTTCGGAAAATCCGCCGATCAACGCGACCTTGAGCTTCTGGTCAGCGGCGCGTTCCAATGATTTCTGAAGCTTTTCCGCCAATTCAGGATGCAACTGAATACCTAGCTCGTGACCTTCCTTCACGAAGGAGGCCAGGCTGTTCAGGATATCCAAAGCCCGTTGCTTTTGCTGCTCGAAAGAATCAATTGCGCTGGTCATTTTTTTATATTCCGATGTTCAAAGTGTGTCCGCAGAGAATGCGGCCGATTTTGTGAATGTGGGCATGATGGATCCCATAGCTGCCGGTATCGACTTGGGAGCAATCTCGTCTCGCATGGCAACCATCTTGGCGGCGACTCCTTCCAGCGCCGTTTTGGTATTGACGCTTTGTTCGTAAGGAATGCACATCTGCTTCTTGGTTTCCAGCAGCGCTTCGTGTATCTTTGCACTCGCTGATTCAAGGTTTTCGTCCAGCATTTGGCTGAGCTTCGTGAACACCTTTCCTAGGTTGTCGTCTGCTGACTTTCGCTGCTGCTCTTTCTTATAGTCGCTACTGAAGAAGCTGCGGACGGCCTTGTAGAAGCTGAAAACCAGACTGACCGCACCTAGCACGGCAGCGGCCGTCCAGCCCACGGGGTTTGAAGCCAGAAACGACGCCCAAATCAGCGCAGCCGCTCCGCCGAGCGTTGATATGAGCCCGATCAAGTTAATCCCGTTGTCCATCTTGAAATCGCTATTGAATTTCAGCTTCAAAGATGCAAATGGATCATCGATCGTGTAGCGCAATATATCATCCACGTTCTTCTGATTTTTCTTGATGATTTCACCAGCATCGTGTTTAAACGCCTCAAACACTTTGTTAAATCGCACTTCGAGGTCGTCGCCGATGCTGGTCTTGAGCTCATCGATGTCGTCCGTCAGGCGACCCTTAAAATCGTCATTACTTTGATCACTGGCGATGTAACTGTAGATTGCCGTGCGCATGGCTGATTTTTTTTCACTCAACTGGTCGTGGCATTCGTTCTTGAGTTTCTGCGAGGTACCAGAGAGCAGGGCATCGATCTGCAAGGAAGCGAACTTCTGCTGAACTTCGAGTTTTTGCGCCGCGTCGGCGAAGTTGTCGCGCGCCTTATGTAGATGGTCGATTCCGTCCTGCAAGCAACTGCGGATCTTTTTTAGATTGGCATCACCGATCTTTTTCTGAAAATTCTGGCAGATCTCCGCACGAATGAACTGCAGGAATGAATTCATGCCGCTGCGAATTAGAATGTCACTTTCACTCATTGCCGCCAGGAACTTATCTCGGCTTTTAACGTGCGGATTGTTAGGCACAAAACAAACAGCCGACGCAAGGAAAGCCGGCATTCCGCTCACACAGATGTGCCCTTTATAGGTATCCGACCCCAACATGCCGCTGAGTGACTTACCCATTTCCACCAGTCCGATAGAATCATTCTTATTGATCAACGTCTCGCCCTGCAAAACCTGTGGATTTGTCGCACTCTTGTTGTAGATTGCCCAAACTTCGGTCTGCTTGCCGAGTTGGCGTTTAATTTTGTCGATCGTGCCTTCCTGGCCTTCGCTACCCGACCCGGGAGGCGTGGCTGCGCGCGTCACATAGAAAACAGCATGGGCTTTTTTGACGGACGCCTCGATGGCACTCATCACCTGCGTTTCATCACCTTCGATGCCGGGGACATCGATCAACTGGAACTTCTGGTTGTCGGCCGTAAAACAGTAGGCGTGCGACTGCAACGTGAAGTCAGATCGACCGTTTCCGATGATGTTGCCGTCCTGTAGCGGCATCAACTGCGCGAACGAGTTTTCCATTTGGGCCAGATCGCGGCGACGCGCGCTCAACTCTTCACTCACTTTGAGCGGTTCTGCGGCAATAGCTTCCAGCTTCGCATTATTCTCGGTCTTGAACTGATCGAACAGAAACTCCTGTGCCGACAATGATTTTTCTTCGTCCAGCTTCTTGAATAGGCACAGCAGTCTTTGCCATAGACTCAAAGTTTTCCGCTTGCGCTCTACGGCGGCTCTCAACGCCTCCAGTTGTGCACTCTGCTGCTGTTCTTCGCCTTGCAGTTTCTTCTTGAAAATCTCTGCCTGGCCTTGGCTTTCGGCCAGTTTGCATTCCAGTTGCTGGATAGACTTTTCCAATGCAGAGATACTGTCCGGATCGACGCGAAGGTCTTTGGCCAGCATCTTGAATTTCTCCTGCATGGCAAGCTTCTCGCTGTCGCCCAGCAGGATTCTCAAGGTTTCTATCAGCGTAGACTTTCCTGCGTTTGTCTCACCATAGAACGCGATGGTGAACGTATCCCATTCGGCGAGCTCCTGAAGTTCGCGAATGTCTTCATTAGTCTGGTCGCGAAACTTCTCGAGCAATGTCTTGGAGTTGGCAATCGCCCCTTCCAAATCAAGGTTGCCGTCGGTGACTGATGTCTTCCTGAGTACCACTGCAAGTGACTGGTCAACCATTTTGGTCAACTGGTCATAAAATTTCTCCGAATTAAAACTAGTATTTTTCATGCTCATCAGATATTACCATGCCCAATAGAATCCACCATCTGACCGACAAAAAAGCGGCATTCAAATGGATCGCATTAATCATTTACCACAATCACATCTTTCGTCCACCCGTATTCTTCAAGGCAGAACCAACCAACTTTAAGACCCCGGCCAACAAGGAGGCATCCTGACGTTTGGTCGAGGAATGACATCGAGGACAGTTTTTGGCTACAAAATGGATACAATCCGACCGCTGCTCCACCACCTCTGATTTCCATCCGCACTTTGTGCAGACGTCTTGCTTGTAGGGGTATGCAGGTGCAACAGGCATTTTTCTCCTTTGATGTTTTCCAGGCTCAGTCCGCAGCCCAGTGTTTCACCGTTTTAACCAGCAACGACACCGGAACGGCTCCCAGCCCCATCGACCCTAGAATCGCCCAGGTTGGCTTCCCCAGGATGGAATACAGCACCATAAAGCTCGCTTCGTAAGCGACGACGACACCGGCCAGCACAACGCCCAACGAAACCAGGGATGCCAACACGACCACATAAGCGCCTATGTCCGCGACAACAAGGGTCGCAACGATGAGGGCAATCGCCACCGCCACCATTTCAAGCCCCTCCCCTCAGATACTCCACCAATTGCTCGTTGAGTTGCGCCTGTAAAGATTCCGGCTGGATGAACCGCACATGCGGAATCCACGCCCGTACCAGCGGCAGTATTTGGTCCGCGTGGGCCACCATGCCGGAGAGGATCAGCCCGCCGTCGCTGAGCGACTTGACGAGTTTTTGCTGCGGCACCAGCTTGCGCCGCAGGAAATACCCCGCCGCCACAGGCGCCACGCGCAGCACCACCTCGATCTTGTGGCGGTTGAGCCAAATGCTGTCTTCGCGGTCCAGCTCGGCTGTCACGGCGGGGTCGGGTACGAAGGTCTCACCGTGGAGCACCAGCAGCCGGCGGATCTTCGAGAAGGTGAAGGCCCGCAACGCCCCGTCGGCATTGACCGAACCCAGGTACCACACACCGCCGTGGTTGAGGAGGCTGTAGGGCCGGATCCGGCTGTACCGCTTGTGCACCAACTGTTCGCCTTCGGTCTTGGCGTAGACGAAGTCGATGCAGCAGTGCTCCCGGATGGCGCTCTGCAGTTGCTCGAAGTCGGTCTTCAGCGCATCCAGGTCTTCGTAAGCCGGGCTCTGCACGCGGGTGGCAGGGTCGCGGTCGGCATTCATCAGTTCCCGCAGGGTCAGGTCGGTCAGCCCGGGGAACAAGCCGTCCACACCAGTGCGGTCTGCAAAGCAGCGCACCTTGTCCAGCGACAGCCGGCCCACGGCCTCGGGCTTGGAACGGTAGTCCAAGAGGCCGTCACGCTCGATCAACCCCAGGTCCCTGAACCGCTTCAGGTCGCGCTGGATGGTGCGCGGTGCCACACCCAGTTCCTGCGCGAGGTCGCGGGTGCGCAGGCGGCGGCCTTCGTTGATACGGCACAGGATTTCAACCAGGCGCTGGGCCAGCTTGCCTTCGTCGTCGTCCGCGAGGGAAGGATCGGTCACGGCAGGTATCTCGATGGAACACACCTGAGGACCACACCCCGCCCCAAAACTCCCCGGGCAAGGACCTCTCTGATGCATTTGTGTTTTTGTTGCTTGGCAGCATACGCAGGGCTCCTGCTGGGATCGCCCCCCCGGTCCGGGGGGCGTGAGGTGGATCACTGAGTGAGCGTGAAGGAGTGGCGGTTTTCCAGTTCATCCATATGCGGGGCCTTCGTCCGTCGCTACTTGGAAGCAATGGGGGCCATGTCTTGAATCTCGTTGGCGTTAGTAAAGTCAAAGTTCATCGCGCCCGTCAGGTGTAGGCACTGCCCAGCTTGACTTGACGAAAGGCGGGGTGGATCTTCATGACTCGGAGTCCTTGGATGGGTTGGAATGGGAGGGCAACTGGATCGCGTCCTGTAGCTGCTCAAGCGCCTCAGCCTGGAAGTCAGGAAGGGGCCTAGCCATCAGCATGTCGATGTCCATTTGCTTCATTCGTCGGTGGTGGAGACCGGTTCCTGGGCCGGCTGGCTGCAGGCCGTCTGCGGCAACGTGGCCCCGAGCCCGAAGCCCAACTGCTTCTGTTGAGTGTGGTTCATGATGTCGTCGTTCCCTGGTGTTCACCCCCAACTCGGGGCACAGAACGAAGGCTAAAAAGCAGGTGCGACAGGTGGTGTCGCGGTGTCAGATCAGTCTCGCAATTGCTATCGCAATATCACTTTCACCCCGCATTTGAGGGTGCTGCGCGACGATCAGATCATGGCGAGTGATCGCGCTTGTGGCGACGGCTCAATCTGAGCCATGTCGGCGCCAACACACATCCACGACTGGTGCCTAGCAGGAACAGTCGCTCGCAGGGTCTGGCGATGCGCCGGGATTGAGCGTCCGGTCCCGATAGTCCAGTAGTCATAGAACAACACGACACGCTCACCAAGTGACCGGTGACAGCGGGCGCCGCCGCTGAGGCCCCATCTACGAATAATTGGAGCCAGTCTTGACCGGGCTCTCACGTGGCACCCTCCAAGGGCGGCCCCTAGCCGGCAGGGTCCTGTTCGTGTTACCGCCGAAAGTCGACCGTCCTGGGGCTTTCGTTTTGCGCCAACAGCCGAAGGCTCAATAGACCCAGTTTTCTTGTCTGACCGGCAACTTATTGAGCTGCTTCTGCCGATGGGACCATTGAGGCAGGTACAAGTCCATGAGAGCAGAAAACCGCTCGTTGTGTGTCGGTTCCAGCAGATGCACCAACTCGTGGACCACGATGTATTCCAAGCACTCTGGGGGCTTCTTGGCCAGGTCCGTGTTGAGCCGGATGTACCTTGAGGCTTGGGTGCAACTCCCCCACTTGGTCTTCATGCGCTGCACGAACACTCGCGCTGCCTTCACCCCAAGAACGGGCTCCCACTTGATCAGCAGCGGCACCACAGCGTCTCGAACCTGCTGGCGGTACCACCCGTCCAACACCTCTTCGCATCGGGCCTGATCGGCGCCGGGGCGCACCTGCAGTTGCAGCTTGCGGGGCGTGACTTGCACAGCAGGGGCCGCCTCTTCCAAGCTGATCTCCAGCATATAGCGCTTACCCCACAGGTAGTGACTCTCCTTGTTCAGAAACTCCCGGGGCGTTTCGCGTTCCTGCCCCTGCAGCTTGCGCTGCTGCGAGCGGATCCAGGCCAGCTTCGAGATGACAAACAAGCGGATCGTGTCCAGCGGCATGCTCTGCGGAGCGGCCACACGCACCTTGCCAGCGGGCGGCAGCACGCTCAGATGCACGTGCTTGATCGCTTTGCGCGTCACTTCGGCATGCAACTCACCGAGATCCAGCATGTCCCGCATCAGTATTCCTTCTGTGCGAAGACGATGGGAAACAGGCGGTTCACTTCCTTGATGTCCTGGAGCACATCAAACATTGCCTGCTTGACCATCTGCTCTTTGGCCACCACCCCACGCCAACCATCGGGGCGTCTTGTCTTGATGGCCGTGTCCAAACGCAGGACAACGGCCAGCGCCCGGTCTTGGCTGCCATAGGGGGCGTCAGGCTCCTGTGCGACGTCCGTGACGACGCGGTCCTTCAGGTTGTTGTACAGAGCCAGCGGGCCCGGCGTCCGCAACTGCTGGGGCGTGTCCTCGGACTTGCCTGCACTCACCCTCTTGGCAACGTCAGCGATCCGTGACAGGTAGTCTTCGTATTCGATGGCGCGCTCTTTACGCAAGCGGATGATTTCGTCCAGCAACGATGACATCTTGGCGAAGTAGGCCGGGTCGGTGAGCTGCTCCTTCAAGATCTTGCTGCGGACGTTGTTCTCGATGGTTTCGGCGATGGACTCCCGGTTGCCCTTCATCTCGCCGAGCCGCTCCGCAATGGCGTCGGCAATGCCGGTCTTGACGATCAGGTCCAGCAGGCCAATGCCGTCAAACGGCGAAATTTTGCGTGGTGCCTGGGCCTCGATGTAGGTGTCGATGAGGTGGCGCATGTCCGCCTCGTAGGGTTTCAGGTCCAGCGTCTCGCCGGCCGCCTTGCGGATGATTTCGCGCAGGTTCAGGTAGTGCTTCTGCAGGCCCTTGATGCGCTCGATCTGCTCGGGCGTGAGGCCTGCCGCTTCCAGTTCGTCGGCCAGATTGGCATACGAACGCACCAGCGCCACCACGGCCTTGTAGAGCGCCACACGGTGCGGCTCCCGCACCTTCAGGTCGTCGGCGATCTCGGTGTTGCCGCAGAAGTAGTGGATGTGCTGCAGGTCGCCTTTGGGCGGCTCCACCGGCTCACAGAGCAAAGCCAGGGCCTCAACCGCATCGTTCAAGCGTTCGCGCCCGGCTTCCAGCCGATCCTTCACCAGGATCTCAGGGTCCGCTCCGCCTGCACTGTGGTCCAGCTCGGCGGTGTAGACGGCAATGGCCTTCTCCACCTTCTTGAACAGATCCTTGTAGTCGACGATGTAGCCAAAATCCTTGTCGTCGCCGTCCAGCCGGTTGGTGCGGCAGATGGCCTGAAACAGGCCGTGGTCCTGCATGGACTTGTCGATGTAGAGATAGGTGCACGGTGGAGCGTCAAAGCCCGTCAGCAGCTTGTCCACCACGATCAGCAGCTTCATCTGGGCAGGAGCCTTGATGAAGCGATCCTTCACGTCCTGCTCGTAGGTCTCGGTCTTGTTCATGCCCGGCCGGGCAACGACATCCTTCAGCAGGTCGGTGTAGGTGTTGTAGATGAACTGCTTGTCGCTCTCGGTGTTGGCGCCGGTTTCTTCCTTGCTGACGTCCGAGGCCTGCGGGTTGTACGAGGTCACCACCGCGCAGCGGTTCTTGAACACCGTCTTGCCGAACAGCACAAAGTACTTGCAGGCCTCATAGATGCTGGACGCCACCAAGATGGCATTGCCCCGCTCGCTGGACAGGCGCGGCTTGACCGCAAAGTCGAACACGATGTCGGCCACCACCCGGTCCATGCGGGAGCGCGAGCTGAGCACGTTCTGCATCGTGCCCCACTGCTTCTTCAGCTCGTCCTTCTGCCAGTCGTTCAAGCCCCTGGTCTTGGCCTCAAACCACTGGTCGATCTGATCGGTGGAACCCAGTTTCTGGTCGATGTCACGCGCCTCGTACACCAGATCCAGCACCACGCCGTCTTCCACAGCCTCGGCGAACTTGTAGGTGTGGATGTAGCCGCCAAACACCTCCAGGCTGCTGGCCTTGTCGGCTTTCAGCAAGGGCGTGCCCGTGAAGCCGATGAACACCGCATTGGGCATCATGGCCTTCATCACGCGGTGCAGCTTGCCGCTTTGCGTGCGGTGGCACTCGTCCACAAAAACGTAGATCTCGCCCTGGGTGGGGCTGGGTTGTGCCGCCAAGTCACGCAGAAAGGCCTCGAAGTCGTCCACGTCGCGGCGGCCGAACTTGTGCACCAGCGAACACAGCAGACGCGGGTTGGGCTGCGCCAGTTGCGCCATCAGGTCACGGCCGCTCTGACTTCGGTGAATGGTCTCCCCAGCGTCCTTGAACACGCGTTCGATCTGCCGGTCCAGCTCATCGCGGTCGGTGACGATCGCCACGCGGGCCGTGGGCTTGTTCTCCAGGATCCAACGTGCCAGCAGCACCATCAGGATGCTCTTGCCGGCCCCCTGGGTGTGCCAGATGATGCCGCCCCGCCTCTGCTGTACATGGGCCTGCGCCGCCTTGATGCCGAAGTACTGGTGCACGCGGGGCAGCTTCTTCACACCACCGTCGAACAGCACAAAGTCGTGCAGCAACTCCAGCAGGCGCGGCTTGTTGCACAGCTTGGCGAGGTACTTGTCCAGCTTGTAGCCTGCGTTGTCGGCTTCGTCTTCCTTCCAGGTCAGGAAATACTTGTCCTGGGTCTTGATCGTGCCGTAGCGCAAGCCTTCGGAATCGTTACCGGCCATCACCAACTGCACGGTGCTGAAGAACCAGTCATTGAACTCAGGCTGCTGGTTGGACAGGCATTGCCGAATGCCCTCCCCCAGGCCCACTCGGCTGCTCTTCAACTCCAGCACACCCACGGCAATGCCGTTGAGATAGAGCACGATGTCCGGTCGGCGCTCGTGGCCGCCCTTGAGCGTGACCTCCTCGGCAATGGCGAAGTCGTTTTCCTGCGGCTTGTGCCAATTCACCAGGTGCACGGTCTCGCTCACCTGGCCAGCTTCCACCTTCACCGAGATGCCATAGCGCAGCAACTGGTAGACCGCTCGGTTGGCAGCATAGAGGGAGCGCCCGTGCAGCACGGCCTCAGCACGCAGCTTGTGCAACGCGGCACTGATGTGCGCTGGGCTGTAGCCGCTGCGAGCCAGAAAAGCGGCCAACAGGCCCTCTTCGATGCAGTGGTTGCCGGCCCGATCGGACCAATCGCCCAGGCAGCGGTAGCCCAGGTCTTCGGTGAACAGACGGATCACTCGCTCTTGTGTGGCGCGTTCCGACTTGTTGAGGCTGTCGCTCATGCGGCCCTCCCTGGGCGCTGTCGTGCTGAAGGTTCAGCGGCGGTCAATCATCTTCCAGAAGAAGCTGCCCTTGCGGCGGAGCCGGTGGCCAAAGGCCGGCTGCAGTTCGGGCCTCAAACCAGCGGTGCGTGGCCACATCCTCCAGCGCGTATTCGCCCCGAGCCGACTTCCACACCAGTGCCGGCATGCGCTGGCGCAACGCCTCCAGCGCCTTCTGGGCCTGCGCGACGCTGACCGGGTGCCCCGCCTTGTCGCGATAGAAGCGCAAGGCTTCAGCGTCGTAGGGGCGGTAGCGCGGCCCCTGCTCCAGCATGCGCCACAGCACCGCTTGTTCGGTGGGCTTGAGCCCCAGGAAGTCCGATTCCATTTGCGCTTCGTCTTGCGCTTGCTGCTGCTGAGCGGCCTCCAGCAAGGCGGGTTCAAAGCGTCCGGTCAGGGCCGCCAAGGGGCTCAGCACCTGGCCCAGCGCGGCCATGAAGAACTGCGGCCGAAAGCCAAACATCTCGAAGGCTTGCTGCAAGGTGCCCTGGTCCACGGGTTTCAGGTCGGGCCGTTGGGCTTCGATCAGGGTCGCCACATGGGCGATGAAGTCGGGGCCCAGTGGGGGCATGCGCTGCACTTGCGAGCCATAGAAGGGAGCGCCTGCCGTGTTGACCAGGCGCAGCAGCTTGTCACGGTCCGAGCCGGACATCACCAGCATCAGGTTGACCACGCCGGGCTGGTTGAGCTGGTCGCGGGCCGATTTCAGTGCCGTCATGGCGGCCTCACCCGCCTCGCTGGTGAGGGCATGCTGCGCTTCGTCGATGATCAGCGCGACCGGTTTGCCCGCGCTGTCATGCAACAGTCGCAGCGCGTCGGTGAGGGTCAAGCCGTCCACCTTGCCGATCTTGCTGGTGTCGACCTCCAGGCCGCCCACCTTCACCTTGTCCAATCCGGCCATCTTGGCCGTGCGGGCCACCAAGCCCAGTTGCGGCTGCAGGGCCCTGGCGATGGCCTCGGCAATCAGCCCGCCGGGATCGCGCCGGGCATCGGCCCACAGGTCCACATACACCACCACCACGCCTGCAGCTTGCAGGGCCGGCCGCAGGTCACCTTGCAGAAAGGTAGATTTGCCGGTGCGGCGCGGCGCGGCCAGAAACAGGCCGTTGTGGGCGTCGCCCAGCAGCGCCTTGCCGTGCAGGGCAGCCACAAGCTCCTGTGCTAGTGCGGTGCGGGGAAAGGCGATCATGGCAACTATCCAAAATTATCGGCAAGCCAATAATTTATCTGATTTCAGATAAAAGTCGATAGTGCAGCGCCCTCAGGCCGGTTGGGTGTCTTGTCGCTCCACGAGACGGATACGGCCGGTCAACAGGGCCTGGGCCATGGCTTGCTTGAGGGCCTGGGCTTTGGTGAGGCGGGATTCGAGGGCGGTGAGGTCCGCGTCCATGTCGGAGAGGACTTGGGTGATCGCCTTCTGCTCTGGCACTGATGGCAAGTTGATCGTGAATTGCTTGAGCCAGCCAAACTCGATGCTCTCGACAGTCGTCCCGGCTTTCAGGCAGGTCGCGAGGATCCGCTCACCCGAATACGTCAAGGCATGCAGCAGGAATTCAGGCAAAGCATCCCCGTTCGGTTGCAGCGCTTTCAGGTCTTGATTGATTGCCATCGCTTTCAGTGTCATGGCAACGGGAAAGTACTTTCGCAGGATGCCGCTTCTCATGACCACCACCACCGACTCAGCAGGGACCATTGTTGTTGCCCCGTCACTGACAGCGTGCGTGGAGATCGCCTTTGCCGAGTCGGAGAGTCTGGCGGTTTTGATATCGCCGGACGACAGCCAAGGCACTTCCTGGGGGGACCAATAGTCAGGCCTGGACATAGAGGGGGTCATGCCGCCTGACCATCTACCCAAGGTGCCAAGCGGAACTTCGCGCCACGTCGCTGCTCCGGGTAAAAGCCGGCGGCCTCCGGTGAGCAGTTCCTGCATGGCGCCTTGCTTGATCTGGCGCTTCTTGGTCAGCAGTTGCGCTATCGAGTCGATCAGGGCATCGGCGTCGGTGAGGGCTTCAGCGATTACTTGTTCCTCAGCGAGCGTCGGCGGAAAGGGGATAGACACACGGGAAAGCACGCCCTGATTCATTGAGGCCATAGTCGTTCCCGTGGAGTTCAATAACAGCCACTGACGCACCCTGAAGCTCTGAAACTGCGCTGCGACGTACTCCGGACAATGACTTCCGGTTGGGCGAACTGCGATCCCATCAGATCCAAGGAACCAGCCAGCTTGGGACTGCCGAACCAACGCAGAGCGCTCGACCGCACCCTTGCGCCCAAAGACGACATCGCCGGCTTGAAGGAGGTACTGCGGAAGGCGCCGTTGCACGGCGTCGGGGACCAGGGGTGTGTGTTCGGTAATGCGAAAGTGGCCCTCACGAACTTCGCCAACCGAGATGACAGGCACACCGTCGAGTTCAGAGTATTCGCTCGCTTTCAGCAGGGTGCCGAAAGGCCCAGTCTTCACTGCGCAGAACTGTCCAATGGTCTGCTCAATCCAGTCGGCAGGCAACTTGCCAGGGTTCTGCGCCCCGAAATAGACTGCTTGGCCTACGCTCTCATCCGAAAGGGTTAGATCCACGCGAACCCCATCGTCGCCAGATGCCCGGCAACGCGAGCGTCCAAGTCTTTAACCCGCTTCGCCAACTTGGGCATCGTGTGCCCATACCGGTCGGCCAGTTCCTGTACGCGTCCGGTCAATGCCTGACTCACGCGGTCCAGTTCGCCGTGCACGGCGCCGCTCAGCGTCGTCGTCCACTTGTGGTCGACGACCAGGGTCTTCACCTCGTGGGTGGAAAGCTGGGGGTAGCGCGCCAGGGCCTTGGCGTCCAGCTCGGCGTCTAGCATCTTGATGCGCTTCTTCAATGCGCTCGCCTGCTCAGACATGGCGAGCCATTGCTTCAGCACTTTGAGTTCATCGGTGGCGTCGGCATCGCCGCCAATTTCCTTGATGCGTGACTTCACTTCCTTATCGTTGATGTTGTCGAAGCCGCCAAACACCGAGTCGTCGCCGCTGTGCTCTTCTTCCAGGTCGGTCTGCACGGCCAGAGTGCTTTCCAGCTTGGCCGCCAGTTGGTCCAGCTGCGCTTGCTCGGCGGTGAAGTGATGCTTTATCAGTAAGGCCTTGGGCACCAGGTCGCAGGCCCAACCTTTGTCGACCGTCTTGCCCGGCTTGCCGTCTTTTCCCTTCTTGGTTTCAAGCACGCGGTAGGTCTGCGCCTTCCAGCCGTCTTCGGCGATCAGGTAGGCGTCATCCTGCATCGTGTTCGCCCAGTAGTCCATCAGGTGCTGGTAGACGGCATACGGGTCAATCAGCCGCTTGGCCGTGGGTTGATGCTCGTAGTGAGCCAGCAGGCCTTCGGCCAGCGCATGGATCAGTTCTTTGGGGTGAAAGCCGGGCGCCAAGGTTTTCAGGCGCAGGGCCACTGGCGTGCGCCAGGCCTCGAAATGGCCGTTCATGACCTGCGTGAAGGTCTGGAACTCGGGGTGTGCGTAGATGACACCCTTGATGGCAGAGGGTGTGACGGTCAAGTCCAAGTAGCCCGGTCGGCGGGGCTGGAACAGGGCGGCCTGCAGTTGCGGGCACACGGCCCAGTAGCGGCTCAAGGCTTGCACGTCTGCCGCAGGGATGCCGCCGTTCAGGTGGGCATCGATGTCTTGCTGGTCTTCGGGTGTGCTGCTGTCGATGTAGCGCGGCAGATTGAGGTTGAAGTCGTTCTTCTCCACCTCGTCCAACCCCACCATGCGGGCGTAGCGCGGGTCGCTACCGTCCAGCGTGCTGAAGGTGTCCACGATGCGATGCAAATCGCGCTCGCGCAGGCGGTTCTTGGAGCCATCCTTCATGAAGCCTTGGGCGGCGTCGATCATGAAGATGCCCTTGCGCGCTGCGGCGCCCGCCTTGTCGATGACGAGGATGCAGGCCGGGATGCCGGTGCCGTAGAACAGGTTGGCCGGCAAGCCGATGACGGCCTGGATGAGGCCACGCCGCACTAGGCTTTTTCGGATCTCGGCCTCGGCGTTGCCGCGAAACAGTACGCCGTGGGGCAGGATGCACGCGGCCCGGCCGTTGCTCTTCAGCGACCGGATGATGTGCAGCAAGTAGGCGTAGTCGCCTTGCTTGGTGGGCGGCACACCGAAGCCGTCAAAGCGCTGGAAGGGGTCGTTCTCGGTGCTGAGCCCGGTGCTCCAACGCTTGTCCGAAAAGGGCGGGTTAGCCACCACGTAGTCGAAGGTTTTGAGCTGGTCAGCATCCAGGAACTTCGGGTCGGCCAGCGTATTGCCTTGCTCGATCACCGCACCGGGGTTGTGGTGCAGGATCATGTTCATACGCGCCAGACCGCTGGTGGCTTCTTCCTTCTCCTGCCCATACACCGTCACCGCCGTCGGGGCAGCTTCAGCCACCTTCAGCAGCAGCGAGCCCGAGCCGCAGGTCGGATCGTAGACGGTGGTGTCGGGGCTGGTTTTGGCCTGGGCGATGCCCAGCACCTGGGCCATCACCCGGCTCACCTCGGCTGGGGTGTAGAACTGCCCCTTGCTCTTGCCACTCTCGGTGGCGAAGTGGCGCATCAGGTACTCGTAGGCATCGCCCAGGATGTCGTCGCCATCAGCGCGGTGCTGCGAGAAGTCCAGGTCTCTGGACTCGAAGATGCCGATCAGGTTGGTGAGCTTCTCAACCTTCTCCTTGCCGGCTCCCAGCAGCGCCGAATCATCGAAGTCGGCCTTGATGCGCAGGCGGTTGGCCTCTTCCAGCGGACGGACGATCTTCTTGTTGATCTGGTCGCCGATGTCAGGCTTGCCCTTGAGCGCGACCATGTCGGCAAAGCTCGCGCCCGCAGGGATCTGGATGGGCGCGAAAGGCTGGCCAGCGTACTTGTCGCTGATGTACTTGATGAACAGCAGGACCAGCACGTAGTCCTTGTACTGACTGGCGTCCATGCCGCCGCGCAGTTCGTCGCAGGAGGCCCAGAGCTTGGAATAGAGGTCGGATTTCTTGATGGCCATGGAATTCGTTCTGAATCGCCTCGGGTTTCGTGGGACCCGTTGAGTGAGGTCATGGCTCCGCAGTCGCGGCCTGACCGGCGAGCTGCCGATGGTAGTTCGTACCAGCCTCTGCGGGCTGGACGCAGCCGACGAGCCCCTTCGGGAGCACACGAGCCTCATTCCAGAATTTTTCAGTCACATATCACCGCTGTGAGCTGAGCCCGGCATACGCCAAACCCTGCTCATTCGCTGCAACCCTCATCACTGACGCCGACCTGGTCCTTGCGATCAGGTCGGCGTTTTGCCGTCATGTCGGCTTGCCCACATCCATTCATCTATCCAGAGGATTTCTCTCATGACCTTGCTTTGTCCGCTCTGTCACTCCACACACGTCGTCCGTCAACGCACGGGTGAGCGTGTCGGCGGCTCCATGGGCTTGATCACTGGCTTTGCCGGTGGTCTTGGCGGCGTTCTGCGCGGCGCCTCTGTCGGCGCAGCCGCCGGGCCGGTCGGCGCCATCCTCGGCGGCTTGGTCGGCGCGGCCCTGGGCTGCGGCCTTGGCGCCACGGCTGGCGAAGCCGTGGATGAACACATCCTAGGCAACTGCGAGTGCGTCGCCTGTGGCCACATCTTCAGCGTGCCCCGCGCCTGACACGGGGTCCAGCCGTTCTTGTTTCTGCTCTGCCCCCTTTCCCCCAGTTTTCGTTCCAGCCGTCCACCAGGCCACGTGCCCGGCGAGACGGCTTTGTTCATTCAACGCTTCCTTCGGAGATTGACACCATGGCTCACCTCGTCGAACAAATGGCCTACGTCGGCCAGACCCCCTGGCACGGCCTGGGTAACCAACTGCCGGCGCAACAGCCCATCGAGGTCTGGGCCGAGCGGGCTGGCATGAACTGGACCATCGAAGAAGCACCCGTGCAGTACGTCGTCAGCCAGGTCGGCTCCCTGCGAGAGATCTGCGCCTTCGAGGATCAGAAGGTGCTGTTTCGCAGCGACAACCACGCCCCCCTTTCGGTCGTGGGCAACCGCTACCACGTCGTGCAGCCCCGCGAGGTGCTGGAGTTTTACCGCGACCTCACGGAGGTCTCCGGCTTTGAGCTTGAGACGGCGGGCGTGCTCAAGGCTGGAAAGAAGTTCTGGGCGTTGGCCCGCACGGGTCAGGAAAGCGTTCTCAGGGGCACCGACGTGGTCAAGGGCTACTTGCTGCTGGCCACATCCTGCGACGGCACGCTGGCCACCACGGCCACACCCACCACCGTGCGGGTCGTCTGCAACAACACCCTGACCATCGCCCTCAACGGGGCGAGCAGCGCAATCAAGGTGCCCCACAACACCAGCTTCGACGCGCAAGCCATCAAGCGCCAACTCGGCATCGCCGTGAACCAGTGGGACGGCTTCATGTACCGCATGCGCACGCTGGCCGAGCGCAAGGTCAAGAACCACGAGGCGATGAACTTCTTCCTCAAGGTGCTCTGCCAGACCTCGGACGGCGCTTCTGCGAGCCTGACCAACGAACGAGCGCTGAAGAAGGTGCAGGCGCTCTACGACGGCCAGGGCCGGGGTGCCGAACTTGCTGCCGCCAAGGGCACCGCCTGGGGCCTACTGAACGCTGTTACCGAGTACGCGGATCACGAACGCCGCGCCCGCAGCCAGGAGTACCGGCTCGACAGCGCCTGGTTCGGCCAGGGAGCCAACCTCAAGCACCGCGCCTTGGAGCAGGCGTTGCAGTTGGCGGCATGACCCCGACCATCGACCCAGCGCCCTCCCCTCCACAAGCCCCGACCCGTCATTGATGGACCGGGGCTTTTTGCTGTCCACCCTTCATCCTCAGCGGAGATTCATTCATGAACCAAGCTCAACCGCGTCTTCCACAGGCGAGGCGGTCTGCCCGATCCAGCTCGGCGCTGCGCCTGGTCAATACCGCCGAGATCACCCGCAACCAGTGGCTGCAGATCCGCCGCAACGGCATCGGCAGCTCCGATGCGGCGTCAGCGGTCGGCCTCAACCCCTACAAGTCTCAGCTCGAACTCTGGCTGGAAAAGACAAGCCGAGACGACGCATTGCCCCAAGTCGATCCAAACGACATGGACTCTCCGATGTACTGGGGCAACGTGCTGGAACCGATCGTCGCAGCCCAGTACAGCCACAAGACCGGACGGCAGGTGCGGCGCGTCAACGCCGTGCTGCAGCACCCGCAGCACCCCTGGATGTTGGCCAACCTCGACCGAGAGGTTATTGGCGATCCCGGCGTCCATATCCTGGAGTGCAAGACCGCAGGTCTGAACGGAGCTCGCCTCTGGAAAGAAGGCGTGCCCGAATACGTGCAACTGCAGGTGATGCACCAGCTCGCCGTCACCGGCAAGGAGGCGGCCGATGTGGCGGTGCTGATCTGCGGGCAGGAGTTGCAGATCCATCGCATCGAGCGCGACGATGTGCTGATCCGCCAACTGGTCGCCCTGGAGCGTCAGTTTTGGGCTTCCGTCGAAAGCGACCAGGCTCCACCGGCGGACGGGTCCGACTCAGCCGCCATGGCCCTGCAATGTCTCTACCCAAGGGACAGCGGACAGGCCGTTGACTTGAGAGACGAGCTGGCGATGTCCGACAGCTTTGATGAGCTGACCCGGGTGCGGGAGCTGCTCGCCACCCAGGCCGTGCGTGAGGCTCAGCTCAAGCAGTGCATCCAGCAGCGTATGGGCGAAGCCAGCCGAGCTGTGTTTCGAGGCGGAGAGGTGAGCTGGAAACGCAGCAAGGACAGCACCGTGCTCGACGTTGACCGGCTCACGCAGGAGCAGCCTCAACTGCTGCAGGCCTATGCCACGGTCAAACCGGGCAGCCGGCGCTTTCTGGTGCAGGCGTCTGCAGGTTGACCCCACTCCTCGACTTGCCACCGAGTCGGCCCGCCCCTTCGGTCCAGGCACCACCTGCCAGGCCGCATTGGCATGGCCTCGATTTCCCCAACCTCTACAGAATGGAGCTTCCTCATGCTCAAAGGACTGGCATTGACGCCCCCTGTTATCGGGCGCATCTCGATCGGCAAGGTCGTCGAGAAAAACGGCAAACGTTTGCCGGAAAAAGACGACGAGTTCACCATCACCAGCCAGGTCCAGAACAAGGACGGCTGGGTGAATCACCCCGTCGACGAGATGCTGCGCAAGACCGCCAACGCAAAGCTGCGCAGCATCCCGGTGCGATTACTCTTCAACGACCCAGACTTGAACCTGAGAGCCCACTACAGTCTGTTTGATCGCAACACGGGTCGGCCGCTGTGCGTGGGCAATGGCGAGACCTGCAGGCGCCTGACGGCCTCCGGCATGCAGAACCTGCCTTGCACATCGCCCTCGATGTGCGAACTGGCAAAAGGCGGCCAATGCAAGCCATACGGTCGCCTCTACGTTCGAATTGGGGACGAGGATGCCTGTGGTGTCTTTGTGCTGCGCACCACCAGCTTCAACAGCATAAGGTCGCTGGCCACACGCCAGAGATACCTACAAGCCCTATCGGGCGACCGACTCGCAAGCCTTCCGCTGGAGTTGCGTCTGCGCGGCAAGTCCACCACGCAGTCTTATAGAGCTCCAATTTACTACGTCGATCTTGTGGTGCGTCAAGGCCTTGCATTGACAGAAGCCGTGACTGAGGCACGACGGGTGCAGTCTGAAACCCAAGCTAGCGGAATCGATCAGTCTGCACTGGATGAAGCAGCTCGTCTTGGTTATTCTCAAGGAGCTTTTGAAGAATCTGAAGAAGATGTGCTGGCGACGATAGATGAGTTTTATCCAGATCGGGTTGCCCTCACTGAGAACGAGACCACATCCGAACAACAACCACCCCCGAGAAAGCAATCCCTGGCCGAAAAAGTCAACAATAGATCCCGGCTGCTTGAGTCGACCAACCCTTGAGAATCAGGCCTATGCCGGATGACCTACGCTACACCAGAGCGTAGGTCTGTAGGAAAGAACTTCTTTTTTTCGTCAATCACGTTTGCCTGAGCAGAATGAACAAAACATACACCCAGTCAACACACGCATCCGAAAACATCATGTTTCATTTCACGCAGACATCCAGCGCGACTCGTCAATATAATTATTAACAGCCATTGACCAATACACAATCACCAAACATCTGCACCAGACGAAAAACCGAGAAGGCGAAATGACTACCAATTCCAATCCAGACTGCGCATCACCGCGATCGCCAAGGGATCTGTTGGCAAATACATGCGAATCACTAGACCAACTAATTGAAAGTCGATACAAAGAAATACACAAAGGACTAGAATTCTCCACTGAACACCTTACTCCAAATTTCGTCACCACTTGCGAGAAGGAAATAAACCACCATTGGTACAGCACAGATACCCAACTAAAACTCAGACTTGATCTTGCATTAATCTACACAGTACTAGCAGAGTTATGCATCGAACACGAATACCACGACTTGGCCATCCGACATATTGCAGAAGCGCGTCAGCATGTGGGATGGATCGAATGCCACAATCACATGAAATGGAAATCTGAAGAAGCAATTGAAGTAGCAAAAAAAGGCGGCATCAGCAGATCCAAATTGCGCACAAAACCGATGCAGGAGCGTGCACTTCAACTTCTAGAGACAGAAAAGCCCGCAAGTGGATGGATGAGTCAAAAAGTAGCAATACGCTACTTAAGTGATCACAAAGACATGATCAAGGGCTGTGAAGATGGACTATCTAAGCAGGAAAACCTTCCAAAGACAATTCGAGGCTGGCTGAGATCAGCCGATTTCAAAGAAAAATTCTTCAAACATATCAACGCTCAAAACCAGGCCAGCCCATCAAGTTGATACTGATTCTTGAGCAATTTTTGACTTCGCGCGAGGTCTTCCGGTTGGTTTCTTCCTGTCAATTTTTGGAAGCTCGCCCTTACCAAATACTCTCCCGGCGCAACGCTTACCCAGTCTCAGATAGTAGTCGACTTTAGTCATGTATATTGCTGAGCGCCTCAATCCTTCAATGAATTCAGGATCATCGTAACGATGCATTCCAACTGCTTGAAAGCGATATGATTTTCTCTTTGCATTGCAGTTAAAGTACAAACCCTGATTTTCAGTAACCGTCTCCACCCAAAACTTGCCAATTGACTTTGCGATGATCATGTCACTCATGTGCATTGATCCATCCAAGAATATAAGGACATGGTAGTGGAAACCTTTTACAACCCCAAACTCAAGCTTCCAGGCATAACCCACCAATCCGCAATATTGTCGTCGCACATGGTCGATCAATGCCTCCCTGTGCTCCTTGACTTTACGAATTGAGTCTTTGCCGAAGTCCTTCTTGCTATCAATGTGCTTGGCGTATCCCAAGTCAATTCTGACCACCAGGAGCCGACTGAAGCGGCTCCTCAGCTCGTTAGTGTAGTCATTCAAGCTCTTGAAATTCTTTTGGGCGGAACGTTGAGCATTTGTGACGGACTTCTTAAACGACTCTGCACGCAACTCTTCCAGAATACTCTCCACGACAGAGTTCAGTTGATCAGAGATGCGCTTTGCAGAATCAGCATCAGGGTATCTTGCTTTTAACAACCGCGAATCATTTCCAGCCAGATGCGCATACTTAAAAAACACCTCGGTATATGGGCTAAATTTGTGGATTGGATAGAATTCCTGGATTTCAGCACCAGAGCAAACACACAAACTCAGAAACCTTTCCCCGAGTCCGGAAGTCACCACTCTGTACGCACCATCCTCATCGGACCGCACGGTGTACAGATCACCCTCAACGATCAACAACTTCGGCAGCAAAGCCGTAATTTGCCCCAATTCTTTATTAATATAAAACTCTTTTGTACGCTTTAGTCCAGTTCCACTTGTGTAAGCATGAAGTCCATATGAGCATTCACAAAATGCTTCTATGATCTCAGCATCCATGACAGGCAATTTGTATTTTTTTGTACTCATACGCATTACATCCTGCTTATTTACAATATGACGAATGGAGCAAACACTCCCACATTCTTGTTGAGCTGCGCATTGCCATCATTAGATGCACCTCAGTGGCAAACATATTCATACATGCATCTACCAGATATAATTACTCATAATTACACTGAGCACATGAACATCGATCTCATTGGCATAGAAGCCAATGATGTATTCATTTATTCTTAATAACATAAGTCCCAGAAGTATGCACTTAAGAAATCCCAGGGGCTCTCGGACAATTAAACCCACTCAACCCAACAATCCCTGCGATTCCACACCTTCAACTGAGAGGAAGTTAGTGTCCGCTCGATCAGTAAAATATGAATTTCTTGACTGGTCCACTTAGCCATTTACAGTGCGCTGATGAACCCATTCCTCGATTGAGGACTCCAGCCAACCTACCGCCGACAAGCCGAGCTTGATGGGACGGGGAAAAGTCTTGTCATGACGCGGAGACGTCGGAGACAGTTTGTCGTAGACGGTGCTACGTGCAATGCCGAGGCGACTGCAAACCTGGTTCAGTCGCAGGATCTGGGTCCGAGATGGCTGTGTCATGGTGCCGCTTTCGTTTGTTTTGTTGCGATGAGCAGACTGTAGAAGTCGATGCCTGATGCACAAATGCACCTGCATGCAATCAATAAAAACTCTTAGCAAGTGGCGTGTGTCTTTTTGCCCGCCGCATACGGCATCACAGCTTTTCCGGCTGGGTGTTGCGTCAGCCAGAGTGGATGTCTTTGAGCTCGGGCCTGGCTGCCATCCGCCAGTGAGGAAGGGGTCCAAAGCTGAGCACGCAACGCAGCGAAAGCGCGTCCGGGAGACCGCTCGAATGTGCGATCACCACAGCCAAGGGTGGGTGAGCACTGGCGTCAGCGTCTCACGGGGGAGTTGAGTACTCCGCCCTCTTGCGGGAACCAACTTGTAGCGCAAAAGGAACCAACTTTCGGAGGCCAAGTTAGTTCTCTCTGCATCTTCATGCCGCACTCTTGTTTGAGCGCTGAGCTTGAGTCACCCCTTCGGCGACGTCAGATCCTGACGGACCGCAAGCCCGCGTCGACAGGAGCTTTAAGAGTGCGGGCCTCAAAGGCATCCGGATCTTGCGATCAGGCCAAACGCGTGGCGTCACCCAACACTTGGCGGGCAGGACCCGCAGGAGAAGTGCGATCGAGCCAACCATCAGGGACGTGAAGACAGACGGAGTGGCTGGCGTCAATCTCGCACGTTGGAGCGCCGGGGCACTGCAGTCCAATGGCAGTGGCGCCTGCTGAGCCTCATTTTTCGATGTCTGAGCATCGGGGGGGGGGGGAGGAGCAGGCACACCGGGCGACTGACCAAATGGCTCTCATGCCGACCTGATCACACCGCTCACGCGCTCAGGTCAGACAGCTCAACGAACGCCGCTGCATCCCAACATTCGTCCAGATGCAACCAATACAGTCCAACCAGAGCCGAAAATCAATGTGGGATGAAATGTGGGATAAAAACCAATAGGACATAAAAAAGCCCAAGTGAATCAATCACTTGGGCTTTAAATTTGGCGGAGAGAGCGGGAGCTTCCGCGAACGATGCCTCATCCCCTTTATATTCAAGCATATCAAGGCATTTGACCCCTCCACATGGGTGCAAGACATGGGTGCAAGTGGCGCACAATGGGTGCCCTCAGGACATAGCCACAGCCCATGTCAGCCGACAACCTCCTCCTCCTCTTCAACACTTGGTACGCCACCCTTCGGGTTCCTGAGCGAGCACGGGAGAAGCTGGGCCGCTCCAGGTTCAAGCAGTCGCTGAAGACCGGCGACAAGCGCAAGGCTCAGGAGCTTGCCCGCCCCGTGGTGGCGATGTGGAAGGCTCAGATCCGGCAAGCCGAGGGCGAGCCTGATGCGGTCCAGACCGAGGCCCTGCGGTGGCGTGAAGCCCTGGCAATGGCCAAAGGTGAAGACCTGAGCACGATGGGCGATGTCCTGACATCCAGGGCTGAAGCCATCGAGGCCCGCAAGGGCACCGCAGCCGCTCAGGAGTTCGCCTCCGTGGCTCTGGGCACCGCTACCCCGTCCACTCTGCACCGGGCCTCCTGGGCCGCCTCCCGCGTCCACCTGGAGCAGAAGACCCAGGACCAAGCCTGCAAGGACGTGGACATGCTCCTATCCGCGTTCTCTACCCTACAGGGCATGACTCCCCCAGCGGTCCGCGCCTGGGCCAAGGGACTGACCAACAAGGATGGGACCGCCCTCACCCCCTCATCCATCAAGCGCATGGTGTCCTTCTGGCGGAGCTACTGGAAGCACCTGATCCGCTTGGAGGAGGTCCCCGCAGGCTCCGACCCGTTCGCCCTGGTCGAGGTGCCCCAGGTGTCCCGAAAGGTGGCCGCCGCTTCTGGGTGGATTCCATTCCCCCAACAGGCGGTCCCCGGCCTGATCCGGGCCGCAATGGACCGGGACGACCAAGAGCTTGCCGACCTCATCACTCTGGGAGCCTACACAGGGGCCCGGATTGAGGAGCTATGCGCCCTCAAGCTGGCTTCGGTGAACCTGGAGGGCAATATTCCGTCCTTCCGCATCGAGGATGCCAAGACCGAGGCAGGCGTCCGGGAGGTGCCTATCCATCCCGCCCTGGTCCCCCTGGTGCGCCGCCTGAAGGCCACGAGCGAGGGCAAGAATCCGGCTCCGTCCGAGTACCTCTTGGCAGGGCTCACCTTCAACAAGTACGGGGACAGGTCCAACGCCATCGGGAAGCGGTTCGGCAGGCTCAAGGGCAGTCTAGGGTTCGGCCGCAAGCATGTGTTCCACAGCCTACGCAAAACGCTGGTTACGGCCCTGGAGAACGCTGGGGTGTCCGAGAACCTCGCCGCTGACATCGTGGGCCATGAGAAACCACGGATCACCTACGGGCTGTACTCGGGTGGGGCCAGCCTGGAGGTGAAGGCCAAAGCCCTGGCGAAGGTGGGCTATCCGGGCCTGTGAGGCTGAGGTTTCCCGACTACTTGTGCAAGAACGACATCGAATACCTCAAGTTAATTTGCAGAACGTAGTCGGGCATATAGAAGATGATAGATACACATAATAAAATTAATCGACATATAAGCCGCTGCACACACATTAATTCAAAGGAGCAGGTACGGGAGACATCTAGCATCCTTGCATGGACAGCCCGAACCCCCGCCCGCAGCTTGTGATTCAACAGGCCGACCATCTTCGGCACTTCAGCCGTGAAGGTCCGCTGGTGAAGCTGGCCGCGCTCCTGTTGATCCTACTGCCCGCAATCCTCACTGCGGCGGGACTGCTGGCCTTTGCAGTGCTGAAGATTGCAGGCTTCCTCTAGGTGGTCCCACCCTTCAGGTTCACCCTCAAGGGGGATTCACAGTGCCTGCAGGTAGCACCAGCATGGGGCCATGAGCCCCTCCTCACCGGGAAGCTGCCCAGGAGCCTCAAGGGGCCCGGAATGTCACGGCAAAATTTTGTGCGGGGGTATCGGATCAGATCCGAAGCGAAGTTCCCCCCGTACCCCCCTCCACTTCCAACGAATCGGGCTTCCACAGCGTTCATTCCTGGTCAAAAGCTCTCGGACAGGCAAGGACGTAGGGTTGCCTACCTAGCTTCTGGAACGCTGGTTTTGCCTCAATTCCCACGAGAACAAACAGCTCAGGTATGCCCCCCTTCCGCCAGCGTGCTGACCTCCGTTGCCCCGAGGCATTCAGTGAGGGGGCCTGTGGCGTGACCCAGGCAGCGCACAGGGAAAAGCTCTCGGACAGGCGAGGACGTAGGGTTGCCTAGCCTTCCTGCCGTTCGTCGCTTCTTCCTGATTCCCTCCGAGTCGTGAGCACTCCCACGGCCCCCTACGGAGCGGCCACCAGCAGCAGGGGCAGCACCAGCCGCAGCAGGACCGAAAGCGGCCAGCATCGCGGGGTCACTGTTGGTCCAAGGGGCCACGCCTGGGGGCACTCAGGAATCAGGCTCAGAACTTGTAAGTTGTGGCACCACCCCAACAAGGGCCCTTTCATGGGTTCACAAGTTGCTTGACGGTGGATTGTGGACTGGTTCAGAATTGATTCATACCTTCTGACACCAGTTGAGCAGATCACCATGACCCAGCACATTGCGTACTTCCGAGTCTCCACAGCGGACCAGTCCGTCACCTCCCAGCGCCTGAAGCTCCTCAAGGACACAGGCCGGGAAGCCTTCGACCGGGAATATGCGGATGAGGGCGTGAGCGGGGCGACCCCAGCAGCACAGCGGCCCGAGTTCGCCAAGCTGGTGGACTTCATCCGTGAGGGAGATGTGCTCTTCGTGGCAGCAGTTGACCGCCTCGGGCGTGATGCGCTGGACGTACAGGCCACCGTCCGAGCCCTTCTTCTGAAAGGCGTGACCATCCAGGTTCTGGGACTGGGAACCATCTCCCGTGGTGTCGGGGAATTGATCATGGCAGTCCTGGCCCAGGTGGCGGATATGGAACGGATGAGGATTGCAGAACGCACCGCAGCAGGCCGGGATGCAGCCCGGGCCAGCCTCGCAGCAACCGGCAAGACCCACAAGGGCAAGGCGAGCTTGGGAAGGCCCCACGAGAAGAACCCCGAGGAGGTCAGGCAGTGGAGGAAGGAAAACAGCGCCAGCCTTTCCCAGACTGCTGCCCACTTTGGACTGAGCCTGTCCACCGTGAAACGGTATTGCCCGTCAGCATCTATCGACGCGCCTGAAGTGGCCTCCTCGAAGGTCTGAGCGCTCCCGAGCCCACCCCCTCATCGCCGCCTGAGCGTCTGGTCATTGAGCATGCCTCCGCCACCTTCGTGGCCCAAGGCACCGTCACGGCCCACCTGCCAGCTCCTGTCACCATCCCCGGTGGCGACATGCCCATGACCAGCCGCGAAGTGGCGACGATGAGCACGAAGGAGATTGCCGAGCTGACCGGGAAGGAGCACAAGAACGTGCTGGCCGACTGCCGGACGATGTTTGACGGCCTGGGAATGCACTCGGCTGAGTTCTCAGCTCAGTACAAGGACAGCACCGGGCGAACCCTCCCCCTGTTCAACCTCCCCAAGGACCTCACGTTCACCCTGGTGGCAGGCTATTCGGTCGAGCTGCGCCACCGCATCGTCACCCGCTGGCTGGAGCTGGAGTCCAAGGCCGCCCCGGCCCCTGAGCCCGCTTTCGCCCTACCGAAGTCCTACAGCGCCGCCCTGATTGAGCTGGCGGCCCAGGTGGAGGCCCGCATTGACCGAGGCGTCCGCGCCTGGGGCCGCATCAAGGCCACCGCAGCCGAACAGCGTGAGCTGTGGCGTGAGGTCGGGGAGGCCCTCCTGGTGGGCCGCAAGCTGCACAAGGCTGACCGCGCCTTCAGCCAGTGGTGCAAGGCCACCGGGTTCGGTGACATACACCGCAACTACCGAGCCGCCTCTATGTGGCTCGCCACGGTGCATGTATTACTTGCACCTGATGGCGTGTCGGACCCCATCGAGCTGCGCCGCCTGCACACCGAGCAAGAGGCAAGTCAGGCCCTCCCCGAGGACCTGAAGGCCATCCCTGAGCCCATCCCCCAGGCCCCCGTCCTGGCCCCCGAAGACGCCGAGAAGGTGGTCAAGCTGATCCACCGTGCGCATTGGCTTCGAGGCAGCAGCCAATGCCCGCGCGGGAAACCGCAAGGTGTGGACCTTCAAGGGCGGGACCGCATGCTGCCCGGAGTGATGCTCCCGGGCCCCCGAGATTTCAGGAAAAAGCCTCCAGGCGCTCCAGGACGTAGGGTTGCCTAGCCCGCTTCCCGTTCGGCGTTTTTCCTCCAATTTCCAGGCCGAGAACGGCCCCAGAGGGGGCATCGAGGGCACTGCCGCCTGGCAGCAGCACCGGCCCCGTCAAGGCTTCCTTGAAAACCGCGCCGCCGTGTCTAAAAGCCGGCTATAGCAGAAGACGGAAACCGGCTGTGGCTGTGGGCACTGCAGGAGCTGCCTGAATCGCTAGGTGGATCCAGGTCTTGCGCCGCTGCTGTCGTGTCTAAAAGCTGGCTATAGCAGAAGACGGAAATCGGCTGTGACCGCGAGAGCCGCCGAAGCCGCCCGAATCGCTAAGAAGATCAAGGGCTTACGTCGCTTCTTCTCTCCATAACCCCGGCCTGAGCAGAAGGTGGACACCGCGGCTTCGCTTCACATCGAATTAAAGCACATCACCCGGGGGTGGCCCTGTCTGTATTTGGGGAGCAGTCACCAACTTTCCGCCACCCCAAGTCCACCCCAAGCCCCCAACACGCGCCCCCCTCCAGCCACGCCTTAGCGGCGCTGGTCACACGGAAGCGGGGCATTTTTGCGTCGGTTGCTCCCCTCCACTTCCTCTACCCTGCATGAACCCGGAGTCCCAAGAACCAGCACAAGCACCAAAGCGAGGGCGGCCCGCCATCACCCTCGACAACTCAGAAGTTCGCACAGTCCTGTCCGCCTGGAGCACCTTCACGGACCTTGTGGTGGACCTCCCCGAGGCCGATGACATCTTCACCGGGTCCACTCTACTGAAGACTGAGGGCATCACCTCTACACGCCCCCTTGCTCGCTCCCGGCTGTTCCAGATGCTGACCCGCCTGGACACCATCAGCTCCCGAGGGGTCGCCTCATTGCTCCCGCCTGACGCAGGGGAGAGCACTGCCAAGCTGTACGCATCAGTCCTTCGGGTCATCAGCAAGGCCATCCACTCCGAACTGTGGAAGTCCTCCAGGTGGCATGACGCAGCACGGGAAGCGCGCCTCTTGTTCGCAGATCAGGAAGACCTGGACCGGGAGTGCTGGGATAGGTGGAACACCCTGCAGTCGGAAGCTCACCAATTAACGCCAACCTAAATAAACAAGAGGTGCCCCCGCTGGTGAGCTGAAGCGGTAACGGTTCCTCCAGGTTCGATGAACCGACCACGACCACCCATTCCATTGCAGGCGAAGCCTGAACCAAGGGAAACCTTCCCGTGGGCTTCTGTCCAACCTGCGAAGCAGGGACACCAGAAGGGGACTGTTGAAGGGCTTCGCCCTTTTCAGACCACCCAGGATCAGACTCAATCCTGGTCCCACTTCCTCGGTCATACAGGCAGCAGCGTCCGCGATGCTGGAGCCTGAATCAGTGCCTCCCCGCACTGGCCCCCTGTAGTCCCCCTGCTGCGCAGGTCCAGCCACAGGCCATTCAGTGGCCGCCCTCCCCGTCACTCAACCGCCCAAGCGCCTAGGCCCCCTCCATCTTCTGTGGTCGGGGCTTTTCTGCGCTGTTCGCTCACTCAAACCCCATCCATCAAAAGGACCCCCTCCCATGGCACGCATCCACGCCACCCCCGACCGTCGAGGCTTGAAGCCGAAGACAACCCTCCGCGCCTCCAATGCCTCCACTCGGATGACCTCCTTGGTCGACCTGGAGGCCACCTATCAAGCAGCCTTCGGGGCCTTCTGGCTCACTCGGGCGTCCTCGGTGAATCCAGCTCAAAGCCCATACCTCCGGGTATCCCCCTCCTCCGTGGTCATCCGTGCCCTGGACTTCTACCTGGAGCACCTGGACACCCTGCAGCCTGGGGAGGCGCAGCACTCCGAGTTCAAGGCAGTAGAGCGGGCTGTGACCCGCAAGCCCTTGGAAGCGGCCCACCTCGACCGCATAGCGGCCCTCCTGCAGCAGGCCCAGACCCACTGTGAGACCCAGGAAGGCCATCGTCCAGGCGCAGGGGTCCCGGAGATGGTCCAGGTCCTCCCCGCGTTGTGGCACGACCTCAGGACAGGAACCACAGCAGCCGAACGAAAGGCACGGGACGATGCCTTGAGGGACAAGGTGGAGGCAATGCTCCCGAAGAAGTACCAGCAGTGCTAGCCGCGCCTCAATCCACCATCAATGGCTAACCCCACGTCAGCCCCCTCTTCAGCCCGCCTCTGAGCGGGTTTTTCTTTGTCTGAGTCTTCACCCATACCCATGCACCACCCGACCCCTTCCAGCCCGCCCGAGGGCGTCGAACGATTTACCCCCGACTTTCCCGAGGCAATCCACCCCTTCAGCAGCATTCCCGGGGGGGACCGGCAAGCCGCCTCAGCACCACCCCCCGTCCTATTCGACTTCCACGGCCACAGCCTCCGCTCCTTCACCCGGGAGGATGGGTCCTTCTGGTTTGTGGCGAAGGATGTGTGTACGGCCCTTGGACACACGAACAGTCGCATGGCGCTGGGGCGCCTGGATGATGACGAAAAGGGGGTAAGCAATGTTTACACCCCTGGAGGGGTCCAGCAAGGCGCCATCATCTCCGAGTCTGGCCTGTTCTCACTGATCCTGACTTCCACGGTCCCCGGTGCCAAGGCATTCAAGAAGTGGGTCACCTCGGAAGTCCTCCCGTCCCTGCGCCGTCACGGTGTCTACGTGGTGGGACAGGAAACAAAGCTCCCCGAGGGCATGAGCCTGGAGGAGCTGGAAGCAGAGAGCCGCAAGGCACGGCAGCACATGGAGGCCGTACAGGCTCGCCTGGAGGCCATTGCAGCCGAGAAGGAGGCAGAGGCCGCCGCCTATCGAGCCCGAATGCTGGAGTACCGCAACGAGCGGGATGACTTCTTCAAGCAGATGCGCACCCCGAGCTACACCGCATCGGGGAAGCGGAATCGATAAGGCCCCTCCCACTGCCACCCCCACAAACCCCGCCAGTCTCAGCGCTGAACGCCACTGGCGCGGCTGAGCGGGTTTTTCTTTTTCTGAGCCTTCACCCATACCCATGCACCACCCGACCCCTTCAGAACGATTTACCCCAGAAATCCCCGCCGTCAAAGCCCCTTTGTTTGCCCTCTCTGCAGAGGACCGGCAAGCCGCCCTTGAACTGGCCCGCGAAGTCCGCGAGCAGCGCACCCAGGAATGGGAAGCCCTGGAACGAGACCCCGCAACCCGCCTTCACCAGAACTTCAGGAATGAGGCCTACATGCGGGCTCACCTGTCCGCTGCAGGGGTCCGCATTGCCTCCAACCTGGAGCCCGCAACGCCCCAGCGGGTTCTCCTGCTGCTGCGCCGTGCTGGTGTCCCGGCTGACCGGGTGGTCGAGTCCGTGGCCCCCTTCTGGACGGACACCGAGGGCAAGCCTCTGGGCGCCTTGAAGGTCCTTGCCCGGTTCCTGGAAGAGAACCCCCGGTTGCCCTTGTGGGCCGCTGTCGCCTTCATCCTGGAACTGGATGGGCGCTTCACGGCTGCTGTCCTCATGAACTTCGGGCGCTAAGCGCCTCCCCCTCTCATGCCAACACCCACCACGCCTGCCCCCACCGAGCGCCCCACCTTGTCGGCCCTGCCCACCATCTCCTCGCTGCCCCAGCGTAGTGGCCTGGGGAATACCGACCCCAACGCCCTCCCCGCCCCCGCCCCCTCCCCTCTGGCCGCAAGTGATGCGAAGCTGAAGCGGGAGGAAGAGTACGGGTTCATCGACTACGCCAAGGCATCCTTCCGCCAGGACTCCCTGATCCCGGGCATCGTCAACCGCTACGTGGGTAGCCAGTTTCTCCCGGATGCCTCCTTCAATCCCTTTGAGGACAAGGAGGTCCAGGAGATGCAAGGCCAGCTCTGGGAGGAGCACAAAGGCTACCTCCTTCAGGGCAACAGCCGGGCCCACACCCAGTTCCTGTACCAACAGCTCAAGCAGAAGCAGAGCGACCTGGAGCACCTGGGGGACATGGGCGTGGCCGGTAACGTGGCTCGGGTCATCGGAGGCTTCGCCATGCCCGACCAGATTGCCCTGGGGCTCGCTACGGGCGGCCTCGGGACCCTTTACCGGGCTGGCCGGGTGGGGGCTGCAGGCTTCCGAGCAGGCACCGCGGTGGAGCGCGTAACTCTCCGAGCAGAGGAGGCCGCACGGCAAGCTGCAAGCGCCTCCGGTGCCATGGGCTACGCCTCCACGATAGCCCGGGGTGCCCTGGAGAACGCGGTGGTGACCCGCGAACTCAACAAGTACAACTTCAACGATGAGAACGAAGGTCTCATCCAGGCCGCCATTACGGGGGCCACCCTGTCCGGTGCGTTCCACCCGCTGGGCGCTTCGGCCTCCCGCCGCCTCTCCGACCTGACCCACAAGGACGCTGCAGTCCTCCGGGCCACCCTGGACGCCTCCGAGGGCCGCCCCATCACCGTGGAGCAGGCCAAGCTGGTCCAGGACATGCACCGGGTGTCCTCCCTGGTGGACGACTTCCACAACGGGAAGATCAGCGCCGAGGAGGTGGATGCGAAGCTGGAGAAGCTGACGGCACCCCCGGAACTATTCGGGCCCCACGAGCCGGACAGCCGCTGGCTTGACCGCTTCCAGGAGACCGTGCGCAAGCAGGCCCAGGACATCATCGACCAGAACTTCAGCTCCCCTGTGGAGCGCTCCCGGGGCATGTCGGACGCCTCGAAGGCCCAGCTCGTGGCCCGGGGAGAGAAGGAGGCCGCAGCAGCTCGGGAACAGATTCCCGCTGCTGAGCCGGACCTGCCGACCCTGTGGTCCCTGCATGATGGCTCGAAGGTCACCCTCGAAGGCCAGATGAAGCGCAAGCTGGAGAAGGCGTTCGCCCTCCGTGCGATGGACAGCGAGAAGGCGCGGCGCGCCAAGGACCTGGAGGCCCTGACCTCTGGAGCCTCGAAGGCCAAGGTGGATGCGATGGATGCAGCCTGGGCGGCCCATGAGGCCAACCAAGCCAAGACCCGGGCCTCCGAAGAGGAGATGGCCTGGAACCAGCGGGACCTCCAGGACATGGGCCAGGAGCCGCAGCCAGGCGTCCGGACGGCACAGCCGGATCCGACCTACGCACCCCCCGCGCCCCCGGAGGCTCCCTCCATTCCTGGCTCCGACCCGAGCCACTGGCAGGGCCGGGAGGTCTCCTGGATCAACAAGCAGGGCGATGTGGTCTACGGGACGGTGGACGGGGTGAACCAGTACGGTCGCCTCGAAGTCACCGATACGCACGGGAAGACCCATTCCGTGGCCCCCGAGAAGCTGGACCAGTTCCAGGGACACGAGCAGGCCCCCGATGGGTTCATCCACGCGGGCAACCTGGGTGCCGCCCAGCACCTGGAGATTGCCAACGAGCTGACCCCCATGTCCGCCCTCACCTCGGTGAAGGTCAAGGGCAAGGAGGTGGACATTCGGTGGGACTACTCGAAGGTGTTCAACACCTCGGCCCTTGAGTCCGTCCGGAAGCTGGGGTTCGCCCTGGTCAAGGACCCCACGGGCTTCGAGGGGCACGCAACCCAGCGCCGCACCGTGTCCGAGCTGGCAACCGAGGTTCGCCGGGTGCACGCCGGGGCGTTCCACTTCCAGTTCCGTGAGGCACTGGCGGAGGCAATGAAGGCCGCCCAGGTCCCCATGCACAAGACCCTGAGCTTCCGCAATGAGTTCGCCTCGCTGGTCACCCGGCACACCCGGGGGGACGCATCGGTGGCCCGGGACTATCCCCAGCTCATGCCTGCGGTCCAGAAGGCATCCAGCCAGATGCAGAAGTTCTACAAGACCGTCCTGGATCTGGCCCGGGAGAAGGAAGTCAAGGGCGCCGAGTTCATCCCCGACGATACCACCTACGTGACCCGTATGTGGGACCACCAGGCCATCCGCAGGGCCGCCGAGAAGTTCGGATGGGAGAAGATCCACGAGGCCATCGGCCACTCGATCAAGGATAAGCAGCGGGTCATTGACAAGGCCCGAAAGGACCCGAAGAACGCTGGCAAGACCGACTCCCAGCTCCTCAACGAGAAGGGGGCCCGGTTCCTGAAGTCGCTGATCTCCAAGCAGTATGACGTGGCCTCCAGGGACCTCATGATGGCCGGAGGCGATGAAGCCGCTGTCCGTGAGTCCCTCAAGCAGCGTGGGTACAAGGAGGGGGAAGTTGACGATGTAATCGACGTGCTCTTCGAGGCGAAGATGGACGGGGCGGAGCAGGACGCAGGCCGTGCTGCACAGCTCAAGTTCCGATTCAACCTGGACGAGAACTTCAGCCTCTCCACGGATGCCGGGGAGCTTCGCTTGTCGGACCTCCTGGAGAACGATGCGCGGGCCCTGGTGGACTCCTATGCCACCGGCATGGGCGGACACATCGCCTTCGCGGACCACGGAATCCTCTCCGAGGCCGACTGGCAGCGGTCCCTCAAGGAGGTGCAGGACGAGGCATCCAGCCGCCCCGAGCTGGACGGCATCCAGGTGGAGAAGGAACTCCAGCACCTGCAGGATGTCCGGTCCAAGATCATGGGCCGTCCGATGTCTCAGGAGGTGTTCAACACCACCTCCCGGATGCTGGGGGCCTTCCAAGCGATGACCCGGGGGGCCTCCCTGGCACAGCTCGGGGCCACCTCCGCCTTCGAGCTGGTGAAGTCCGTGGCTACCTTCGGGGTGCGCAACCTCATCCACAACCTGCCCTCCCTGGGCCAGTTCCTGACCGCCGTCCGGCAGGGGTACGTCCCCGACAAGGGGATGGCCCGGGACATCATGGAGTGGACTGGGATGGGCTACGAGACCGCCTCCACGTACTTCAAGGCGAAGCAGGCGGGTGATGGGGCCCTGGACAAGTTCCTCACGGGGTTTGAGAACGTTGGGGGGGCCTTCTCCCATGGAATCAACGCCCTCTCCGGGAACGACTCCATCACGTCCCTGACGAAGCACATTTCGGCGATGTCCGCCGCCTCCCAGTTCTCCCGCTACGCCCGGGGCATCGACAAGGTGCCCGCAGGGCTGCAGAACCGATGGGCAGGCGCAGGCCTGGACCTGGACCGCCAGGCCATGTTCATGGAGCAGTTCAAGCGCTACTCCGAGGTGGACTCCAATGGCCGGCTGGTTCGCATCGACCACGAGACGTGGACCGCGGAGAACCCGTACACGGCAAGCGAGTTCAAGAACTTCCTCACCCGTCAGGCCCGGGATGCCATCCAGGACCACGACATCGGGGAGACCATGCCCGTGCAGCACACCCCCCTTGGGAAGCTGTTCGGGGAACTGAAGACCTTCTTCCTGGTGGGCCACGCCAAGAACACGCTGAAACAGCTCCATTACATGGACGCCACCTCTGCGCGGATCTTGATGTTCGGCATGGTGGGGGAAATCCTCGCCTACTCGACCCAGCAGGCCATCAACGCCCCGGACAAGCTCAACGAGCGCCTGACCCCGGAGAAGATTGGTCTTGCCGTGTTCAACCGGGCAGCGGTTCTCGGGATGATCCCCACAGCCATCGAGACTGGCTACAACGTGATTTCCGGGGGCGACTCCCTGCTGTCCCCGGGCACGACCGCCAACACGGACAACCGTTCGATGCTCATAACCCCGTCCATGCAGTTCGCTAAGAAGCTGGGCAACGCGGGCATCACCTTCGGGGGCCTGGTCATGGATTCCGACACGGCAACCCAGAAGGAGCTTCGGGACCTTCGGGACACCATCCCGCTTGCACGCTACTACGGGCTCCGCTACCTGACCGAGCAGTTCATTCTGGAGGCACCCAAGTCAGATCCTGAACACCCCTGGGCGCGGTAACGCCGCCTCCACCTATCTACCGCCCCCCCCACAGGCCCCACCAGTTTGACGACTGAGTGGGGCTTCTTCATTCACAAGACCATGACCCAACAAAACACCATCCGCCCTTCTGCACTGACAGGTGGCTTGCCACCGACCGGCCCCGCCACTGGGCGCTCAGCCACCCCGCCCCTGACCGCCTTCGACTTCCACGGCCACGGCCTCCGCTCCTTCACTCGGGAGGATGGTTCCTTCTGGTTCGTGGCTGTAGACATCACCAACGCACTCGGTTACCGGGACGCAATGAACGGTGTCCGAAGCCTTGAGCCCGAGGAAAAGGGTACTCACATTCTGAGTACCCCTGGGGGCCCTCAATCGGTCCTCACAGTTTCCGAGTCGGGCCTGTATGCCCTGATCCTGCGCAGCCGCAAACCCCAGGCCGTGGCCTTCCGCCTCTGGGTCACTTCCGAAGTCCTGCCGTCCCTGCGCCGCCGTGGGGTCTACGTGGTCGGGCAGGAGGAACGCCTACCCGAGGACATGACTCCCGAGGAACTGGAAGCCGAAGCCCAGAAACTCAAGGAGCGCATGGCCCTGGTGGAGGCTCACGTCCAGGCCGTCCACGCGCAGAAGCTGGCAGAGGTTGCCGCCCAGAAGCTGCGCCACCTGGAGAACCGGCAGGACCGAGACGAGGCCTTTCAGTCCCTCAAGGGGATCAACCGGATTACCTTCGGGCGCCGAGGGAAGAAGAAGAAGCCACGCTGAGGAAGGATGGGGGTATTCCCCACCAAGGGAACATCCCGCGAGCGGGAAGCCTGGACATTCCGTGACCACTTTGACCACGGGCACAGCCATCGGCAGACTGCCGGGCTTCAGCCACTGGCGTTCAACCACACGGAGCCTTTCATGCCCTTCCCTTCGATCCGCTGCACCATCGTCCGGTCCCTCGCTGCTGCCTTCGTGTTCCTCACGGGGCGCGGGGAGGTGGTCGAGTGCTTGCCTCTGGGGGATGCCTCAAGGGGCCGGCTGGACCTTCACGCCTACGTCGAGGGCCCCGAGACTTCCACCGAGGGGCTGGGGTACATCGGGGTCACTGCCTTCGGAAAGCTCTGGGATGTGTACTTTGCCCCTACCGCTGAGAGGGCTGATTCCTACCGCCTGGAGGTGGACGGCGAGGGCCTCTGACATGGGTGCAAGACATGGGTGCAAAAGCAAAAACCCTAGCTCGCTAACTTGTTGATTTACAAGGGCAAACTAGGGTTTTCCATGACTGGCGGAGAGAGCGGGATTCGAACCCGCGGTGGGTTTTACCCCACACACGCTTTCCAGGCGTGCGACTTAAACCACTCATCCATCTCTCCGGGAAGACATAGATCATAGCATAGAAACATCGTGCCTGAGAATATCCAGCCGGTCGCCACAACCGGCTGCGCGCACCTCACCGAGACTTGCGGCGGGCCAGTTCCTGACTGACCGCGCGCCGGACCACGTCCACCATCACGGTCGTGAGTTCCTCTCGGGCCTGTTGAACGACCTGGGCCACCAGCCCTTGCAAGACCGGCTCCAGCGCACTCTTCACCCGGAACTCGAACAGTCGGTCGACCTGTCCCTGGAGACTCGACAAGACCTCGCGAGCCAGGTGATCTTCATCGATGCCCTGCATGGCGTCATCCAGCGGATCACGCATCGTCGGTGTCGGTGTCGGTGTCGGGACAACCGGGCGGGAAAACTCCATGGCGGGCACGGCAGGCAGCCCCAACGCAGTGCCACGCTCGTCCACGAGCACCTCAGTCAACACGGGCAACGCCTCGCGCAGTTCCGGGATCAGGTGATCGGGCGGCGGAGTGGATCGGCCGTCGGTCATGCGCCCACCTCGTGCTTTTCGATCGAACAACCGGCCTGGGCGTAGGCTTTCCAGCGCATGCGGGCGGCCGCACGGTCGTCTTCGTCGCGGGACACGACTTCGATCACCCGCTCGTACCCCTGCAGGCCCGGCGGCAGGGCGTCGGCCAGGTTGACCAGCACGGGATAGCCCCCCGCCGCGGGATCGGGGTCGTCCACCAGGACGATCGGTGTTCCCGTGAGGCGCTCCGGCACGGCGGCGCGGCTGCGCCCTCGCCAATGGGGCACAAATTCCGTGGGTTCGAAGATCCAGAGCAGGCGATCCAGCTCCGAGAGCTCCCGGGCCGTCCCTGTCACAGCCACCCGAGCACCCGAGCGATAGGCCTTGCGCAGCAAGCGACAGACGTACTCACGTCGCTGGGGCACGTTGAAGTGGAAGGTGACGGCAGGCATGGCCCCGTCAGCCCTTGGGCTGGCCCGCGCGGGTCAACAGGAACTGCGTCAGCAATGCCACAGGACGGCCCGTGGCCCCCTTGGCCGCCCCGCTCTTCCAGGCGGTGCCGGCGATGTCCAGGTGCGCCCATCGATAGGCCTTGGTGAAACGCCGCAGGAACAGCGCCGCGGTGATGGCCCCACCTGCGCGCCCACCCACGTTGCCCACATCGGCGAAGTGGCTCTTCAAGGCCTCCTCGTACTCGTCGTCCATCGGCATGCGCCAGGCCGGATCCAGCGCGGCATCCCCCGCTGCCAGCAACTCCGCCGCCAGGGCTTCATCGGCGGTGAACAGGCCGGAGCGCTGGTGGCCCAGGGCCACCACGCAGGCCCCGGTCAGCGTGGCGATGTCGATCACCACAGCCGGCTTGAACCGCTCGGCGTAGGTCAGGGCGTCGCACAAGACCAATCGGCCTTCCGCATCGGTGTTCAGCACCTCGATGGTCTGGCCGGACAGGCTCGTGACCACATCCCCTGGCTTGGTGGCCCGTCCATCGGGCATGTTCTCGCAAGCGGGGATCAGCCCGACGACGTTCAGCTTGGGCTGCAATTCGGCCAAGGCGCGGAAGGTTCCCAAGACGCTGGCCGCTCCACCCATGTCGAACTTCATCTCGTCCATCTCAGCCGAGGGCTTGATGGAAATGCCCCCGGTGTCGAACGTGATGCCTTTGCCCACCAGGACCACGGGCGCATCCTTCTTGCCTGCCCCCTGGTAGCGCAACACGATGAAGCGCAGGGGCTCGTCCGATCCCCGGGCCACGGCGACAAAGGCCCCCATGCCCAGTTTCTCGACCGCCTTGCGGTCCAACACCTCGACGCTCATGCCGTCCATGGCACCGATGGACTGCGCCTGCTCGGCCAGATGGGTCGGGGTGCAGTGGTTGCCCGGCCGATTGGCGCACTCGCGGGCCAGTTCGATGCCCACGGCCAGACCCTGGGCCTGCTTGACCCCCTCCTTCACCCCGGGCCCGGCTTCCCGGGTGCACACCAAGCGAAGCTTGGCCAGGGTGGCGGGAGGCGGCGCGCTGGGTTTGGTGTGCCGATAGAGGTACAGCGCGTCGCGAACCCCCAGCGTCACCGCACGGGCCGTGACGGCATCGAAATCGGTGGTGCAGGCCCAGATCACGTCGACCTGGCGTGCTCCGCAGCCCTTGAGCGCGGGCATCGCAGCGTTGGCGGCCCTGGCCAGCGCCTTGGCGCCGCCCCCAGACGCGACCACAGACACGATGAGCCGCTGCGCCGGCAGACCCGCTGGCCGGTAAACGTAAGCCACACGGCCCGTCTTGAGCTCCAGTTCGCCCTGGCTCGTCAGGTCGTCGACCAGTGCCTGGATCGGTGGGGTCAGGAACCAGGTCTCCCGGTCGGCCGGCAGCAACATCAGCAAGGCCTCCGCGGCCTGCAAGGCCCATTGGTCACGCGTGAGCAGAAGGGTCCGAGCGTCCATAATTCCACACCGTTATTGAAGCGACCGATGTTATTCGATTCCACTTTGCGCAAGGAGCTGGCCCGCAGCTTCAGCGGCACGCTCGTGGTCATCCTCACGATCGTGCTGACCATGTTGCTCATCCGCACGCTCGGCATGGCGGCCAAGGGCAGCGCTTCGCCTGAGGACGTCGTGCTGCTGCTGGGGTACACCACGCTGGCGAACCTGCCGATCCTGCTGTGCCTGAGCACGTTTGTGGCCATCGTCTCGACCCTGACGCGCCTGTACCGCGACAGCGAGATGGCGGTCTGGCTCGCCAGCGGGGTCTCGCTGATGCGCTTCGTGCGTCCGGTCTGGCGTTTCGTGTGGCCCATCCAGCTGGCCGTGGTGGTGCTGGCCCTGGTCGTGTGGCCCTGGGCTCACCGCAACACCGACGAACTCAAGGAGCGCTACGAAAAGCGATCCGACCTCTCACGCGTGGCCGCCGGCCAGTTCCAGGCCTCCGCGGACGGGCGGCGGGTCTTCTTCATCGACAAGGAAAGCGCGGACGCGGGCACCGGCCGCAACATCTTCATCCTGGATCAGCGGGAAAAGCGCGAGGGCGTCACCACGGCCCAGTCGGGTCGGGTGGTCAACGACGAACACGGGCGGATGCTGCTGCTCGACAACGGCTCGCGCACGGACCTGGATGCCAACGGACAGACCCGGACCATTGCGCGGTTCGAGCACTACCAGGTCCGCATCAACGAGCACGCCGCCGTGCGAACAGAAGAGCTCCGTCCCAAAGTGAAGGACACCCTCGACCTGCTTCAGGACGGCAGGCCCCGAGCTCAGGGGGAACTCGCCTGGCGCATCGGCCTGAGCCTGGTTCCGGCCAACCTCATGCTCCTGGCCGTGGGCATGGCCGCCGGCAGTCATCGTCGGGCCGGGGGCTGGACGCTGCTGATGGCCCTGCTGGCCTTCATTGTCTATCTGAACCTGGTCAACCTCGGGCAAGCCTGGGTGGGGGCCGGCAAGATGGGTTTCGGGCCCGCCACCCTGGGCATCCACCTGATCGTGCTCACGCTGGGACTGGGACTGCTGTGGTGGCGCAGCAGCGGCGCGGCTCGCTGGAACGCCCCCTGGCGGAGGAAACACTGATGCGCACGGTTCGTCGACTGCTCTACCGAGAGGTGCTGGGCGCCACGCTGTTCGTGATGGCCTCGTTTCTGGGCCTGTTCCTGTTCTTCGACCTCGTGGGAGAACTCGACAACGTCGGCCAGGGGGGGTATTCGCTGGCCCAGGCCTTCGGGGTCTGCCTGTTTCTCGTGCCCGGGCACGTGTACGAGCTCATGCCCATCGCGGTGCTCATCGGAACGATCTACGCGCTGGCACGGCTGGCGCAATCGTCGGAGTTCACCATTCTGCGCACGGGTGGGCTGGGCCCCGGCCGGGCGCTGTGGCTGCTCACCCGGCTGGGACTGATGTTCGTGGCGCTGACCTTCGTGATGGGCGACTTCGTGGCCCCCTGGGCCGACACCCAGGCCACGTTGATGCAATCCGACCGCCAGGGCGGGCTGTCGGTCGAGGCCGGCGGCGCCTGGCTGAAGGACACCCACCAGACCCCCGAAGGACCCCGTGCGGTCACCATCAACTTTGCGGCGGCTCGCTCCGACCACGAGGTCCAGGGTGTGCGTATCTTCGAGTTCGACGGGCGGGGCAACCTGACCCGCCGCATCACCGCCACCCGCGCGCAGATCGGCTCCAGCGGCACATGGCAGCTCCATGAGGCACGCGTCACCCACTGGCGGCCCGACCAGCAGCCCGCGCTGCCCGCCAACGAATCCAGCGCACAGCTGGAATGGCCCAGCTCGCTGACCCCGCAGGTGGTGGGCGCGGCGGTGTTGCCATTGCGGACCATGACCACGGGGGCCCTGTTCACCTACATGTCCCACCTCGCGGAAAACGCCCAGTCGGCCCAGCGCCACGAAATCCAGTTCTGGAAAAAGGCGCTCTACCCCTTCGCCTGCCTGGTGATGATGGCGCTGGCCCTGCCGTTCGCCTACCTGAGCGCACGCAGCGGGGGCATGAGCCTGAAGGTCTTCGGCGGAATCATGCTGGGCATCAGCTTCGTGCTGCTCAACAACGTGGCCAGCCACCTCGGCCTGCTGCAGAACTGGACACCCTGGATCGCCGCGAGTGTGCCCAGCCTGGTGTACCTGCTGCTGTCCATGGCGGCCTTCCAATGGCTGGTGCGTCACCGCTGAACCTCTGGAGATCCTCATGCACGGACTGCTGCTTTTTGCCCATGGTGCCCGCGATCCGGCGTGGGCTGGCCCGTTCGAAAAACTGACACAACGGCTGCGCCAGGCCCAACCCGAACGGCCGGTGGCGCTGGGGTTCCTGGAGCTCATGGCCCCCGATCTGAACGGGGCGCTGCAGGCCCTGGTGGACCAAGGCTGCGACCACGTGACGCTCGTGCCGCTGTTCCTGGGCGCCGGCGGCCACATCCGGCGCGATCTGCCGATCCTGCTGGAACAGGCCCGCCTGGCCCATCCAGGGGTTCGCCTGGACGCCACGCACACCATCGGTGAATCCGACACGGTGATCGAGGCCATCGCCACGGCCACTCAGGTGCTGGTCGAGGCTTCGCTGTCCGCCGCGACACCCGACACCCCGCCGCAGGGCCCGGCATGAACCTGCACCAATTCCGCTTCGTGATGGAAGCGGCGCGCCACAACCTCAACCTGACCGAAACCGCCAAGGCGCTGCATACGTCACAGCCCGGCATCTCCAAGGCAATCCTGGAGCTGGAACAGGAGTTGGGCGTCGACATCTTCGCGCGCCACGGCAAGCGCCTCAAGCGCATCACCGAGCCCGGCCGAGAAGTGTTGCGTTCGGTCGAGATCATCATGCGCGAGGTGGCCAACCTCAAGCGCATCGGCGAGCACTACACGCGCCAGGAAGCCGGCACGCTGTCCATCGCCGCCACGCACACGCAGGCCCGCTACGTGCTGCCCTCGCCAGTGGCGGCCCTGCGCGCCCGCTTTCCCGAGGTGGCGATCAGCCTGCACCAGGGCACCCCTCAACAGATCGCGCAGATGGTGCTCGACGACGAAGCCGAGGTCGCCGTGGCCACGGAGGGCCTGGCCCTGTACGACGACCTCGTCACCCTGCCCTGTTACGAGTGGCGCCACGTTGCGGTGGTGCCGCCCCAGCATCCGCTGGCCCGCACCGAACGCCTGACCCTCGACGACCTGGCCACCCAGCCGCTCATCTCCTACCACCCGTCGTTCACCGGACGGGGCAAGATCGACGCCGCCTTCGCGCAACGTGACCTGCACCCACGCTACGTGCTGGAGGCCATCGACTCAGACGTGATCAAAACCTACGTCCGACTGGGCCTGGGCGTGGGCCTGGTGGCCGAGATGGCGGTCAAGGAAGACCCGGCCTTTGCAGGCCCCCATCCCGAGTTGCTGGCCAAACCGGTGGGCCACCTCTTCGGTCCGAACCTCACGCGCATCGCCTTCAAACGTGGGGCCTATCTGCGGACCTTCGTGTACACCTTCGCCGAACTGCTCTCGGAGCGGCTGTCCCGGCCCCTCATTGAACGCGCCCTGGTGGGCACGGGCGACGAGTCCGCCTCCGGCACCTGCCCGAACGACCTCTGACGGAGCCTGCATGCCTGAACTCCCGCACCCGACCCCGGCCGTGTCAAGCCGGCTGCCCCAGGTGGGCACCACCATTTTCACCGTGATGTCGGCGCTGGCCACGGAATGCGGTGCCGTCAACCTCGGCCAGGGGTTTCCGGACTTCGACGGCTCTCCCGAGTTGATGCAGGCAGTCAAGGACGCACTGGACGCCGGCCACAACCAATACCCACCGATGGCCGGGGTTCCTGCGTTGCGCGCCCGCATTGCGGACAAGATCGAGCGGCTTTACGGCCACCGGTACGACCCGCAGCACGAGATCACCGTCACGGCCGGCGCGACCCAGGCCATCCTGACCGCCGTTCTGGCCCTGGTCGGCCCGGGCGATGAGGTGATCGTCTTCGACCCCTGCTACGACAGCTACGAACCGGCCGTCACGCTGGCCGGCGGGCGTTGTGTGCATGTGCCGCTGGACGCCCCCGGTTTTCGTCCCGATTTCGACCGTCTGGCACGGGCCCTGTCGCCACGCACGCGGGCGCTGATCCTGAACACGCCACACAACCCGACCGGCACCGTGTGGTCGGCCCAGGACCTGCAGCGCCTGGCCGAGGTGCTGCGTCCCACCCCGGTGCTGGTGATCTCCGACGAGGTGTACGAGCACATGTGCTTCGACGGGCGGGTGCACCAGAGCGTGGCCCGGCACCCGGAACTGGCGGCACGTGCGATCCACCTGTCGAGCTTCGGCAAGACCTTCCACGTCACCGGCTGGAAGGTGGCCTATGCCGCCGCCCCCCGCACGCTGATGGAGGAATTCCGCAAAGTCCACCAATTCAACGTGTTCACGGTGAACACACCGATGCAGCATGCCCTGACCCACCATTTGGCCGAGCCCGCGCACTATCTGGAACTGCCAGCCTTCTACCAAGCCAAGCGCGATCACTTTCTCGCGGGCTTGGCACTCACGTGCCTGAAACCCCTGCCTTGCGAAGGCACGTATTTCCAGTGTGTGGACTACAGCCGCACCCCGCCCGAAGTGCGCGACCTGCCCGAGCCGGCTTTTTGCGAATGGCTCACCCGCGAAGTCGGTGTGGCCGCCATCCCGTTGTCGGCGTTCTATGCAGACGGGCGCAACCAACGCATCGTGCGCCTGTGCTTCGCCAAGAAGCAGGAAACGCTGGACGCCGCGCTGGCGCGCCTGGCGCTTCGGCTGCCGGCCTGATCCCATCCGGGCACGCCGACCCCGGCGTGCCTGAAAAGCTCAGATCTTCAGATCGGCATCGATCGGATCGATGATGAAGTCCGACGGGTAATCCGTGCCTTCGAACTCGGCCACCATGGGCAAGGTCATCAGATCCGACGGGTGGCCACCGCTGTTCTCGAACGCGTCCAGCGGATCGGCCACCATGTCGGCGGCCTCGTTGAGCATGCTCGCCGAGGCGATGCTGCCCAGCACGTCGGCATGCACGTCGCGGCGGGCCTCGGGCGCGCGGTCCTGAACGGACGCGCGCGGTCGCTTCTGGCAGGCGATGGCCCGCAGGGAAGCGGTCTCGGCCAGTCCGCGCACGCCGTCGAGCAAGGCCCGGTCCACCTGGGGTGCCGAAGTGCGCAGGTACAGACGCCCACGCATGGTCATCAGCACCAGTGGTGCATCGGCCGGCAACCAGCGTGTGATGGCGCGCTGCAGACGGTTGGCCAAATCCCCTCTCAGCCAGCGCCGTGCGTGGCTGGGCGATCCGGACAGGACCAGGAATTGGTGGTGCACCGCCTCCGGCACCTCGACCTCCAGCGGGTCGAACACCGCCAGCCAGCGCTGTTCTTCAGGCAGGGCGCTGTCAATGCCGGTCTGGTGTCCACGCACGAGCTGGCTGTAGGCATCGGACTCGAGCCATTGCGCCAGCGGCCGGGACATCACCATCATTTCAAGCGAAGGCGGCAGCCCCAGGTCCACCCGCACACGCAGTTCGCGGCCCTGGATGTAGGGGCGCTGGGCGGGCCCCCACTCCAGGCGGGCCGGCCCCCCCTCGACGTTGAAAGACACGACCGCCCCCTGACCCTTGCGGTCACGCTTGACGGGGTCGCCCCGCTGCAGGGCCCACTCCTCGATCAACTGGATGTCGCTCGCGGAGGGGGCTCGGCGGGAAAAGAGTCGCTGCAGGGCCTTGAACATGGGTATGGCTTCTTTGGAAGATCCTGCAACCCATATCGGCGGCCCGAGCATGCCCTTGAGTGGTTGTCAATCTCCGATCAGGGAAATCGCCTCGGCCTCAGGCATGACCGTGACCGCCACGTGCGGCACAGCCTGCCCGCCCCCGCGGATCACACCGCGCAGCGGAGCCACGTCGGCGTAATCGCGCCCCCAAGCCAGCGTCACGTGGTCCTGATCCACCACCAGGGCATTGGTGGGATCCAGGGCCACCCAACCGTTGAGTGGACACCAGACCTCGACCCACGCGTGGGACGCATCGGCCCCGACCAGGCGCGGCTGCCCCTCAGGCGGGTGGGTGAGCAGGTATCCGCTCACGTAGCGGGCCGCCAGACCCAGGGAACGCATGGCACCGATCATGACGTGCGCAAAGTCCTGGCACACCCCCCTGCGCAGCCTCAGGGCTTCCGGCGCCCGGGTGGCCACCGAAGTGCTCGACGGCTTGTACTCAAAACCCTTGTAGACGGCGTGCATCAGATCCAGCGCGCCCGCCAGCAGCGGCCGGCGACTCTGGAACGACAAGCGCCCGAACGCCGCCAGCGCGGCCGTGCGTGGGGCATAGTCCGAAGGCAGGCTGAACTCCAGCGCGTCGTCCAGCGGCACCCCCGGGCGGTAGCGCAGCCGCTGGGCCACCTGTTCCCACGGAGGGCTGGCGGTCAGGTTCAAAGGCGGTGCGGCCAACACCTCGGCCGTGAACCGCGAGGCCACCAGCAGCGTATCGTGCACACGGGAATGGGAACACCAGCAGCGCCAGTTGCCCCAGGCATCCTGGGCGTGGCGCACCCCCTGGCTCGCGCCCGGCCCCTCGATGGGATCCGGCAACGGATTCATGCGCAAGGACCAGTTCAGCACCCGCTGGCGGGGGGTCGTACGGGGACGCAGCAGACCCGCGTGGTGCGCCAGTTCCACCGCCGATTCGTAGGCGTAACGGGTCTCGTGCAGCACGTGCAGCCGACGTCCTCCACTCATTGCCACACCGCCTGGTCGGTCAGACCCACATGCGAGAACAGTCGTCGGCTGATGTCGTTGGACAGGCGCTGCGACCCGTCGCAACACGCCTTGAGGTCTTTCAGGAGATGCTCATGCTCGCCCTTGGCGTTGGTGCGGCACAGCGCTGCAAGGTCCCAGCGGTGCGGTTGGGGCAGACCTTCGCACACCCCATGGGCCCACTCCACGTCGTGGCGGGCCAGCTTGATCAGCCGCTCGCGCAACGTGCGGGCCACCCAGCCGAGCGAGCGGGGGTTTTCGGTATCGAGAACCAGCAGGTGCAGCATGGGCGGCACTTCGCGCCGGGCCTGGAACTGCGCCCGGTAGGTGATGGTCGAGTCAAACAGACCCAGCAACAGCGAAAAGCCATCGTCGAGCTCATGCAAGCGGGAACGGAAAGCCAGCGACAGGGCAAAGGACAGCATGTCCAGGCGCTCGATCTGGCGACCGACGCTGAGCAGGCGCCAGCCGTCGTCACGGGTCATGCGGTCGGTCTGGGCTCCGGTGATGGCCGCCAGCTGGGTGGCCGTCTTGCCCAGCACCCCCAGGATGTCGCTCAGCGGCTCATGACCGGGCCGCCGCACCACGCCCTGCAGACGGCGCAGGAACCGCGACTCCAGATCCAGGATGAGCGCCCAGTGTTCCTGCGACAGGCGATCCCGCAGCGACTCGGCGCAAAAGCGCAAGGACCGTAGATTGAAGGCCAAGCTGGTGGATCCCGCCGGATCGCCGAGGGACTGCACCAGTGTCCGCTCGAAACGCCGGGCCGCCCCCTTTTCCTGGGACGCGGGATTGGGCGTGTCCTTGCCCACCAGACCGTGGTGACGGGCCAGCCGATACAGCACATCCAGCACGGCTGGTGTGCCCGTGTTGAGGTGCTCCAGCATGATGGCCACCAGGCGCACGGTGTTTTCCGCACGCTCGGTGTAGCGGCCCAGCCAGAACAGGTTTTCGGCCGACCGGCTGGTGATCACGCGGTGCCATCCGGCCAGGTCCTCCGGCTTGAGCGGCTGAGGCAGCAACGACAGGGCATCCACCTCGCCGCGGGTCAGCACCCAAGTGTCCGAGCTGGCACTGCCGCGCTGCATCGACAGATAGGCATCGGCGCTGCTGCGTTGGCCGGAGGTGGAACGTCCGTCACTGGCCGACAACGGCATTCCGCGGGGCGTCGCCACCCGGGTGAGTCCCCCAGGCAGCACCCGCCACTCGCCACTGCCATCCAGCAATGCAAATACCCGCAGCACAACAGGCCGCGGCTCGATCCGTCCGTCGCGCCAGACCGGCAGTTCGGACGGATGCACCGGTTCGAGCAAGGTGTGCGCAGCCGGATCCGCCTCGATGCGCGCTTTCCAGGTCTGCAGGCCGGCGGCATCCAACTCCCGAGCCACCACGGGCTCGAACGAGCGGGTGACCGGCCCGTCCGCAAAACTCGGCATGATGATGTAGTCGGCCAGCTTGTCACGGTTGGCCTGCCAGACACTCTCTTCGCCGCACCACCACGCGGTGGTCGCCGGCAGCAGCAACTCCTCCTTGAGCAACCGCCGGGACACGGCCGGCCAGAAGGCGTTCAACCCAGGGCTCTCCAGCACGCCGCAACCCGGCACGTTGGCCATCACGACCTCCCCGGCCCGGACAACCTCCAGTAGGCCCGGCACGCCCAGTGCCGAATCGGGCCTCAGCTCCAGAGGATCCAGCCAGTCGTCGTCGACCCGCCGCATCACGACGTGCACCCGCTCCAGGCCATGCAGCGTCTTGAGGTAGAGCTTCTGGTGGCGCACCGTGAGGTCCGAGCCTTCGACCAAGCTCAGGCCCAGGTAGCGGGCGAGAAACACGTGTTCGAAGTAGGTCTCGTTGCGCGGTCCCGGCGTAAGCAGCACCGCCCGCGAACGGTCCCCGGCCGGACTGGCGTGCAACAGCCCTTCCATCAAAGATCGAAACGCCGAGGCGATGCGCTGCACGCGCAGGCGGCGGAAGGTCTCCGGGAACTGCTGGCCGATGATGAGCCGGTTTTCCAGCAGGTATCCCAGGCCGGAGGGTGCTCCACAGCGATGGCCGACCACCCACCAGTGGCCGTCCGGTCCCCGGGCCAGATCCACGGCCACGACGTGCATCCACGCCCCGCCCGCCGGCTGGGTGCCATGCATGGGGCGCAGATATTGCGGGTGCCCGAACACCAACGGCGCAGGCAGCAAGCCGTTGCGAACCAGTTCCTGTGGCCCGTAGAGATCCTCCAGCGCGGCCTCCAGCAGGCGTGCACGCTGGCACACCCCGCGCTCGATGCGCTCCCACTCCTGGGCGCCCAGAATCAGCGGGAGCAATTCCAGCGGCCAGGACCGCGCGCTTTCTCCGCCTTCGGCATACACGTTGTAGGACGCCCCGTCCTCGCGGACCCGCGCCTGAACGCGCTCATAGCGGGCCCCCAGGTCGGCCCATCCGTGGGGACCGCACACGGCGAAGAAGTCACGCCACAGGGGCGCCACCCCCGAGGTACGGGAAGTCGACGCGGCGTCGGCCCGGGTGGTCAGCAGCCCCCGAAGCTCGTCATGGTGTCCAACGGTCCCCCGCGCCGCCGCAGCCAAGGCCAAGGCGGCGGCGTCCGGCTCCTCGTCGGGAAGCAGACTTGTTTGCATCCTCGGATGATGCCTTGAAATCGGGCATACGTCGGAGAGCAAACGCCCGAGTTCCCTTCTGAGCGCCGCGGGCGTCCCTCACCAGGGATCTTTTCGGGCGGGCCCGAGGGCCCGCACCGAAAACCCGCACACTGCCCCGCTCAACGGCGACGCAGATCCAGCGAGAACGGGAACTCCCAGCTCCGCTCGACCGACCCCGGCACCACCTTGCCCGGTGTGTGTCCCATCGCGAAGAAGCGCGCCAGACGGCGGCTTTCCGCTTCATAGGAATTGACCGGGAAGGTGTCGTAATTGCGGCCGCCCGGATGCGCCACGTGGTACTGGCAGCCACCGATGGAGCGCTGGTTCCAGGTATCGACCACATCAAACGTGAGCGGTGCGTGCACGCCGATGGTCGGGTGCAACGCCGACGGCGGCTGCCACGCGCGGTAGCGGATGCCGGCGACGAACTCACCGACACGCCCTGTGGGCTGCAGTGGCACCGGCACACCGTTGACCGTGACGACGTGGCGCGGATCGACCAGACCCGTCACCTTGACCTCGACACGCTCCAGCGACGAGTCCACATATCGCACCGTCCCGCCCGGCGCGCCCTCTTCGCCCATCACATGCCAGGGCTCCAGCGCCGTGCGGATCGTCAGGTGCACACCCTTGGCCGCGACCTCGCCCACCTTCGGGAAACGGAACTCGAAGTGCGGCGCAAACCAGGCGCTCTCGAACGCGTAGCCCGACAGGCGCAAATCCTCCATCACGTCGTCGAAATCCATCTGCACGAAGGTCGGCAGCAGGAAGCGGTCGTGCAACTCGGTGCCCCAGCGCACCAGCGGCGCGCGGTAGGGCTCCTTCCAGAAGCGCGCGATCAGCGTGCGCAGCAGCAGTTGCTGCACGATGGACATGCGCGCGTGCGGCGGCATCTCGAACGCACGCAGCTCCAGCAGGCCCAGGCGGCCGGTCGAGCTGTCGGGCGAGTACAGCTTGTCGATGCAGAACTCGCTGCGGTGCGTGTTGCCGGTGACGT
>CAYYCN010000004.1:0-65281 GCA_964470355.1 uncultured Sphaerotilus sp.
TGGGCTGGTAGACGCCGCTGGCCTCCCACTCGGGGCCCCACTTGGCTTCGATGGGAGACGGTTCAAAGGACTTGGAGAGGGCGTCGGTCATGGCGGGTGCGGAGCGTGTACGTCGCGAGGACGAAAGGTCGGATTTTAGGGAACCCGACCTGTCCATGCCATTTCCCGACACATGAACGGCCCAGAGCGGTCGCCACGCCTCAGAGTTTGCGCACCTCGATGCGGTGTTTTTGCAAGGCATACCCAAGTTGCCGCGGCGTGACCTTGAGCAACCTCGCCGCCTTGGCCTGGACCCAGCCGCACTGCTCCAGGGCCCAGATCAATCGTGCCCGGTCGTCTTCGGGAGGAGGCTCGTACCCGGAGGAGCGCAGGTTCACGTCCCCCAGTCGAGACGTCGGCCCAATCTGGAGAACATCGCCACCGTCGAGTTCCGCACCCGCCGGCGCCCGATAACCGCCCGCTCCGTCCGGCAACCCGGTGGCAGGCATGCCGGGCGGCAGGTAGGGCTGTGCCCCGTTGGCCGGCACAGCGTATCCAGGGGCTGCGCCTCGGGGCACAAAATCGATCGGCATCGCCGCCGGTGCCACGGCATCGGCCTTCTCGATGTGATGCAGGGTCTGGGTCAGGCAACGGTTGTGCTTGCAGGGAAAGGCCAGATCGCGGATGAACTCCCCCTGCACCATCGTCGCGGTGCGCTCGATGCAGTTTTCCAGCTCGCGCACGTTGCCGGGCCAGTAGCAGTTGGTCATCACCTTCATGGCATCGGGCGTGATCTTGAGCTGGCGGCGGTTTTCCTTGTTGAAGCGTTCCAGGAAGTAACCCACCAGCGGCGGGATGTCCTCGCGGCGCTGACGCAGCGGCGGCAGGAAGATCGAGACGACGTTGATGCGGTAGTACAGGTCGGCTCGGTACTCACCTCGCTGCACCATCTTCTCCAGGTCGCGGTTCGTGGCGCAGATCAGCCGCACGTCGACCTTGATGGACTTGTTGCCGCCCACGCGCTCGAATTCGCGCTCCTGCAGCACCCGCAGCAGCTTGGCCTGAAAGGCCGCCGAGATGTCGCCCACCTCGTCGAGGAACAACGTCCCTCCATGGGCCAGCTCGAAGCGGCCCTTGCGATCGCCCGCCGCACCGGTGAACGATCCCCGCTCGTGGCCGAACAGTTCGCTCTCGAGCAGCGATTCGGTCAGCGCCGCGCAGTTGACCTTGATGAAGGGCGCTTCCTTGCGGGGCGACAGGTAGTGGATGGCCCGCGCGATGGCCTCCTTGCCCGTACCGGACTCCCCGCGCAGCAGCACGGTGGCCCGGGACGGGGCGGCCTGATGCACCTCGGCGAACACCTCCTGCATCGGCCGGGACACCCCCACGACGTTGTCCAGCGTGTAACGCCCCCGGGGCTCGCGGCTGAGTGCTTTCTGCAGGCGCATCGATTCTTGCTGCAGGCGGTGGTGCTCGTCACGCACGGCGAAGTGCAAGGCCGCAGCCTGGGCCAGCAGCGTGGACACCATGGTCAGGATGCGCTGGTCGTCGCTCAGGCGGGCGGTGCCACTGAGCTCGCGCTGGGCCATCAACACCCCCAGGCGATGGTGCTCGGTCTTGAGCGGCACGGCGATCAGCGACAGCACGCGGTCCGGCCGGGCACCGAAGGCCCCCGTTCGGTCCACGAACTCGGCCGACTGGCTGATGTCGGGCACCACCACCGGCAGTCCCGACGCGAACACCCGCCCCACGACCCCCTCGCCACGTCGCCAGGTGCCTCTCGCCTCATGCTCCGGCGACAACCCCACCGCGCTGTGCACGCACAACTCGTCCGCATCGTCTTCGCTGGTCAACACGATCATCACGCGGCTGAGCCCGATGTGGGCAGCCAGCACGTTGAGGGCATCGTGGAAACTGCGGCCGATGTCCAGCGAGGCCCCCAGGATGCGGCAGATCTCGTAGACGGTGATGAGCTCCACGTGGGAGCGTTCCTGCTGGCTCTGGCTTGGCATGTCACCACCTCTGCAATGAATCGGGGCTTGCATCCGGTGCACCCGGATGCACATCGGTGCGGCCCCCGCCTCTCGACGGGGCGGTTCGCCCTGAAATGCACCGGTGCCCGCTGCATTCCGCAAGTTCTGCGCCCCAACCCGGACAGATTGATTCAGGATAAGCATGTGCGAATCTGTACTTGATGCAGGTCAAATCCAACACGCGATCACTCCCGGGGCAAAAAAAAACCTGCCGTGGCCCGGCAGGTTCTGCGAAAACCAGATCCGCTCACCAGGTGGCGCCGGATGCCTTCAGGCGCTCCACTTCCTGTCCACCGATGAGGTGGGTATCGAAAATCTCGTTCACGTCGGCCGGCGTCACACGCTGATAAAGCGTGCCCTCCGGATACACGACGACATTGGGGCCCCCGTCACAAGGGCCCAGGCAGCCCGAGTAGGTGATGGCGACCGCTTCGTAGGCCTGGCGCTTCTGCAACTCGCCCCAGAAGGCCTGAAGCACGGCCGTGGACCCCTGAGCCGCGCAGGAACCACGAGGATGGCCGGGCGGACGCTGCTGCGTGCAGACGAAGACATGGCGAGCAGGACGGGGCATGGACACTCCTTCAAACAAGGCGGTGAAGATGCCGGCAGCCCAGGCCGCCGGCGCAAATCATTCCGAGGGACAGGCGGCGATCAGCTTTTCGAGCTGACGGACGTGGTCGGCTTCTTCCTCGGCAAACTCGGCCGCGAGTTCGCGCAGCTCCGGATCGATGGTGCTGGCGGACACGGTGGCATAGAAGGCATGTCCACGGCGCTCACTGTCCATGGCCAGATCCAGCGCGCCACGCGGACCCAGCAGGCTGTCGACACCGGCCCAGTCGGCGGTTTCGGGCGCCGTGCCGTCGGGCCACTCGAACTCCTCGGGTGCCAGCATCGGGATGGTGCGAAAGCCGGCCTTGGCCACGGCCTCGTTCAGATGCATCCGGGAGTAATGAGCCATACGAGCGAAAAACTCTTTCAGCTCGGCATTGCCGTCCGTGTGCATGGCCGCTGCCAATTCTTCGTAGCGGCGAGCCGCCTCGCGCTCCAACGCGATCGCGTGGGCGAGAAAGGTTTCAACATTCATGGGGAACACTCTTTCTTTCGCGGGCCGAACCGACAGGCGCAGACACCCTCACCTGCCGGCTCCAAAAGACGAGCGGGAACCGCGGGCGCCGACCTCACGGCCGGCCAGCCCATGCGCTCCCGCTTCAACCGAACTTGAACAAGATGCCGTGTCCGCCCCGTGGGTACTCCCAGGCCACGTTGGTGTGCTCGGTGCAGATCACGCGGCAACTGCCGCACTCCAGGCAACCGTCGGTGATCAGCGTCACCGTGCGGTTGCCTTCGGCCTTGTAGCAAGACGCCGGGCACACGTAGGTGCAGGCCTGCGACTGGCAATCGTTGGCGCACACCTCGGGGGCCTTGATCTTGATGTGCGGTCGACCATGGTCGACCTTGTAACGGTTCTGGAAGAGCTTCTCTTCCACGTTCACGTGTGCTGCTGCAGCGGCGCTCATCGCACGGCCCTCCAGAGTTTGAATGCGTCACCGACCAGGCCGGTCCACTTGCGGGCGCCCTTGAAGGCCCCCATGATTTCCTTTTCCTTGGTCAGCTTGTCCACGCCGTCCACGGTGAACAGCTTTTTCATGGCGCCAGCGACCAGGTCCGGGTAGGTGGTGAAGAACTGCGGGCTGTCGTGCAGCACGTCAGGCATGTTGCGGTACTTCTTCAGGTCCTTCATGACGAAGGACGCATCCAGCGAAGACTTGTAGGCCGACAGCGTCTTGTCGCTCATCTCCTTGCCCTCGGCCTTGGCCGCAATCACCGTTTCAGCGGCGATGCGACCGGTGGTCATGGCCAGGTTGGAACCTTCGCGGTGGGCGGCATTCACGAAGCCGCCCGAGTCGCCCACGATCATCCAGCCGTTGCCGTAGATTTTGGGGATGGCGTTGAATCCGCCCTCGGGGATCAGGTGCGCGGCGTACTCCTTCATCTCGCCGCCTTCGATCAGCGGAGCGATGGAGGGATGCTTCTTGAGCTTGTCGAGCAGGTCGTAAGGCGTCGTGCGCTTCGGGTTGGCCTTGAAGTCGCTCAGCATGCAGCCCACGCCGATGGTCAGCGAGTCCTTGTTGGTGTACAGGAAGCCCGTACCCACCATGCCCTCGGTGACGGAGCCCATCATCTCGATAACGACGCCCGATTCCTCGCCAATGTTGAAGCGCTGCTGGATCACCTCCTCGGGCATGAAGAGGATTTCCTTGACGGCCAGGGCCACGTTCTTGGCCTGGATCTCGGGGTGGAAGCCGGCCTTGCGGGCCAGCGTGGAATTCACGCCGTCAGCCAGGATCACCACGTCAGCAAACACATCGCCGCCCATGCGGTCGCAGCGCACGCCGACCACCTTGTCGCCGTCCATCAGCAACTGCTCAACGGTGGTTTCGCAGATCAGCAGCGCGCCGGCTTCGCGGACCTTGGAGCTGAACCACTTGTCGAACTGCGCCCGGATGATGGTGTAACGGTTGTACGGCGGCTTGTTGTAGTCCTCGCTGCGGAAGTGCGAGCCGACGAAGCTCTTCTCGTCGAGCATCCACATGCGCTGCTCGATGATGTGGCGCTCCAGCGGGGCCTCGTCGCGGAAGTCCGGAATGATCTTTTCCAGCGCGTCCGAGTACAGGATGGCGCCCTGCACGTTCTTCGAGCCAGGATACTCCCCGCGCTCGATCTGCAGGACTTTGAGGCCGGCTTTTGCCAGCGTGTAGGTCGCCGCGTTGCCGGAAGGTCCGGCTCCGACGACGATCGCATCGAACTTTTCAGCCATGGTCGGGCCTCCTTACGCCACCTTGCGGACGCGCTTGTCGAGATAGCTGCGGAAGGTTTCCGTCAGCACGGGAAGCACCTGCATCGCGTTGCCGACGATGCCGTGGTGCGCAAAATCGAAGATCGGGGCGTTGGGGTCGGTGTTGATCGCGACGATCACGTCCGAAGCCTCCATGCCCACGCGGTGCTGGATCGCGCCCGAGATGCCGGCGGCGATGTAGAGCTTGGGGCGCACCGTCTTGCCGGTCTGGCCGACCTGACGCTCGGCGTCCATCCAGCCGGCCTGGGTGACGGCGCGGGTCGCGCCCACTTCGGCGCCCAGCACACGGGCCAGGTCCCACACCAGCTTGCAGTTGTCGGCGTTTTTCAGGCCTTTGCCGGCCGAGACGATGATGTCGGCGTAGGCCAGGTTCACCGTGTTGCGGTTGGCGTCGGGGATGAACTCGAGCAGCTTGGTGACGATGTCCGTCTCGATCATGCCCAGCTCCATCGTGATGATGTCGCCGGTGCGGGTGTCGTCGCGGCGCGGCATGGGCGCGGTGCGGGGGCGCATCGTGGCCATCTGCGGGCGGTAGGCCAGAGTCATGATCGTGCACAGCAGCGAGCCGCCGAAGGTCGGGCGGGTGGCGGCCAGTGCACGACCGTCGATGTTGAGCTCCGTGCAGTCCGCCGTCAGGCCGGTGCCCAGCGTGGTGGCCACCGAGCCGGCAAGGTCGCGGCCCATGGTGGTGGCGCCCAGCAGCATGATCTCGGGCTGGTACTTGTTGACCAAATCGGTCAGGCCCTTGGTGTAAGGCTCGTTGCGGTAGCCCTGCAGAACCGGGTCGCGCATGATGTAGCAGTGGTCCGCGCCGTAGACATAGGCCTCCTTGGCGAAGTCCTCCATCTTGTCGTTGGGGCCGCCGAGCAGCACGCCACAGACGTCCACACCCAGCTTGTCGGCCAGCTTGCGGGCTTCGCCCATCAGCTCCCAGCTGACGCTGTGGACCTGGTTGCGGTCGTGTTCGATGAACACCCAGACGCCCTTGTAGACCTTCAGGTGTTCGGGCAGTTCGGTGCTGCGGCCACTGCGGCCGGCGGTCTTGGCGGCGCCCGCCGCAGCCGCGGCAGACATCGAGGGCTTGTTGGGTTCGGCCATGTCTTGTTCTCCTGTGGGGGCGGACTCAGGCGCTCAGGCGCTCAGGCGCTCGACGGTTTCCTGTTCCAGCGTCGGGTGGGTCGTGAAGATCTTCTGCAGCACGTTCAGGCACACGTCGTTGACGCTGGCGCCGTCACCGACCTCCTGCATCTCCGCGCGCTCGCTGCGCGACTTGGGCGCAAACACCTTGGAGACGATGGTCGGGCTGCCCTTCAGGCCGATCTTGGTGACGTCCTCGATGCCGGCGTCGTCCTTGTTCCACTTCTTCACCGGCACACGGGCCGCGCGCAGCATGTCTTCCATGGTGGCGAAGCGCATTTCGTTCGTGCCTTCGAGCATGGTGATCAGGCTGGGCAGCGTGGTCTTGAGCTTCTGCACCCCACCTTCGGCACGGCGCTCGACGGTCAAGGTCTGGCCGTCGAGGTCGACCTCGTTGATCTTGCTGACGTAGGTCAGCAGGTTCCAGCCCAGACGCTTGGCGATGCCGGGGCCGACCTGGGCGGTGTCACCGTCGATGGTCTGCTTGCCGGTGAACACCAGGTCCACGTGCTGTTCCTGGCTGATCTTGCGGATGGCCGCCGTCAGCGCGTAGCTGGTGGCCAGGGTGTCGGCACCGGCGAAGGCGCGGTCGGTCACCAGGATGGCGTCGGTGGCGCCGAAGCTGATGCACTTGCGCAGCGAATCCTCGGCCTGCGGCGGGCCCATGCACAGCACCGTCACCCGGCCACCGAACTGGTCCTTCAGGCGCAGGGCCTCCTCCAGCGCGAACAGGTCATACGGGTTCACGATGGCCGGGACGCCCTGTCGCATGATGGTGTTGGTCACCGGGTGGACACGGATTTGGGCGGAATCCGGGACCTGCTTGATGCAGACGACGATGTGCATGGGGTGGGCTCCTGCGTCGGGCGGGGAAAACGAGCGCTGGGGGTGAGCTCGGCAAACTGGGCGCGGGCGGTCAGGCCGCCGCACCTCGGGGGGTGATGGGTGCGGCCGCCTGGCGACGCTCGGCCAGGCTGTCCTTGAGCGACTTGATCGAGACGTGCTGCTGGCCCTCGGCATCCTGGAAGACCTTGAAGACCTTCTCGGTGACGGCGTTGGACTTGACGAAGTCGTTGTGCGCCTGGTTCAGCATCTCGCGGTAGCGGCGGAACATCTCGGTCTCGTCCAGCCCGGCCAGGTCGTCGGCACGGTGCAGGTACTGGTAGAAGCGCTTGAGAATGTGCAGGCGGTTCACGTGCACCACAGACGGCTCGTATTCGATGCCGAAGAAGACCAGGAAGTCTTCGGCGCTGGAAAGGGCCTTGAGGCGTTGGGTCAGGCTGTCCATGGCGGGGGCTCCGAAAAGGCAGGGTCCGGTGTCAGGAACGGGCGAGGCCCGTGGTGGGAAGGCAGGCTTCGACGTAGAAGCGCATGAGCTCCTGCGTCGAAGGCTCGCGCTTGACGCGCATGGCGTGGTCGCGGATGCGTTCGAGCAGGTCGGGGAGATGTGCGGATTCGATGTTCAGTCCGAGGCGTTCGTAGGTGCTCAGCACACCGGCCGTGCCCGAGTGCTTGCCCAGCACCAGGCGGTGGTGACGCCCGACCTCTTCCGGTGCGAAGCCTTCGTAGGTGCGGCGATCCTTCAGGATGCCGTCGACGTGGATGCCCGATTCGTGGCTGAAGACCGCCTCGCCGACGATGCACTTGCCCGGCGCCACGGGACGACCCGATGCCTGCGCCACCAGTGAGCTGATGGCCGGCAGGTGAGCGGTGTCGATGCCGCACTCGATGCCGTAGAGGTGGCGAGCCGCCATCACGACTTCTTCCATCGCCGCATTGCCGGCGCGCTCGCCCAGCCCGTTGACGGTGGTGCTGACGTGCGTGGCGCCGCCCATCACGGCCGCCAACGTGTTGGCCGTGGCCAGGCCGAGGTCGTTGTGGGCGTGGATCTCGATGTCGAGGTCGATGCGGCTGCGCAGGTGGGCCAGACGATCACGCGTCTGGAACGGATCCAGGATGCCCAGCGTGTCGGCGTAGCGCACGCGCACCGCACCGCCCCACTGGGCCAGCACAGCCATTTCGGCCAGGAAATCCGGGTCGGCGCGCGAGGCGTCCTCGAAACCCACGCTGGGCGTGACACCCGCATCGAGCAGGCGCTGCAAGGTGTTCACCAAAGTCGAGCGAACCCAGTCGCGGTCTCGGCGCAGCTTGCGCTCGATCTGCAGGTCCGACACCGAGATCGACACGTGCACGATGTCGGCATGACAACGCAGAGCGGCCTGGATGTCGCGTTCGTTCATCCGCGCCCACACCATCGTGCGGGCACGGCAGACCGTGCGGGTGATCTCCTGGATCAGCTCCACTTCGTGCTCGCCCATCACGGGAATGCCGATCTCCATCTCCGGCACCCCGGCCGCGTCGAGCGCAGCGGCAATCGCCAGCTTCTCATCGTCGGTGAAGGCCACACCCGCCGTCTGCTCACCATCGCGCAACGTGGTGTCGTTGACGGTGATGCTCTTGCGGGGTTGGAAGGGGGAGAGGCTCACGGCAGGCTCCGGTTCGTGTACCTGCCTTTGCGCAAGTCGTGTGCCACCTACTATGAGTCACACAACCCATTGATATTGAACGGATTTATTGAAAATCAGACACCCCTTTCGGCGGTGTGTGATTTGTCGCGATCTCGACACCCTTGTCATCGGGTCTGCCACACGGGACACGACACCCCACCCACACCGCTGTCACACACGTCCCGATGGCCCGGACGCCTCGACACCCGCATGAAAAAGGCCGCACGGCGTGACCCGTGCGGCCTTCTCCTCCCTGGCCCCCGTGGGGATGTCGGACAGCGATCGCCGTGCTGCAGGACGCCGACGGGCGTCAGTGCTCCCGCGCGTGGTTCTTGGTGTAGAGCGGCAGCTCCACCACCAACTTCGGACCCTTGAGCTTGACACAGCACGACAGCCGCGACTGCGGCAGCAGGCCCCAGGCGGCATCGAGCTGGTCTTCTTCCTCGTCGTCCGCCGGGGCGATGTGCTCGGCCCCTTCCCGGAGGTAGACGTGGCAGGTGGCACAGGCGCACACCTTCTCGCAGGCGTGCTCGATGGCGATGCCGTGTTCCAGCATGGCGTCCACGAGCTTGCGGCCACTCGGGGCCTCGAACTCAGCGCCCTCCGGGCACAGTTGCGGGTGCGGCAGCACCTTCACCGTCGTGGGAGCCTTGGGTGCCTTGGCCACGGGGGCGGAGGCTGGCGCGGTTTCGGGGGTATCGGTGCTCATGGTCAGACCTGATGTCGAGTTCTGGATTCAGTGCGGCCGTGCACGCGGACAAGCCGACCCGGTTCCCCGAGTCGGCACGCCCTTCGCCTCAGACGGCCATGGACGTGGGCACTGCGGCGGTGGCCTCGGGCTCACGCATCCGGGCGGATACTTCGTGAATGCTCTGCCCGGCCAACGCCTCGCGCACCCTGGCGTCCATGCGGCGCCCGGCAAAGGGGGTGGTGGCCTGGTTGAGGCCGTCGGTCGCCAGGCGCAAGGCCTCGCGCAGTGTCTTTTGCTCGTCGAGCGTGTTGCCTTCGCTCTCGGCGGCCTGCTCCAGCAAGTCGGCCACGTCCTGCATGGCCTTCAGGATGGAAAACTGTTCACGCGGCAGCAGCAGCTTCGCGTCTTCGTGCATGGCGGCGTCCACGGCGTCGATCAGGCGGCGGGCCTCCACCTCGGCCTCGCGCAGCATGCGGGAAGCCGCGTCCTTTTCGGCGCTGCCCATCGCGTCGCGCAGCATGTCGGCGACCTGATCGCTGGCCAGGCCGTAGCTGGGCTTGACCTCGACGTGCGCGGCCACGCCCGAGCTCTGCTCGGTGGCGGTGACGCTGAGCAGGCCGTCGGCATCGATCTGGAAGGTGACGCGGATGCGGGCCGCACCGGCCACCATCGGCGGGATGCCGCGCAGCGTGAAGCGCGCCAGCGAACGGCATTCGTTGACCAGTTCGCGCTCGCCCTGCACGACGTGCAGGCTCATGGCGGTCTGGCCGTCCTTGAAGGTGGTGAAGTCCTGGGCGCGCGCGGTGGGCACGGTCGAGTTGCGCGGAATGATCTTTTCGACCAATCCGCCCATGGTCTCGATGCCCAGCGACAGCGGACTCACGTCCAGCAGCAGCAGGCCGTTGTCGCCGGCCGCGCGGTTGCCGGCCAGCTGATCGGCCTGGATGGCGGCCCCCAGGGCCACGGCCTCGTCGGGGTCGATGCCGGTGTAGGGATCGCGGCCGAAATGATCGGCCACGGCTTGGCGCACCTGCAGCATGCGGGTCGAACCGCCCACCAGCACCACACCGTCCACGCCATCCGGCTTGAGGCCGGCGTCGCGCAACGCACGCTTGACCGGACCCATCGTGCGCTCGATCAGGTGGTGCGTCAGCTCGCGGAACACCTCGCGCGTCAGCAGTGCCTGGGCTTCGCGTCCGTCGGCGCGGTGCACGCAGCGCATCTCGAACGAGGGCTGCGCCGACATGGCCTCCTTGGCTGCACGGGCCGCCGCCCGCAGCGCCAAAGCATCGTCCAGGCTCCAGTCCAGGTCCGGGGTGAGTGCGGTGAACCAGTCCACCAGCACCTGGTCGAAATCGTCGCCGCCGAGTTGCGCATCGCCATTGGTAGACAGGACCTCGAACACGCCCCGGCTGAGCCGCAGCACCGACACGTCGAAGGTGCCGCCGCCCAGGTCGTACACGACGTAGACCCCTTCGTTGGCGGTATCCAGTCCGTAGGCCACGGCCGCAGCCGTCGGCTCGTTGAGCAGGCGCAGCACGTTCAGACCGGCCTTGCGCGCCGCGTCCTTGGTCGCCTGGCGCTGCGCATCGTCGAAATAAGCCGGCACGGTGATGACCGCCCCCACCAGGGGACCACCCAGCGAGGCCTCGGCACGCTCGCGCAGCGCCTTGAGCACCTCGGCCCCCACGTCCACCGGGTTGACGACCCCCGCACGCGTGCGCACCCCGACCGCGCTGGGACCGAGCGGCTCCAGTTCGTAGGGCACGGTGCCGGGAGCGATGTCGGCCGGCGAGCGGCCGATCAGGCGCTTGGCCGACGCCACGGTGTTGTGCGGATCGGTGACGGCCTGCTGCTGTGCGTCGTGGCCCACGACCACACCACCGCCTTCGGCGTAGTGCACCACCGACGGCACCAGCTTGCGGCCGTCCGCGCCCGTCAGCACGGTGGTCATGCCGCTGCGCAGCGTGGCCACGAGGGAGTTGGTGGTACCCAGGTCAATGCCCACCGCCAAACGGTGCTGGTGGGGGGCCGCAGCGCGACCGGGTTCGGCAATTTGCAGCAGGGCCATGGGGTGTCTCGCGCGGCGCGAGCGCCGCCAGGTGAATCAGACCGTGAAGGATTCGCCGCAGCCGCAACTGGCCGATGCGTTCGGGTTCTCGAACTTGAATCCCTCGTTCAACCCTTCGCGCACCCAGTCCAGTTGGGTGCCGTCGAGCATGGGCAGGCTCTGCGGATCGACCAGCACCTTCACGCCTTCGCTGTCGAAGACCAGGTCTTCAGGTGCGGCGTCATCGGCGAACTCCAGCGCGTAGGCGTAGCCCGAACAGCCGCTGGTCTTGACGGCCACGCGCAGGCCCAGACCCCCGCCGCGCTGCTCCAGCGCCTTGGAGATCTTCAGGGCCGCCTTGGGGGTGACGGAAACAGACATGTGGGCCTCCAGAAAAAATGTCGGGAATCGAACAGGGCGCAAGCCCCCGCCGGCTCAGACCGAGAACGAACTGCCGCAACCGCAGGTGCTGGCGGCGTTCGGATTACGGATCACGAAACGCGACCCTTCCAGGGAGTCTTCGTAATCAATTTCCGCGCCAGCGATGTACTGGATGCTCATGGCATCGACCAGCACACGGATCGAGCCCTGGGTGATTTCCATGTCGTCGGGCTTGGCTGCGTCGTCGAAGGCAAAACCGTACTGGAAGCCCGAGCAGCCGCCGCCCGTCACGAAGATGCGCAGGCGCAGGTTGGGGTCTCCTTCCTCGGCGATCATGCCGGCGACCTTGTCGACCACGGCGTCGCTGATCTTGATCTCGGGGGCGCTGCCGTCCATCGGCATCATCGGCGGCGGCATGGCGCCGGTCGAGCAGGAAGAGGCAGCGTTCGGTTGGGATTGGCAGGCCATGTCAGGCTCCTTGGAAGTCGGTTTGAATGGATGAGGGTTGGGTCACGGGCTCAAGCGCCGGGCGAGCAGGCGGGCTTCTCGAAAGTTTCGGAAGCGGCGTCGGTGTGGCGGTTGCGGTAGTCGCTGACCGCCGCCTTGATGGCGTCCTCGGCCAGGATCGAGCAGTGGATCTTCACGGGCGGCAGCGCCAGCTCCTCGGCGATCTGGGTGTTCTTGATGAGCAGCGCCTGCTCCAGCGTCTTGCCCTTGACCCACTCGGTCACCAGCGAGCTCGACGCGATCGCCGAGCCGCAGCCGTAGGTCTTGAAGCGTGCATCCTCGATGACCCCGGTGCTGGAGTTGACGCGGATCTGCAGCTTCATCACGTCGCCGCAAGCGGGCGCACCGACCATGCCGGTGCCCACGTCCTCGTCGGCCGACTCGAAACCGCCGACGTTGCGGGGGTTTTCGTAGTGGTCGATCACCTTGTCGCTGTATGCCATGTCCGACTCCTGGAAAGACCCGCGCACGGGTCCTGTGTATGGAAAAACGGGGGAAGTGCCGCCGACGGCGTCGGCCGGCCCTCAGGAAATCAGTGCTCGGCCCACTGCACGGAACTGAGGTCGATGCCGGCCACGTGCATGTCCCACAGCGGGCTCAGGCTGCGCAGGCGCTCGACGGTGTGGCGGGTGAGCTCGACGGCGGCGTCCACGTCGGCCTCGGTCGTGAAACGCCCCACCGAGAAGCGGATCGAGCTGTGCGCCACCTCGTCGCTCAGGCCCAGGGCGCGCAGCACGTAGCTGGGCTCCAGGCTGGCCGAGGTGCAGGCCGAGCCCGACGACACGGCGATGCCCTTCATGCCCATCAGCAGCGACTCGCCTTCGACGAACTGGAAGCTGATGTTCAGGTTGTGCGCCACACGCTGCGCCAGATGGCCGTTGACGCGGGCTTCCGGAATGGCCTGCAGGCCGGCCATCAGACGATCGCGCAAGGCGCGGATGCGCTCACCCTCGGTCTTCATCAGCTCCTTGGCCAGGCGGTAGGCCTCGCCCATGCCGACGATCTGGTGTGTGGGCAACGTGCCCGAGCGCATGCCGCGCTCGTGGCCACCGCCGTGCATCTGCGCCTCGATGCGGATGCGCGGCTTGCGGCGCACGTACAACGCGCCGATGCCCTTGGGGCCGTAGGTCTTGTGGGCCGACATCGACATCAGGTCGATGGGCAGGCGGGAGAGGTCGATCTCCATCTTGCCGGTGGCCTGCGCCGCATCAACGTGGAAGATCACGCCCTTGCCGCGGCAGATCGCGCCCAGCGCGGCGATGTCCTGGATCACGCCGATCTCGTTGTTCACGGCCATGACCGAAGCCAGCACGGTGTCCGGGCGCAGCGCGGCGGCGAAGACGTCCAAGTCCAGCAGGCCGTCGTCCTTCACGTCCAGGTAGGTGACCTCGAAGCCGTCGCGCTCCAGCTCGCGCATCGTGTCGAGCACGGCCTTGTGTTCCGTCTTGACGGTCACGAGGTGCTTGCCCTTGCTCTTGTAGAACTGGGCGGCACCCTTGATGGCCAGGTTGTTGGACTCGGTGGCGCCCGAGGTCCAGACCACCTCACGGGGATCGGCCCCGATGAGCGCAGCCACATGCTCACGGGCGATTTCCACCGCCTCCTCGGCGGCCCAGCCATAGGCGTGGCTGCGGGACGCCGGGTTGCCGAACTGCTCGTACAGGTAAGGCAGCATGGCCTGCACCACCCGCGGATCCACCGGCGTGGTGGCGGCGTAGTCCAGGTAGATCGGCTTGGTCATCGGCTCCATCGGGCGGCTCCTGCAATCGGGTTTCGAGTTGCAGGACCTATCGCAGGGAGCGTGCCAGTTCGGGTCCTTCGCAAAAAGTTTGCTCTGGATCAAGCACTTGCCGCCCCACCCCTCTGGAGCGGGCACACTGAATGCGAACCGCTTCGCCCTCCGCGTTTTTCGCCTGTGCGTTTTGTCGCAAGCGTGACGCCAAGTCCGACAACGTTTGTCGACCATGACCCCATTGCGAGTAGGGCCAGGGGCACGAGCGGTCCCTCCCCAACATGGCATCGGGGGTGCTTACGGGTTCCAGCCACGATCCCGTGCCCTCCCCGTCCTCCAGAAGGAGTCCCCATGAACCTCTTCACCGGCGAAGCCTCCGACGCGTTTTTCGGCAGCGACCAGGTCCCCGAATCCGTCCGGGGCCTGCTGCACCAGGCGGCCACCACATCCGCCGACGAGCGAGGCGGCCTGCTGTGGACCGCCCACTCCTGTGCGCCGCAGTGTCTGGCCGTGTACTACGCGCTCTACAAGCACCACGCGGGGCGGCGCGAATTCGACCTGGCGGAAAAGGCCGCACTGACCGGCCTGAAGGAAGCGGCCCTGCAGGCTGGCCTGCCCGAAAGCCCCGGCGATGTCACCGCCGAGATGGCCGACTTCGCCGCACCCGGGCCGGCGCGCTTCTGGATGTTCACGTGCAAGGCCCTGGCCTTCATCGCACTGCGCAGCGGGCGACCGGAGCTGAGCCAGGCGCGGCTGGCGATCATCGAGCGCATCGACCCGAACAGCGGCATGGGCCACGACGTCATCGCCCAGTTGCTGCGCGCCAGTCGGGGCGCGGATTCCACCGGGGGCGCCTGAGCGGCCCCATGCACCCGTCAATCCCAGCGGAACAGATCCGGTCGCTCCTTGCGGTACACCCGCAGCCAGCTCAGGGTGGCGGGCACGAGCGAGCGCGCACCGAACCACAGCGCCTCATCCTGCGCGGAGCCGGACACCTCCAGCGCCAGCCGCGTGGCTCGCCAGCCCGCCCAGTCGATTTCCGGCAGGGCCTCGCGGGCGGCTTCCGGCAGCCACAACAGGGTTTCGGAGAGCTGCAGCATCTGGCGCCGGACCTCCTCCCGGGTGAGGCGGGAGCGCAAGAGTTCGGATTCTTCCAGCGAATCGGTCAACACCAGAATGGCTTCTCCGGCATCCTGGATCAGGGACAGCATGGGGGCGGTGATCATGCAGCCCTTGGAGCAGGTTCCGAGCCAATGTGGAAAGCCTGCACGATCCCACATTCCCTACACTCCATCCCATGACCCAGGCCCCACCGTCCCCGTCCGTTCCTGCGCGCCGGCCCTCGGGTGCGGGCGTGCCGCCGGTGCCCGCGCTGCGCGGACGCCTGACGCTGGAGACCCCCCTGGGCGCCGTGCTCAGCGACAGCCGCATCCGCCTGCTTGAAGCCATCGAGCGCTGCGGCTCGCTCAACCGCGCCGCCAAGGAAGTTCCGCTGTCGTACAAGGCCGCCTGGGACGCCCTGGACGCCATGAACAAGCTGGCCCCCGAGCCCCTGGTGGAACGCAGCACCGGCGGCTCCGGCGGCGGCGGCACCCGGCTGACCGACCACGCCCGCCAGCTCATCGCCCTGTACCGTGCGATGGAGAGTTCGCAGCAGGACATCCTCGACCGGCTCGAAGTACCGCCGTCGGAACACGATCCGGCCGAACTGCGCACGCTCATCCGCCGACTGACGATGAAGACCAGCGCCCGCAACCAGTTCGCAGCGCGGGTCAGCGCCCTGGCCGACCGAGGGGGGCTGGTCGACGTCACACTGGCCCTCGGCGATGCCCCCGGGCGGGTCGATCGCATGGTGGCCACCATCACGCCCGAGTCGGTCCGGACCATGGACCTGACCCTGGGCAGCGACGTCTTCGCGCTGGTCAAGGCCCCGGCCGTCACCGTGAGCGCCACGGCCCCCGAACCCGAAGAAGGGCACAACGCCCTGCGCGGCACGGTGGGCGCCCTCAAGCCCGGGGAGCGCAGCACCGGCGTGCGGCTGGACCTGCCCAGCGGGCTGGCCCTGCAGGCGGTGGTCGAGTCCACTCAGGGACAGGCGTTCTCGGTCGGGCAGACGGCCTGGGCCGGGTTCAGCGGCGATCAGGTGGTGTTGGTGACGTTCGGCTGAAAAGGCCGGCCTGCAGAACCTCGTCAAAACTGCGCACCCACTCCAGATCCTCGTCCTGAATGGAGAACTGCTGGAGCACCGCCCGGCGGATGGGCTCACCGTCGTTGAGCATGTCGAGGTCCGCCGGTTGGAACCCCTCGGGCAGTGGCTCTGGCCACAGCAGGCGGCCATTGGGCCATCGCGCAAAAAACAACGCCGTGCTGTAACCGTCGACTCGTCGATCCATCGTAGGTGGGGGACCTCTGCCGCGTTGGGCGACCGGTCATTGCCCGAGCGAATCGCCCCGGATCGGTTCGCTCTGGGGTGTACCTGAAAATGACAGAACGCCCGCACGCAGGCCGGATAACGCCTTTCTGGCACATTCATTGCAAACTTCGCTATATATCATTTGATATAGCGACGGAGTTGCCATGATTCCCCCTCTTCTCTCGACGACATCCAGGAGAATCGACCTGTCTGAGGCCTTGATCGACCCCGACATGTGGACGGAGGAATTGCCGCTCGCCTATGCCTGCCGGATCGTTCCTCCGGTGGCGTTCGAGGAGCACATGGATGCCTTGTCCTTTTCACGCAAGGTGGTTGGCCGGGACATGCAGGGCCAGCGCTGCTATGTCCGGCATGAACACGCCGAAGTGGAGCAGCGCTTCGACATCGACGAGTTCCCCCTGGAAGTGACCGTGGGTCGCGAGCGGCACATCGCGTGGCGCTTGCACAGTGGACGATGGCTGATGCAGGTGGACCGACTGCACCGCCTCGACAGCTGCCGTCCGCGACGGGAGCACTGCCCGCCGGTGGAATTGGCTGAGGAGCAGCTCGGCTTGTAGCCCTTCTGTCTGACGTCAATGGAACCCAGGAAACAAGCATGGCTGGGGATGGGCTTCGGGACGACCTGCGCCTGGCACGGCACTGGCTTCTCCCGTACCGATGCGCGCCCAGATTCCCTCCCCTCGCCTGCTCCTGCGCCCACCCCGCGCGTCTGACGCACCGCAGGTGTTCGCGCGCTGGTCCACCGACCTCGAGGTGCTGCGCCACCTCGGCCAGCGCCCACACACCGACGTGAAGCAAACCCGCGCGCAACTGATCTGGGACGAGGCCCGCTGGATCAAACGCAGCGCCTGGACTTGGCTGCTGCTGGAAAGGGGTGACCATGACACCCCCATCGGCCTCGTGTCACTGACCTCCCAGAACCCGGGTGGGCCGCCCCATCACCTGCGACTGGGGTACGTTCTGGCCCGCAGCCGTTGGGGGCAAGGCCTGATGAGCGAAGCGCTGTGTGCGGTGATGGACCAGGTCTGGCCAGAAGAGGCCACCTGCTGGCGAGTGGACGCCGTGTGCGACGTCGAAAACCCGGCTTCCGCACGGGTGCTGGAGCGCCTCGGCTTCGAGCGCGAGGGCCTGCTGCGCCGCCACACCCTGCATCCCAATGCGGGCGACCTGCCACGCGACGTGTGGCTCTACGCCCAGGTGCGGGCATGAGGCCCTGTCACTGGCTGGGGAGGGTCGATTGATTCCAGACCTGAAGGGCATGCAACTTTCTCAACACCCGACGCTCAAACTGCAAAAGCGGCCCACCCGCTCCTTGGTCCCGCCTTGAGCAAAGGAGAACCCAATGAGAGCCTTGACCCATCTGCTGCTGGCCAAGCCCCGCCTCCACGAAACACGCGATGGCCACTTGGACCGTACGGCCATCTGGACGATCATCGTCCTGACCGCCCTGTTCTGGTTGTGCGTGGGCGCGCTCCTTGCCGCGCTGCTCTGAACTCAGGCCGCTCGACCGGTACGAGAGAGATACGCTCGGCATTGAGTGGTCCCAAACACCCCCCGCCGATGCTGCGGGCCAATCAGGCTTTTTGTGTCCACCACGCTCAGGACTGCGTCGTCAAGTCACCGCAGGGGGCGTCTTCACGCAAAAGAAGGCGCAGGTCCTCATCGTTCCACATGACCCCTCCTCCACCGTGTCAGGCCGGCGATCCGACGGCGTTCAGGAGCCGGCGCACCACCGAGGTGTGCGGATGGGCGTCCGGCACGGCCATGTCATCCGAGCCGCTCAACTGGATGCGGGCATGCTCCCGCGAGGTGGCTTGGCGCACGTCGATCTCGCGCACCACCTGCCCCCCCTCGATGACGTAGGCCACGTCGGCCAGCGCCAGCACGTCGTCCACATCGTGCGTGATCATCACGATGGGCACCGACCAGCGGCGCTGCAGTTCGGCCAGATCGCGGCGCAACTGGTCGCGCAGCAGGGGATTGAGGGCGGCAAACGGCTCGTCCAGCAGCAGGAGTTCCGGCTCGCAGGCCAGGGCCCGCGCCAGGGCCACGCGCTGCTGCTGCCCCCCCGACAAGGCGTGGGGCCGGGCCTGGGCCATGCTCTGCAGGCCCAGCGATTCGATCAGTGTGTCCACGCGTTCGGCATCGGCCGGGGCCGGGCGGCGGCGCCACCACGAGGTCAGGCCAAAGGCGATGTTCTGGCGCACCGTCAGATGCGGGAACAGCGCGTAGTCCTGGAACAGGTAGCCCAACCCCCGCTGCTGCGGCGGCACGTGCACCCCCGACGCGGCGTCGAACAGGGTGCGCTCACCCAGCCGGATGTGGCCGGCCGACGGCCGCAGCAGCCCGGCCAGCGCCTGCAGCGTCATGGACTTGCCGCCGCCGGACGGGCCGAACAAGGCCACCACCGGCGCCCGGCTGGCAAAACGCACCGCCAGATCGAAGCGGCGGGTCGCATCCTTCAGCGTGAGTCGGATGTCGATGTCGAGAGGGGGGGCCGGGTCCACCGTCATGTCGGCTCCGTCACAAGGTTCATGCGCAAGTCGTTCCGATCAAGGCTTGCCGAAGCCGTAACGGGTCAGGATGGCCTGGGCCGCGGGCGTCGACAGGTAGTCCACGAAGGACTGGGCCTGCAGCTTGAGGCGGCTCTCGGACACCACGGCCGCCGGGTAGCGCACGGGGCTGTGGTCGTTGTTCTGCAGCACGATCTTGACCTTGTCGGGCATCAGCGCCGCGTCGGTGCGGTAAACAAAGCCGGCATCCAGTTCGCCTCGGGCGACGTAGTCCAGCACCTGACGCACACTGTCGGCGTAGACAAACTTGGGCTCCAGAGGCTCCCACAGCTTGTTGGCCTGCAGCGCCTGCTGGGTGTAGCGACCCACCGGCACCGTGGCCAACTTGCCGATGGCGATCTTCTTGACCGGCTCGGTGTTCAGGTCACCCAGGGTCTTGACGGGCGCACCGCCAGTCAGCGGGGCCACCAGCACCAGCGAGTTGGCGGCAAAGTCCTTGCGGGTGAGGGGATCGAGCAACTTCTGGTCGATCCCGCGCTTCATGGTCTCTTCGTCGGCGCTGACGAAGACGTCGACCGGCGCGCCCTGCTGGATCTGCTGAATCAGCACGCCCGAGGCCGCGAAGTTGAACTGCAGCTTCACGCCCGGCTTGTCGGCCTCGAACTTGGCGCCGATGTCCTTGAAGGCGTTGGTCAGGCTCGCGGCGGCGGACACCGTCAGCGTCTGGGGGGGGGTCTGGGCCAGGGCGGGAACGGATCCCACAGCCAGGGCACACACGAGCGCCGCGCCCCAGCGCAGCGAAAGTCGACGGCTCACAGTCATGAACGGGCTCCTTGAGGGTTGAAGAATCGACCGGAAAGCACCAGCACCGCCACCGACAGCGCCGAAGTGATGATCACGAGCACGGCGGCGGTGGGGTCCTCACCCGCCTGCACCGCGTCATAAATGGCCATGGACAGCGTCTGCGTCTTGTGGGGGATGGAGCCAGCCACCATCAGCGAGGCCCCGAACTCCCCCATCGCGCGGGCAAAGGCCAGCAGCGTGCCGGCCAGGATGCCGGGCCAGGCCAGCGGCAAGGTCACGCGGGCGAACACCGACCACGGCGACTGTCGCAACGTGAGTGCCGCGGCTTCCAGCGTGCGGTCCACCTGGGCGAAGGCCGTGCTGGCGGACTTGAGCACCAGCGGCAGTGCCACCACGGCGGACGCCACCACCGCCCCATGCCAGTTGAAGATGATCGTGTAGTCGAAGTGATCGCGCAGCCAGGATCCCAATGCGCTGCGCCGCCCGGCCAGCATCAGGATGCCGTAGCCGATCACCGTGGGCGGCAGCACGAGCGGCAACATGCACGCCGCCTCGACCACGCTGCGCCCCGGGAACCGCACCCGCGCAAACACCCAGCCCAGAATCACCCCGGCCACCAGCGCCAGCACGGTCGCTACACCGGCCACCTTCAGCGACAGCCACAGCGGCGACCAATCCATGGGTTGTAGGAAATCCAACATTCGTTATTCACTCGACTTTATAACCAGTCTAGTGCAAGAGTCGGACCATCCGCTGCATTCACCCTCAGACAGAAGGGCAGTTGCAGCCCCTCCCCTACAACGCCCACTCGCTTTCAGCGCCGGCGCACCGCCACCGCCATCAGCCGCACCCCTTCGTGGCACAGCGCACCTTCGGCTTGCATGCGGGCCGACAAGCGGCTGAGCACGTCCGCCCGCGCCAGGGCACGCAGGTGCATGGGCAGAAATTCCAGGAATTCACCTCGGGCCGAGGCCTGGACAAATTCAATCGCCGCCTCGGGTGAACCGAACTGAACGGGATCGGCCTGGGTGCTCACCTCCAAGGCATCGAACCCGGCGGCGCGAAGGTCCCGCTCCCACTGAGTCGCCGTCGGCAACCCCTCTTGATCTTCGAGCGGCACAGAAATGCCGGCGTACACCGACTGCGCCAGCACCTGGGCCTGCACTTCACGCACCGGGTGCCCAGGCTCCGCAGCGGCCTCGACCAGGCCCAGCCGCCCCCCTGGCGTCAGCAGGCGCAGACAGGACCGCATCACGGCCTGCGGCTCACGCCAGCGCCGGGCCTGATTCACGGCCAGGATGGCACTGAAGCGGCCGTCCGGAAAGCGGCTCAAGTCCTCGGCCCGGCCAATCTGAAAACGCACCAGGGGATGGTCGCAGTGCTGGTGCGCCATCTGCACCCGCAAAGGCCAGGGGTCGAGACCGAGCACCTCGCCGGCGGGCGCCACCCGATCGCCCAGGCGCTCGGTCAGCAGGCCAGTGCTGCAGCCCAGGTCCAGCACGCGGTCACCGGGGCCGATGCGCAGGGTGTCGGCCAGAGCCCGCCCATCGCGCAGATGGCGATCAAGCGCCCGTTGCTGCTGATACCGGGCCCGATTCGGCCCGTCGCCCGACTCAGTGACGGAGGTCATGGACCTCGGCCGGCGCCATCGCGGCCAACGGCGGTCCATCCTCGCTGCCGAAGCACTGGGCCTGGTCGGTGCAGACCGCGCACGAGGGCGCGCGGCAGGCCTGGATCTTTTCGCGCTCGCACAGCTGTTTGTAGAAGAACTTCTTCCACTTCATGTGCTGGGTGTTGCGCGCCGCCAGAACAGGAAACCACTGGTGCAGCAAGGCGCTGAGCTGATCGCGCGAGGTGAGCTGCAGGTCCTGCCAGAGGTGGTTGTCGCCCAGGCAGGCCACGGCGACGGCCTCGGCGACCTGGTGGCTGAGCACCTCGTCGGCCACCGGGTTCACATGGTCGAGCAACAGCGCACGCACATCCTCGACCTCGTCCTCACGGCGCCGGCGCTCGGCCTGCATGTGGACGGTGGGCACAAAGCCCAGGGGCCAGAGTCCTCCCATGGCGATGCTCCTGCTCAGCGTGAACGTCGACCGCGAAATCAAGCGTGGGCCGGAGCGTGCGTGTAGCACTTCTTCGGACAGATCTTGGCGCAGGCGGTGCAGCCGATGCACAACTCCTGGTGCGCGATCGTCATCACCTTCTTTTCGTATTCCTCGTCTTCGTCATCGTCGTCACTGACGTGGATGCGCTCGCCTTCGTCGGTGAGGCCGACGAGCTCCAGCACGCCGCGCGGGCAGACCTTGAAGCAGCGGCCGCAGCCGATGCACTTGTCCTCGTCCAGCTCGGAGACGAAGGTGGGAACCCAGGTCTCTCCGCTGGGCAGGGTGACGGTGAACGCGCTCATGACGGCTCTCCAGGATTTGGCGTGGGGGCCCCAAGGGACCGGTGGGGGTGGAAACGGGGAATCAAGCGGCCTGGGCTTCGCTCAAGGCCTTTCGGGCCGCCATCAGCTTGACGTGGGCGTCGTGGGCGATCTGCGCCACCTCAAGGATCTTTTCCCAGTTCGTGGGCAGGTCCTCGGACAGGTCGTGCAGGTCCATCTTGGCCTGCGTGGCCTTGGCGTTGGCCTTCTTGGCGTCGGCTTTCAGGGTCTCGATGTCAGCCATAGGTGGCCACCTCCTTGTAGGTTTCGATCATGGTCACGCCTTCCTTGACCAGCTTGTTGCCGGCCTCGGCCAGCTTGGTCAGCGAGGCATAGCCGAAGCGGTGCACGTCGCGCAGGTAGCGGTTGACGACGATGAGGCGGCCGGTGGTCAGCACGCAGCGGCCGAAGCCTTCGTGGCTCATCTTCATCATCGGGCTGACCATGCAGCCGGTGCCCTTCTCGATGCACAGGCCGATGGCGTTGTGGAAGAGGTCCAGACGCCACAGCGTCTCGGGATCCGGGTCGCCCATCATCGGCAACAACTTGCGCTGCTCGGCGGTGATGATGTAGGGCTCGAGCAGCTTGGCGTCGCTCTTGCCTTCCCACGTGCCGTGGGTGTCCTGGGCGCGCAGCTGCTTGACCAGCTCGCGCAAAAACGGGTCCTGAGCCAGCAGCGTGGCGTCGTCGGGCGCTGCGGCTTCGGGGGTCGCGGTTTCAGTCATGGGAAAAGTTCTCCAGGGTTTGGGCGGTCAGCCTCGTAGGCAAGGCCAGGCGCGGGATCGGTTCCGGTGCGGCGCACAGGCCGCGCCAAGTCATTCCTCGAAGTCGTGGGTGACTTCCTGGCCCTTGAGCAGGGCCTTGCGCAGCCAGGGCGGCGGCGTGCCCTTGAGCACGTCCTGCAGCTTGACCAGGATCTCCGCGATGGACTCGGGCTGCGGCACCTTGATCGGGTGGATCTTCATGGCCACCACACGCGCCGCACCGGAACCGCCGATGGCGGCCACGTACAGGATGGCGCAGTCCTGGATGGCTTCGATCTTGGGCGCGAGCTTGTCCTCGTTGCCGTCCTCCTTGAGGTCGTCCCCAAAGGCGAAGTCCTCGACAAAGGCAGAGCCCTCGGGTGTCACCTCGTAGACGACGATGTGCTTGGCCCAGCCGAAGTGGGCGTCCACGCGCTCCTTGTCCTGGGTGGCGAATGCGACTTTCATGGCGGTCTCCAATGAGGGTGTCCGAGACGGGAATCGGAAGGCGATCGGGTCAGGCCGTGGCCTTGGGCATGCGGGGAATCTGTGTGCTCACATGGACCTCGACCGGCGGCCGGGCGGCGTCGAGCGCGGCTTGTGGCAACGGCCAATCGTCAGGGTGGTGGTGATGGATCTGGTCCATGAACACGTTGCCCACCTCGTAGACGAAGTTGCGCGTGCCCCGGTAGCCCACATGGCAACGGTGCGAGTTGCCAATGCGGTCGAACATCGGAATGCCCAGGCGGAACAGCGGCTTGCCCAGGCGCTCCGCAGCCATGCGACCGTGGCTGTGGGTCATCAGCAGATCGACATCGGCGGCCTTGGCGGCCATCTCGAAATCCTCCAGGTCGCCGATGACGACTTCGGTGCTGGGCATGCGAGCCAGCAGCGGCGACGGCGTGGTCGTGACGCACACCGACAGCTCGGCGCCCATCTCGACAAGGAAGCTGCCGGCGGCCCACAGCAGATCCGGCTCGGCGCCCAGCGCGATGCGCTTGTTGCCGAAGTGGAAGTGGCCGTCGAGCATGGCGTCCACCAACTGGCTGCGCTGGCGACGCCATTTGGCCGGCACGGGCTTGCCGGAAATCTGCGACAGGTGCTGCACAAAGGCGTCGGTGGCCAGCAGTCCGGTCAGGCGGTCGAACAGACGGAACGGCACGTCACACTTGGCCTGCAAGGCTTCGGCCGCTGGCCGCATCTGCTCGCCGATGGCGATGCAATGGGCGGCGGTGCCCAGCTCACGCAGCGTCTGCAGCGGCGTGCCACCGATCGTGGTGCCAAGCCAGTCGTCGGGGATGTGGCCGTCGAGCGAGCCCGACACGTCGGGAGCGATCAGCGCCTCCAGACCAAAGGACTCGACGATCTCACGGACTTCTTCCAAGTCACCGGGCGTCAGGTGCGCGCCCGGCAGCACGGCCACGCGCTGCGCCTGCTTTTCCAGGCCCGTCTGCGTCACGGTCTTGACGATGCCCAGGGCGGCAGCGGTCCAGCCGTCCTGGAACGCGCCCACATAGTCCGGCGTGGAGACGTAGACGATCTCGGTGTCGGCCAGCTCCGGGTGCTTCTGCCGCGCCAGCTCGATGTAGCCGGTGACGTCGTCACCCTTGGTCTCGGTCAGGCCGGTGGAGCAGATGCAGATGATCTGCGGCTTGGCACGCTGGCGGATGTTGAGCAGCGCCTTCTCGATGTTCTCGTAGCCCCCCATGATGGTGGTCACTTCGTTCATCGCCGTGGTCTGCAGCGGGATGGCCTCCTTGAAATGGCGCACCAGCAGCACCAGGCCGAAAGAGGTGCAGCCCTGCGAGCCGTGCATCACGGGCATGCAGCTGGCCAGACCCATGAACGCGTAGCTGGCCCCCAACGGCGAGCTCATCTTGAGCGGGTTGACGGCGCAGGCTTTCTTGCTTTCGCTGACGTGGGCCATGGACGGACTCCTGGGGGATACGTCCGGGATTCGCACGATCAGTGCCAGCCCCCAAAACCCAGACCCGACAACCACTTGGCAATGGATCGCTCCGCAGAACCCGTCGGATGCTGACGCCGATTGAAGGGTTTGAGACAAACCACCCGCCAAAGGCCGCGTGGCAGAACACCATAAACAAACAAGGCCTTTTGTCTAGGACAAAATGCATTCATGACCAGACAAAACACCCTCCCATCCAGCGCTTTGTCGTCTGCGATCGAAACGCCTCGGCGACGCTTCCTGTGTGCCGGCGCCCTGAGCCTGGCGGGACTGGGGGGCTGCAGCCTGCTGCCGCGAGAAACGGTGGTCCCGATGCCCATGCTGCGAGCGGCCGCGTCATCGCAGGTGCGCTCCGACACCCTGGTCGTCATGCTGCCCGGCATCCGCGACCGGCCCTCGGACTTCGTCACCGAAGGCCTGGTGGCGGACCTGCGACAACACCGCCCCGACGTGGACGTGCTGCTGGCCGATGCCCATTTCGGCTACTACCGGGACCGCAGCGTGCTGGAACGGCTGAAAGCGGACGTGATCGGCCCCGCTCGGGCCCGGGGCCACCGGCACATCTGGCTGGTCGGCATTTCGCTGGGCGGGTTTGGCGCGCTGGGCTATGGCGCCCAGCATGGCCAGGACATCGACGGCATCGTGGTGTTGGCGCCCTACCTGGGCGAAGACCGGGTGATCCGCGACATCACCCGCGCAGGCGGCCCCGCCGCCTGGCTGGCCAGTCCTCAGGCCCAGAACGCCAACCCCCTGGAGCGAGCCATCTGGCAATCGCTGAGCCAACGCCCGGTCGACGCGCCGCCCATCCACCTGGGCTACGGTCGTGAAGACCGGATGAGCCCGGGCCACCGCCTCATGGCGCGCCAACTGCCACCCGACCGGGTGCTGCACGTGACTGGTGGGCACGACTGGGCGCCATGGCGGGCCCTGTGGCGCCAATGGCTCGCCCGAGACCCGCTGGGCGAAAGCCTCGCCCGGCGGGCGCCTGCTGCGGCGCCGGTCTGGTCCTAGACCCGCAGAGCCGCCGCCATCGCCTCCGACAGCGGCGTGGGCAACACGGGGGCCGCGACGATCGGCCCCACCGGCGCACCACGCACGCGTTCGTGCCACCGCACGTGGAAGATCGCCTCACGCCACTGGGCCATGAAGCCGCGCTGCATGTGCGCGAACTGGCCGACTGGATCGAAGGCAAGATGCCGGTGATCCTGCAGACGCGCTCGCAACGCACGCCGCAGGTCGGTGAAACCCAGGCGCTGGAGTAGAGTCAAAGCCCACACAGGAGGGACCCGACCATGAGCGGCATCATCATCGACAACGATCCAGCCGGACAAACGCGCACGCTGCACGTCATCTATGCGCTGCACGCGCTGGGACTGGGCCTCGGGGCCTTCGGCGCGGCCAGCGTGGTCGGCTCCTTCCTGTTCGGGTGGCCGTCGATCATCGCCGTGGTGCTGAGCTACATCCAGCGCGACAAGGTGCGCGGCACCTGGATGGCCTCACACATCGACTGGGTGATCCGCACCTTCTGGATCGCGCTGGTCTGGACCCTGCTGGTCGTCCTGATTTCGTTGCCTCTCACGCTGGTGCTGATCGGTTTCGCCACCTTGCCGCTGGGCATGTTCCTGCTGGGCGTGTGGGCCATCTACCGCATCGCTCGCGGCTGGCTCCGTCTGAAGGACGGACAGCCAATGCCGCAGGACTGACGCCCCGACGGACTCGTTCGACCCGCGGGTCGGATCGGTACCAGGGGTTTTTCCCATCAAGATTGCACGAATGGGGCCGATCTCCAGATCGCCCCTCTCCGCTGTGGAGCCATCATCCCGAGAGCAGGGCGCTCACGTCCTGAATCCGAGGTACCCGATGGACAATTTGCTGTGGCTCCAGACCGGCGCGTGTGGTGGCGATTCGCTCGCCCTGCTCAGCGCAGACGCCCCCAGCCTGGAACAGCTGCTCGAAAGCTGCGGGCTGAACCTGCTGTGGCACCCTTCGCTGTCCAACGGTCCCACGAAGCGTTTCGACACCCTGGTGGATGCCATCCTGTCGGGCGAGATCCCGCTGGACGTGCTGTGCGTGGAAGGCAGCATCGTCACCGCCCCTCGCGGCACCGGTCTGTACGACCCCTGGCGCGGCCGAGGCAAGAAGGATCTGGTGCTGGAACTGGCCGCACGCGCGGGTGTCGTGGTCGCCATGGGCACCTGCGCGGCCTTCGGCGGCGTGCACGCCGCGCCGCCCAACCCCTCGGACTGCATCGGCCTGCAGTTCGACCACGCCACGCCGGGCGGCCTGTTTCCGCCGGAATGGCGCTCCCGTCGCGGCCTGCCGGTCATCAACGTGGCCGGCTGCCCCGCCCACCCCAACACCATGACGCAGACCCTGGCCGCTCTGGCCACGGGCTTGCTCGTGCCGCTGGACGCGCTGAACCGCCCGGCCAGCCACTTCAGCACCCTGGTCCACCAAGGCTGCACCCGCAACGAGTACCACGAGTACGACGTCGAGGACACGGAGCCCGGCGGCAAGGCCTGCCTGTTCTTCAACCTGGGCTGCCAGGGGCCGATGACGCAGGCCGTCTGCAACACCGACCTGTGGAACGGCGTGAGCAGCAAGACCCGCGCGGGTGTGCCCTGCTTCGGCTGCACCTCGCCGCAGTTCCCGCGCGACGGCGATCTGTTCCGCACCGAAAAGATCGGCGAGGTGCCGGTGCGCCTGCCGCTGGGGGTCGAGCGACCGCGCTACATGGCCTACAAGAACCTGGCCCGCGCCGCCGCACCCCAGCGTGTGCGCGACAAGGACATGGAGCCCTGAGATGGCCCGCATCGAACTCAATGTCGACCTGAACCGGGTCGAGGGCGACCTGTCGGTGAACGTCACGCTGGAGGACGGCGTGGTCGTCGAGGCCCGCACCGCCGGCACGATGTACCGGGGCTTCGAGCAGATCCTGCTGGGGCGCGCGCCGCGCGACGCGATGGTCATCACGCCACGCGTGTGCGGCATCTGCGGCACGGCCCACCTGTACGCGGGCGTGCTCGCGCTGGAGCAGGCCTGGTCCACGCCGGTGCCGGCCCAGGCCACCCGCGTGCGCAACCTCTGCCTGATCGCCGAGGGCCTGCAGAACGACCTGCGCCAGACCTTCCTGTTCTTCGCGCCCGACCTGTGCCACCCGCGCTACGACAGCGATCCGTTGGCCGAGCCGATGCGCCGGGCCTTCGAGCCCTTCAAGGGCGACATCTACCGCGAGACGCTGACCCACACCCGCAAGATCCTGGGCATCGTCGCGCACTTCGGCGGACAGTGGCCGCACTCGTCCTACATGCTGCCCGGTGGCGTGGTGACGGCACCGGACACCCGGCGCATCATCGCCAGCCGCATCGCCATCGACGAGCTGGCGCGCTGGTACGAGCAACGCGTGATCGGGGCTCCGCTCGAAGACTGGATGGCGCTGGACTCCGCCCAGGCGCTGTTCGAGTGGCTGGAGCGCCCCGGCCCGCGTGACGCGGCGCTCGGACTGATCACCCGCTTCCTCCGCTCGAAGGGCATGCACCGCCTCGGCCAGGGCACACCGCATCTGCTGTCCTTCGGCGCATGGTGCGACCCGGAGCGCTGGGGACCGGGATCGGCCGAACATCTGGTGCGCAGCGGCACCTTCGACGCCTCCACCGGCGAGCTGGCCGCGCTGGACCCCTCGCTCATCACCGAGCACGTGCGCCATTCGTGGTTCCGCCCCTACGCGGGCGGGCGCCATCCTTTCGACGGCGAGACCGTACCCGACTACCAGCCCGGCACCGACCGCTACACCTGGGCCAAGGCCCCGCGCTACGACGGCCGCGTGATGCAGACCGGCCCGCTGGCCGAGCTCGTCATCGGTGGAGACGCCCTGTTGCGCGACCTGCTGGCCACCGAAGGCGCCGGCGCCTGGCTGCGGCAGTTCGCCCGCGTGCGCCGCGTCGGGGTCGAGATCCTGCAGGCGCGCCGCATGCTCGACGGTCTGGCGGCCCACCTCGGCCAGCCCCACTTCGTGCCACCCGCGCCGGGCAGCGAGGTCGACGGCCAGGGCGCCGGCCTGATCATGGCCGCGCGCGGCGCGCTGGGCCACTGGGTCCGCGTGCGCGACGGCGTGGTCGACCGGTACCAGATCATCACCCCCACCGGCTGGAACGCCTCGCCGCGCGACAGCGACGGCACGCCCGGGCACTGGGAAGCCAGCCTCGTCGGCCTGAAGCTCGACGATCCGGAAGACCCGGTGGAAATCGGTCACCTGATCCGTTCGCACGACCCCTGCCTGGTGTGCACGGTGCATTTTGTCGACGGCTCGCCCTCGCTGAGGATCGGGGCATGACACGTCGCGTGCTCTGCTTCGGCAACGACCTGCACGGCGACGACGGCGTCGGCCCGGCCGTGGGCCAGCGGTTGCTCGACCGCGGCGACCTGCCCCTGGGCTGGGAGGTGCACATCGTCGGCACGCAGGGCCTCGACGCACTGGACCTGATGCTCGACAGCGAAGCCGTGCTGCTCGTCGACGCCTGCGCCCCTGCGGGCCAGCCCGGCGCGCTGCACGAACTCGACCCGAACCGCCTGGCGGCCGAAGCCACGCTGGTCGGTCATGGCCAAGGCCTGGGCTACGCGCTGGGCGCGCTGCGGGCCTGCGACGACCCCGCTCCGGCGCGGCGCCTGCTCGCGGTCGAGATGGCGGCCGTCACGCCGTTCCGGCCGAAGCTGTCCGAACCGGTGGCCCTGGCCGTCGACGCCGCCGCCAACCGGTTGCGCTCATGGATGACGGAAGCCCCCCATGCAACCGCGTGACCTTGTCGCCCTGCTGCAGGACGAGCTTCAGGCCATGCGCCTGGCGCAGGACGCCTTGGAGTCGCAGCTCACCAACGGCGCGGAGCAGGCCGATGTCATGCTCGCGCAACTGGAACAGCAGCAGCGCGCTCTCGTGCAGGCGCACGACCGCGAACAGGGGCTCTCGTCCTTCGCGCAACGCATCATGGACACCGTGGGCGGCCTGGTGCTGGTGCTCGATGCCGAGGGGCGCCTGCGACGCGGCAACCGGCAGTGCACCGATCACTTCGCCCAGGTCAAACCGGGCCAAGGCATCGACGCCCTGCTCCATCCCGAGGATCTGGCCGCGCTGAACGACGCGCTGCCCCCCCTGCCCTGGCCGGTGCACTCGGTGCTGTTCGAAAGCGTGCGCCGTCGCGGGCACTACCGCGTCGAACACCGCCTGCGCCTGCGCGACGGCCGCTATCGCGACGTGCTGATCGAAGCCGCCATGCTGTACACCGCCCAGGGCAAGGAGGACGGCGCCGTCCTCAGCGGCACCGACATCACGCCCCTCAAGGAGCGCGAGCGCGAACTGGGCCTGGCCGCCAGCGTCTTCGACAACAGCCTCAACGCCATCCTGATCGCGGACGCGCAGGGCATCACACGCAAGGTCAACCGCGCCTTCACGCGCATCACGGGCTACACGCCGGAAGACATCGTCGGCCACCCCCCGGGCCGCATGAAGTCTGGCCAGCACACCAGCCAGTTCTACCGCGACATGTGGCGCTCGCTGCGCGACCTCTCCCACTGGGAGGGCGAGGTGATCAACCGGCACCGGGACGGCCACACCCTCCACATCTGGGAAAGCATCACGGCGGTGCGCGATGACCGTGGCGACATCACCTACTACATCGGCATCTTCTCGGACATCACCGAACAGAAGGCGCAGGCCCAGCGCATCCACCAGCTCGCCTACTACGACGCCCTGACCGGTCTGCCCAACCGGGCCCTGCTGCAGGACCGCTGCGAGCAGGCCGTCTCCCGCGCCCGCCGCGCCCGGCAGAGGCTGGCGATCGTCTTCATGGACCTGGACCGCTTCAAGCACATCAACGACAGCCTGGGCCACCCCATCGGCGACGGCCTGCTCCAGGCGGTGGCGGAGCGCCTGCGCGGGGTGCTGCGCGAGTCCGACACCGTGGCCCGCCTGGGCGGTGACGAGTTTGTGGTGCTGCTCGAAGCCATCGAGCAGTCCGACGACATCCGCGTGGCGCTGGAGCGGATCATCGAGGCCTTCCACGACCCCTTCGCGGTCGGCGGACACACCCTGTCGGTCTCCACCACCGCCGGCGTGAGCCTCTTTCCGGACCACGGCCAGGACGTGCAGAGCCTGTTCAAGTTCGCCGATCTGGCGCTCTACCGCGCCAAGGAAGCCGGCCGGGGAAACTATCGCCTGTTCGAGAGCGAGTTCGACGCGGACGCCCACCACCGCATGGTGCTGGAAAACGAGCTGCGCCACGCCATCGAGCGCGGCCAGCTGCACCTGCAGTACCAGCCGCTGTACACCTTGCCCGAACTGAAGCTCTCCGGGGCGGAAGCGCTGCTGCGGTGGATACACCCGGAGCTGGGTTTCATCTCGCCGGCCGAGTTCATCCCGGTGGCCGAGGACAGCGGCCTGATCCTGTCCATCGGTCGCTGGGTGCTGGAAGAAGCCTGCCGGCAAGCCAAGGCCTGGCTCGACGCCGGCCACGACTTCGGCTTCATGGCCGTGAACGTCGCCGGCCTGCAGATCCAGCGCGGCACCCTGGTGGAAGACGTCAAGGCGGTGCTGAGCCAGACCGGCCTGCCCGCCCCGCACCTGGAACTCGAAATCAGCGAGTCCTACATCACCCGCCACCCTGAGCGCGACCTGGCGCAGATGACGGCGCTGTGCGATCTGCAGGTGTCCCTGGCCATCGACGACTTCGGCACCGGACAGACCTCGCTGGGCCAGCTCTGGCGGCTGCCGCTGAGCAAGCTCAAGATCGACCGCGCCTTCATGCTGAACGTCGCCGACGATGCGGCCGGCGCCACCGTCACGCGGTCCATCCTGGGCCTGGCCCACAACCTGGGCTTCATCGTGGTGGCCGAGGGCGTCGAAACGCAGGACCAGGAGGATTTCCTGATCTCCCACGGCTGCGACCTGGTACAGGGCTTCAAGTACGCCCGCCCAATGCGGGCGCCGGATTTTGAGCGGCTGCACTGGCCGGACGCCGACTGACCCCCTCCTGGGGCAACTCGACTGACCTTTTGTACTGGGCAAGGACCGACGGCACCCTCCCACCGGGCCGCTGGCGCCGGAGGCCTCAGGACACGGCTTCCGCAGCCAGTTGCGCCTGGTCCTGCTCCACCAGCAACGGATCCACCGCGTCCCACGGCGCCGGTGTCCGCACCTGCGCCCACATCGGGTTGAACAGCGCCTTGTCGATCTCCGCGATCATGGTGATCATGCCCTCGTAGCCGGCGAAGGCGAAGTGGCGCTCCTGGTTGATGTCCATCCAGGGCATGCGGGCCTTGAGCGCCACGAACTGGCTGCGCCCCCCCGACAACATGATGTCGGCCTTGGCCTCGCGCAGCATCGCGTACATCTGGCGCGGGGTCATGTCGTCGATCATGTGGGCATCGTCGCCCATGATCTCCTTGATCTTTTCCTTGTCTTCCTTGGTGGACTTCTTCACCGAGGTGCCGACCACCTCCAGGCCAGCCTCCTGCAACGCTGCCACCACCGACCAGCTCTTCACGCCACCCGTGATCAGCAGCACCTTCTTGCCTTGCAGACGTTCCTTGTAGGCACGGATGCGTTCGAAGGCTCGGGCCTCTTCCAGTGCGATCAGCGCTTCGGTGCGATCCTTCAACTCGGCATCGGCGCCCTGCTCCACCAGCAGACGGGCGATTTCGCGCAGCGTCATGCTCATGTCCTCAATGCCGTAGAAGGAGCCCTCGAAGTACGGGATGCCGTAGCGCTGCTGCATCTTGGTGGCGATGTTGATCATCGACTTGGAGCACACCATCATGTTCGCCTTGGCGCGGTGCGCGGTGGCGATCTCGTGATAACGGCCGTCGCCCGAGATGCAGCTCAGGATGCGCACACCCAGCGCGTCCAGCAGCGGCTTGATCTGCCAGAGCTCACCGGAGAGGTTGTACTCGCCGATGATGTTGATGTCGTAGGGCGTCGTGAACTCGGGCTCTTCGGTGCCGATGACGTAATCGAGCACACTCTCGGCACCCAGCTTGTTGCCCAGGTTCTTGGGGCCGGCAAAGCCCGGTGAGTTGACCGGAATGACCGGCTTGCCGAACTTCTCGCTGGCGCGCTTGCACACCGCCTCGATGTCGTCGCCGATCAGCGCCGTGACGCAGGTCTGGTAGACGAAGACCGCCGGTGGGTCGTACTTTTCGATGATCTCGCGCACGGACTTGAACAGGCGCTTTTCACCGCCGTAGATCACGTCCAGCTCGTTGATGTCGGTCGTGAAGCCGGTGCGGAACAGCTGCGAGCCGCTGGAGTTGCTGTGGCGGTTGTCCCAGGCATTGCCTTCGCAAGCGATGGGGCCGTGCACCAGGTGCGCCACGTCGACGATGGGCTGCAGCGCCACCTTGGCGCCGTCAAACGCACAACCGCCCGCAGCCGCACCGGGCGTGAGCTGCTTGGTGCAGCCCTTCTTGCGTTCCTTCTCGCTCTTGGCCTGGTTCTTGTCGCAACCGGGTTCTTCAAACACCTCGGCAATCTTGGCTTTGAGCGATGCGGACATGACGACCTCCGGGAGTTGGCGTGTCCGTGACAGATTGCAGTTTCAGTGCCAGCCGTTGGCGAGATTCAACCCATTGAAAATCAAGGCGTTGAAGACCTGGTGCGACGGACGGCCCTTGGCCGGTTTGCGACAAACCCAACGCCCGGCACGCCACAGGCCCCCTGTCGCCCCTGCGACGGAGGGCCCGCCGCGTGAGACTTCAATCGTCCGCCTGAGCCGCCCCGGCCGGCACCTCCAGCGCCTCGACCTCCGGCCGCATGCGCAGCAGCATCACCAGCGCCGGCAGCGCCAGCAGCGTGGAAAACACGAAGAACGTCGGCCAGCCGATGCTCTCCGCCAGCACCCCCGCAAACGGTCCCACCCACACGCGCCCCACCGAGGCGAACGCCGACAGCAACGCAAACTGCGTGGCCGTGAACCGCTGCTGGCACAGGCTCATCTGGAATGCGACCATCGCCGCCGTGCCCATGCCGCCCGAGAGGTTCTCGAAGGCCACGGCCACCAGCAAGGCCCCATCCACCGGCGTCGGCGCCGCGATCTTGATGAAGCCCCAGTCGAAGGCGGGCAGCAGCAGCGCACCGAGCGAGCCCTTTCCACCCGCAGCCAGCCACCAGAAGGCCAGGTTGCTCATCAACTGCAGCCCCCCGAAGGCCAGCAGCGAACGCCACATGCCCAGGCGCAGCATCACCGCGCCCCCCACCAGCGCACCGGCAATGGTCAGCCACAGCCCCATCACCTTGTTGACCACGCCCACCTCGGCCGCCGCGTAGTGCATGCCCGACAGCAGGAACGGCGTCATCAACGCCCCGGCGAACGCGTCGCCGAGCTTGTAAAGCACGATGAACAGCAGGAAGGCCGCCGCGCCGCGCTGGCTGAAGTAGCTGCGCATGCCGTCGAGCAGCGGGTTGAAGTGCGCGCGCCGGGCGGTCCAGATCGTGAGCGGCACCGTGATGGCCATGCCGGCAAACAGCGCCACCAGATCAGCCCAGCGGGCGCGCAGGGCCGGCGGCAAGGCACTGCCCTCCATCAGCGGCACCACCAGCGACTCCGCCAAGGGCTGGCCGACATGCCGGGTCAACTCGACCCCCACCGCGACGGCCGCCACGACCGCCACAAACCCGACCAGGTCCTTCCAGGCGCTGCGGGGTTCGGACACCGGCTGTCCGGCCGGTGCCGGTGCCAACGGCGGCAGCGAGGGCAACACCGCCACCGACAGCACCGCCAGCCCGACCATGATCCAGGCCATGAGCCGATAGACCTCGCCCCAGGTCCAGCCGCTGCCCTGCACGGCATCGGTCCAGATCAGCGTGACCCCGCCCGACAGGATCATGGCGAAGCGGTAGCTCATCACCGCCATCGAGGCGCCCAGGCCGCGCTCAGGGCCGGGCAGCACGTCGGTGCGGTAGGCGTCGATCACCACGTCCTGCGACGCCGACAGGAAAGCCACCGTCACAGCCAGCAGCGCAAAGGCCTGCAGCGACTCGCGCGGCGTCAGTCCGGACATCAGCGCCAGCATCCCCGCCAATGCCAACTGCGTGAGCACCAGCCAGCCGCGACGCCGCCAACGCCCGGGCGCATCGAAGCGATCCATCAGCGGCGCCCACAGGAACTTGAAGGTGTAGGGCAGGCCCACCAGCGTGAGAAAGCCGATGTCGGCGGTGGCCAGGCCGTCCATGGTCAGCCAGGCCTGCAAGGCTTGTCCGGTCAAGGCCAGGGGCAGACCCGAGGCAAAACCGAGGATCGTGACCGCCAGCATGCGGTGCCAGCGCGCCAGCCGCCCACCCGTCCCCCCCACCTGTGCCGCCCCGGGCGGACGAACCTTGGCCATGCTCATGCGTGGAGTGCTTTCTTCAGAAACGTGCGGGTGAAACCCGGCGGATGATCGGGCAGTTCGCCGAAGACGGTGTAACCCAGGCGCTCATAGAAGGCGCGGGCACCAAACTGCGTGTCGACCCAGGCGTGAAGGCACCCGCGTCGGAGCGCCTCGGTTTCGGCGGCCCGCATGAGTTCGCGACCCAGTCCGGCGCCGCGCGCGGCCTCGGGCACGACCAGCATCTGCGTGTAGAGCCAGCCGTAGGAAGTCGAACCCCAGAGCCCGCCACACACGGCGCCCCCCTCGTCGCGCACGACCAGTGCCAGCGTCTGGTGGCCACTCGGGCCGGCCAGCGCCAGATTGAAGTCCAACAACGGCGCCATGATGGCGCGGCGCAGGCCCTCATCCGGCGCATCGGCCAATGCGACCGCCCAGGAACGCCCCATCTTCCGCCCTCTTGCCCAGTTTTCCGGTGACCTCGGGCCCACCGTGGCCCATTTCCCATGCGCCCTGGCGGCAAAGCGCTCGTGGCATGGGGAAACCGGACAATGGTAGCCGGGCGCCCCCGGGACGCGGCGGCGCACTACGATGCGAGTCCTGCATCCATTTTTCGATCGAGGATCCCCATGAAAGCCATCTGGAACGGCACCCTCGTGGCCGAAAGCGACGACACCGTGGTTTTTGAAGGCGACCACTACTTTCCGGCGCAGAGTGTCCGGTCCCAGTACCTGCTCACGAGCAACAGCCGGCAGAACTGCTCGCTCAAGGGCGAGGTTCGGTTCCACAACCTCTTCGTCGATGGCGACGTGAAGACCGACGCCGTCTGGTACATCGCCGAGCCGCGTGAAGCGGCCTCGGAACTCCAGGGTCGCATGGCCTTCGCGCACGGCGTGCGCATCGAAGATTGATTCCCGCCCGACCATGACCCGGACGCTCTACCTGCTGCGCCACGCCAAATCGAGCTGGGACGATCCGGACCTGCCCGATCACGACCGGCCACTGGCGCCTCGCGGGCTGCGCAACCTGGGCGAAATGGGCCCCCGCTGGGCCGCCCGGGGGGTGCATCCGGATCGCATCGTCTCCAGCACCGCCGTGCGGGCGCTGTCGACCGCGCGGGCCATCGCCGAAGCGCTCGGGCTGGATCCGCAGCATCTGATCGTCGACGGCCGCATCTACGCCACCTCACCCGCCGCCCTGCTGGACCTTGTGGGGGCCCTGGACGACGGCTGGTCGAGCGTGATGCTCGTCGGCCACAACCCCGAGTTCACCGAACTGGCCCAGCGCTTTTCACCGGAAATCGAGCACCTGCCGACCTGTGCGCTGGCGGAGTTCGTTTTCAACGTGGACGCCTGGGCCGACCTGCGGGCCGCCCGTCCTTGCCAAACCCGCTTCGAATCGCCCAAGCGGCTGATGAATCCGCAGGAAAGTCGGTCGGCCCCGCTGCGGTGACGGCGTGGCGCCAAGATCGCCAAAGCCGCGCCTCGTATCATCCCCTCCCGTCAGGTGCCTGGGCGCCCCCCAGGGGACGCCGGGAGAATCGGGAAGGCGGTGTGACTCCGCCACGTGCCCAACGCTGTATGGAGGATGCCCCCGACATCGCGCCACTGGACCCTCGTTCCGGGAAGGCGTCGGCGGCAGACGAATCCGAGTCAGAAGACCGGCCTGACGAGTTCAACGCGCCCGCACGGCCAGGCGGCGCGGCCACGTCTCATCTGCAAGGGGATCATTGCAATGCCGCTGGACTCGTCCGTCTCTCATGCCTTCAGCGACGCCGAGCGCGCCGCCGTCTACCGGGCCATCCACACCCGCCGCGACGTGCGTGGCCAGTTCCTGCCAGACCCCGTGTCCGATGAAGTGCTGGCCCGCCTGATCCACGCCGCGCACCATGCGCCCTCAGTGGGGTTCATGCAGCCGTGGAATTTTCTCGTGGTGCGATCTCCGGAGGTCAAGCACCGGGTGCACGCTGCCTTCGCCCAGGCCCATGCCGAGGCCGCCACGATGTTTCCGGACGACGAACGTCGCCAGCGCTACAGCGCCCTCAAGCTCGAAGGCATCCGCGAAGCCCCGGTGGGCCTGTGCATCACCTGCGACCGGGAGCGCACCGGCCCGGTGGTGCTCGGCCGCACCCACATGAAGACGATGGACCTGTACAGCAGCGTCTGCGCCGTCCAGAACCTGTGGCTGGCCGCGCGTGCCGAAGGCATCGGCGTCGGCTGGGTGAGCATCTTCCAGCCGGAAGCCCTGCAAGCCGCACTGGACATCCCCGAGCGCATCGTGCCCATCGCTTACCTGTGCATCGGGCACGTCAGCCACTTTCACGACCGCCCCGAGCTGGAAAAGTCCGGCTGGCTGCCCCGGCTGCCCGCAGAGGAACTGGTGTACTTCGACCGATGGGGCCAAGGGGACGGACAGCACCCCCTGGCGTGCCAGCTGGCGGCGCTGCGTTCGTAAAGCCGCGCCCAGCGGTTGACCCGCGTGGACGGAAAGCGAAAATCGTCCACAGCGGCCCGCCCGCCATCATCAAACCCATGGATCGAGGAATACCCACATGATGAACGTCGAAGAAGTCTGGACCTTCCTGAGCACGCAGGGCGCCTCGTTCGGCCTGAAGATCATCGGCGCCATCGTCGCCTGGGTGATCGGGCGCTGGCTCATCGGCATCGCGGTGAACATGTTCGGCAAGGTGCTGGTGCGGGGCAACAAGATCGACCCGACACTGGCCAGCTACCTGAAGTCCATCATCGCCGGCCTGCTGACGCTGGTGCTGATCCTGGCCATCCTCGACATGTTCGGGGTCAAGACCACCTCGTTCGCCGCGCTGCTGGCGGGTGCGGGCCTGGCCATCGGTGCCGCGTGGAGCGGCATGCTCGGCAACTTCGCCGCCGGCCTGTTCATGCAGGTGCTGCGTCCGTACAAGGTGGGGGACTTCATCTGTGCGGGTGGCGTGACCGGCACGGTGACCGAGTTGGGCCTGTTCGCCACGACGCTGCTCACCCCCGACAACGTGACCACCATCGTGGGCAACAACAAGATCTTCTCGGACAACATCCAGAACTTCAGCTCGACGCCCTTCCGCCGCGTGGACTGCGTGGCCAAGGTGGCCAACAGCGTGGATCCGACGGACGCCATCGCCCGCCTGTGCCCGGTGATCGCGGCCATCCCCAACGTCAAGGACGCCCCCGCCCCGGACATCGAGATCCTGGAGTTCACCCCGGAAGGCCCCAAGCTGTGCGTGCGCCCCTACACCCACACCGATCACTACTGGCAGGTCTACTTCGACACCCACAAGGCCATCGTCGAGACCTTCGGTGCGGCGGGCTATCCGGTGCCGGCCACGCCGCTGGCCACGACGATGAAGTCGGTCTGATCCGCCCATGACACGGCTGGACTCGGAATGGCACCGCCTCTTCGCTCCCCCGGGCCTCGCGGAGCCCGGGGCGCCTGAAGCCCAGCACGGGCGGTCCCCGCTCGAACCGGTCAGGACCCTGGTGCTGGAATTGGCTGGACCGGCCGACTGGCCGCGGCTGTCGGCGGTCTGGCAAGGGGTTCAATCCGAGTTGGACTGGCCCGCGCCGGCCATCGCCGTCAACGGCCGGGATGGACACCAGCTGTGGTTCTCACTGGCCTCGCCCGTGCCCCGGGGGCAGGCCGCAGCCGTGGTGGAGGGTCTGCGCCGCCGCTGGCTGACCGATCTGGCGCAGCGGCGGGTGAGATGCTGGCCTTCGCTGGAAGAAGGCCTCGAGGCCGACCGGCCATGGCCGCAGCCCGTTCCGTCTCGCCAGGTCACCGACCCGGAACAATGGTCGGCCTTCGTGCTGCCCGGCCTGGCGCCGGTGTTCGCCGACGACCCCTGGCTGGACACGCCGCCCAACCCCGACGCCCAGGCCGACCTGCTGTCCCGCCTCGCGAGCATCTCCCTCGCCGCCTGGGATCAGGCCCGGCCCTCCCTCACCGAGCAGGACCCGGCCGCTGAAGCCCCCCATGGGGCGCCTCCGGGAGCCGCCACCCCCTCGCCACCCGAGACCGAGTGGCCGCCTGCCACGCGCTCCCCGCGTGAGTTCCTGACATCGGTCATGAACGATCCCCAAGTCCCCCTGGCCTTGCGCATCGAGGCCGCCAAGGCGTTGCTGCCGGGGTCAGGGGACTGACCGGGAAGGCCCCGGCCAGCTGCCCCGCTCAGCGCTCCGGGATCTTCTCGAGCGCCACGGCGTTGATGCAGTAGCGCAGTCCGGAGGGTGGCGGACCATCGGGAAACACGTGTCCCAGGTGCGCATCACAAACCGCACAGGTCGTCTCGACCCGCTGCATGCCATGTGATCCGTCCAGGTGGTAGGCCACCACCGACCCCTCCACCGGCTGCGTGAACGACGGCCAGCCCGTTCCACTGTCGAACTTGACAGTGGCATCAAACAGCGGCGTGCCGCAGCACACGCACGCATAGCGCCCGGGCTCGAACAGCCCGCACAGGCCGGAACTGAACGGACGCTCCGTGCCCTTTTGCCGTGTGACGTGGAACTGCTCGGGCGTCAGCCGTTCACGCCAGACCGCGTCAGGATGCTCCACCCGGCGGGCGGGGGCCGCCTGGCCTTGGCGGCCGCGACGCAGCACTTCGGCCCAATCGATCCAGCGGGGGGTCGACTGTTCGGCAGCGCGGGGCAGTCGCCATCCCGGCCGAGGGAAATGGCAGGTGTAGCCCTGGGGATGGCGCTGCAGGTAGTCCTGATGCTCCGGCTCGGCTTCCCAGAAGGCCCCAGCGGGCTTCACTTCCGTGACCACCCGCCCGGGCCACAGGCCACTGGCGTCCACGTCGGCGATGGTTTGCAGCGCCACTTCACGCTGCTCGTCGTTGAAGCAATAGATACCGGAGCGGTAGGACGTGCCGCGGTCGTTGCCTTGCCGGTCCGGGGTGCTTGGGTCGTGGATCTGGAAAAAGAACTCCAGCAGCGCCCGGTAGCTCAACCGAAGAGGATCAAACACCACCTCGATGGCCTCCGCGTGCGTGCCGTGGTGACGGTAGGTGGCGTGGGACACGTCGCCCCCGCTGTAGCCCACGCGGGTGCTCTGCACCCCGGGCAATCGGCGGATCAATTCCTGCATGCCCCAGAAGCAGCCTCCGGCCAGGACTGCGGTTTCGGTGCGGCTCATGGGACGTCTCCTCGGGTGGGGATGGATGGGACCTTCATTCTCGAAGGTTACGCAATCGCGCGATCACCTGCTGCGCGTGGGGATGCACGGGATGCACCCCGTTCGTGCGCGGAAGCGTTTCGTCACCCTTAAATATTCAGGCGCAAACATTGCAACCCCTCATACAAGGGAATAATGCCGCCCCGATTTGATAAATCAATCCATCGACCGCATCGAACCGTTCCACGGCACCCGCCCCCAGCGGGTGATGCCTCATTTCCTCACACGCCCCCATGACCGCCCTGCGTCGCCTCTCCGACCCCATCGAACTGTCCCGCCCGTCCACCCACGAAGCCCTCCTGAAGTCGGCCTACCGCAGCCACGGCTACCTTCACGCGGCCATCAACCCGCTGACCGCCGACACCCCCGCAGCCCCCAACGAAGCGACCCACCCCGAACTGGTGCGCCATCTGCACGCCACGTACTGCGGCAGCATCACGCTTCACGTGAATCACCTGCGGGACCCCGGCCAGCAGGACTGGCTGTATGAGCAGTTCGAGTCGGCCGCCCAGGACCTGGATGGCGCGCAAGCCAGCGCCCGTCACCTGTCCATCCACAGCGCGCTGTACGCCGCCGAGCGCTTCGAGCACACCTTTGCCCGCAAGCACCCTGGCCAGAAGCGGTTCAGCCTGGAAGGGTTGGAGTCCTATGTGCCCTTCCTCCGCTTCCTGTTTTCGGCCGCGGCACGGCACGGGGTCGAACAGGTGGTCTTCGGCATGCCGCACCGAGGACGCCTGAACGTGCTGCGCCACGTGCTGGGCCTGACCGAACAGGACATCGGTGACCTGTTGAGCGACGCCTCCCCGAACCCGACCGTCACGGACGACATCAAGGATCACCTGGGGGTCACGCGCCGGCTCTCGACACCGGCCGGCCCGCTGAACGTGCAACTGGCCAGCAACCCCTCACACCTGGAAAGCATCACCCCGATCATCGCGGGCATGGCTCGCGCCTGCCAGGACCGGTCCCCCGCCCCCTCGGGTCGCCAGCGGGTGCTGCCCTTGGTGGCCCACGGCGACGCGGCCTTCTGTGGACAAGGCATCGTGACCGAGACCCTCAACCTGGCGCTCACGCGTGGCTATGGTTCGGGCGGCACCGTGCACGTGATCCTCAACAACCAGATCGGCTCGACCATCTCCCACCCCCAGGACGCCCGCTCCACCCGGTACAGCGCGGACATCGCGCGGGGCTACGAGTTGCCAATCCTGCACGTGAACGCCGACGACCCGGACGCTGTCGTGAAGGCGGCCGAAGTGGCCGTGGCCTTCCGCCAACGCTTTCACCGCGACATCCTGGTGGACCTCATCGGCTATCGGCGCCACGGACACAACGGACAGGACGACCCCACGGTGACCCAGCCGTCCATGCAGCGCACCATCCGGGCGCGGCCCACAGTGGTGGAGCTGTACCGTGACACCCTGCAAAACCAGCACGGCCTGGACACCGCACGCATCGAAGCCATCGAACAGCAGGTGGACTCCAACGAGCCCTGGGCACCGGTCCTGGAGACTTCCCCGACCCCCGTCTCCGTCGCGTCCAGGAACCGGCCCACGCCACGGGCCCTGCACGTGGAACGCCTGCAGGCGCTCGTGCATGCCATGTGCCGCTGGCCCGAAGGATTCGTGCCCCATCCCCAGGTGACCACCATGGTCGAACAGTGGCGCCAGACCCTCGCTTCGGCGGACCGCCCCGTCGACTGGCGCCTGGGCGAAGCCTTGGCCTTCGCCACCCTGCTGTGCGAGGGCTCGCACATCCGCCTGACGGGCCTGGACATCGGCCGGGGCAGCTTCTTCCATCGCTACTGCGTCTGGCACCACCAGTCGGCGGGCACCGACGGGGAGCACACCCACATCCCGCTGCGGCACCTGCAGGCCTCGCAAGGGGCTTTTGCGGTGTTCGACACCCCCCTGACCGAAGAAGCCGTGGTCGGCTTCGAGCACGGCTACGCCAGCGCGGCACGGGACACCTTGGTGCTCTGGGAAGCCCAGTTCGGGGATTTCGTCAACAACGCCCAGGTGATCATCGACCAGTACATCGCCTCAGGCGAGGCCAAATGGGGATGCACGTCCAACCTGGTGATGCTGCTGCCCCATGGCAACGAAGGCGGTGGGGCCGAACATTCCAGCGCCTACGTCGGCCGATTCCTGGCCCTGTGCGCAGAAGACAACATGGTCGTGGCCATGCCCAGCACCTCGGCCCAGATGTTCCACCTGCTGCGTCGGCAGGCCCACCGGCAAGACCCCAAGCCGCTGATCGTCTTCACACCCAAGGTTCAGCTGTACGCCCAGCCGGCCAGCCATTCCCGGTGGGACGACTTCGCGGGCGGCACATTCCACAACGCCCTGCCTGCACCTTCGGTGCCTTTGGACCCGGCACAGGTGGAGCGGGTCGTGCTGTGCAGCGGCAAGGTGTCCCACGACATCGAGGCCGAACTCCAGTCACGGCCCGACGCCCGGATCGCGGTCGTGCGTGTCGAGCAGCTCTACCCCTTCCCCACCGACGAGGTGCGAGCATTGCTGGAGCCCTGCACCCGCTTGCGCGAGGTGGCGTGGGTGCAGGAGGAAGCCCGCAACCACGGCGCCTGGCAAGCGGTGCGAGAGTGGATCGAGGACGCCACCCCTGCCGGCGTGCGGGTGACCGGCCTGGCTCGGCCGGAGGCGGCGTCCTGCGCCACCGCATCCCGAAGCCGTCACGAGCAGCAGACCCGCCAGCTCCTGGAAGCGGTGACCACGCTCTGATCGCCCGCCGGGGCGGCCTGCAGGACCTGCCCCGGCCCCGTCACACGGCGGCCGCATCGACGGACGGACGACCCACGATCAGGAAAATGGGCGCCGTGCGGAAATAATTCAGCGTGTCGGCTGCCGGCATGGGCTTGGCGAAGTAGAACCCCTGCAACCGGTCGCAGCCTTGCTCGGTCAGGGACTTGGCCTGCGGCAGCCGCTCGACCCCCTCCGCCACCGTGCGCAAGCCCATCGAACGCGCCATGTCCAGCGTGGCGCGCACGATGGCCTGCGTCTGGGCGTTGTCGAGCATGTCATCGGTGAACGACTTGTCGATCTTGATGACGTCCAGCGCGAACCGCTTCAGGTAGCTCAGCGACGAGTAGCCGGTGCCGAAATCGTCGAGCGCGATCGACACCCCCAGCGCCTTGAGCTGCAGCAGCAGATCTCGACTGGCCTCCATGTCATCCATCAGCACCGACTCCGTGATCTCCAGCTGCAGGCTCTGGGGCTGCAGACCGCTTCGGTCCAGCGCCTGACGGACCACCGGCAGCATCCGCCCCTCCTTGAACTGGCGTCCCGACACGTTCACCGACAGCGACATGCCCTCGAAGCCCGCCCGGTGCCAGTCGGCCATCTGCTGGCATGCCGTCGTCAGCACCCACTCGCCGATCTCCAGAATGGCCCCGCTCTTTTCGGCCAAAGGAATGAACAACCCCGGTGACACCCGCCCGAAGATCGGATGTGTCCAGCGCAGCAAGGCCTCGACACCACTCACCCGACCGGTGCGGGCACAGATCAAGGGCTGGTAGTGCAGCTCGAACTCGTTGCGCTCGACGGCACCAAACAGGGCGTTCTCCATGGACAGGCGCAGGTGCGCACCTTCGTTCATTTCCTTGGAATACAGCACCGCCTGGTTGCCGCCCCGCTGTTTGGCGCGGTACATCGCGATGTCAGCATTGACGATCAGCGCGTCCCCGGAATCGGTGTCGTCGCCCAGCAGCGCCACGCCGATCGAGGCCGTCACCCGCAGCTTGAGCCCTTCGTAGTCGAACGGCTCGCACAGCGCCGCATTGCAGCGGGCCGCAAACGCCACAGCCGCTTCCGGACCCGGAATGTCGGCCAGGACCAGCACGAATTCGTCGCCCCCCCAGCGGGTCAGGACCTCGCCAGCACGCGAACACCCCTTGAGTCGGTCGGCCACCCGGGCGATGAACGCGTCACCGCTGCGATGCCCCAGCGTGTCGTTGATCTCCTTGAACCGGTCGATGTCGAGCAACAGCACGGCCACCTGCGATTCCTGGCGCCGCGCCCGCGAGACGATTTCGCAGAGGCTTTCCTCCAGCACCAGGCGATTGGGCAGGCCCGTCAGCGCATCCATGCGGGCCTCGCGGTACAGGCGCTCCTCCAGCCCCTTGCGTTCGTCGATGTTGCGGGAGATGCACAGGATCTCAATGTCCCCGTCGTCACCCTGCAGAAGGCACTGGGTGCTTTCCAGCCAGACGTGGCGTCCGGCGGCACTCGTCACCCGATAGGCAAGCGTGGCCGGAGGGGCCCCCGCGCCCACGTCGAGAAACGCCCGACGCACCTCGGCCAGGTCCTCGGGATGTACGCGGTCCAGCCAGTCGGTGCCCACCAGCTCGGTGTGGGCCAGGCCAAGCACATGCCGGCTGCCGGGCGATGCAAAACGGATCACGCCGTGCACGTCATGTTTGGAGATCAGGTCGGTGGACGTTTCGGTGATGACCTTGTACTGGCTCATCGCCGCCATCAGGTCCACCTCACGCTCGTGCAGACGCTCCGTCAGGTCGTTGAAGGACTGGATCAGCAGGGCCATCTCCCCCTTGGCATCCTGCACGTCCATGGGCGCCAGCCGGCCATCCGCCGACGAATAGGCCCCGATGTGGGCCACCAGCTCCCGCAGCGGCGACAGGATGCGCCCCGTCACCCCCAGCGTCACGACCAGCACCAGCACGATGAACAGGCCCAGCACGACGACATAGTCGCGAACGAGATGGCGCACATAGTCGTAGGCCTCGGCCTCCGGATAGACAGACGACAGCAGCCAGCCCGCGTTCTGCAGCCGCTTGTAGGTCACGAACGCCGGCTTGCCCGACACGTCGAGTGTCCGCGCCGCCCCCTCCATGCCCGCCATCGCCCGGTCGAACAGCTCGTTGCGCCCCTTGGCGAACAGCGGCTCGGACAACAGCTTCTTGTCGCGCGCCATGATGACCTTGCCGTCGGCCGTGGTCAGGGCCAGGTACCCGGTCTGGCCGATGCGTGTCCGCTCGACATTGCCGAGCAGGTCCGGCCGGCTCAGGCCGATGCTGCCCGTGAGAATGCCCAGCAGGGAGCCGTCCCTTGCCAGCACCGGCGCGGTCAGCACCAGCACGACATTGCGATCGCCCACATTGGTCACGAATGGCTCGGAGATGACCGGCTTGCGGGTGTCCAGCGTCTTGCGGATGTACGGCCGCCAAGTGGCATCCTGACCGAGCCGGTCCGTGCGGTAGGGACGCTCCGCGAGCAACTTGCCGTCGGCCGAAAAGAGAAACACCGAACGATCGAAGACCGCCGCCAGCCCATCGTTGCGGCGCAGCACCGCCTGAGCCCGCTCGGGCGTGGTCAGGTCGGCCGCTTCCACGTGGGAGGCGGTGACGGTCAGCGTGTTCTGCAGCAGGGTGATGCGCTGGTCGATGTTGCTGGCCATACGGTCCACCAACCGGTCCTGCTCACTGAAAATGATGGACCCCAGCTGCGCATTGAAGGTCTGAAGTGACAGCAATGCGATGACCGACATCCCCGCCAGCACCACGAGGGAGACGGCCAATGACAGGCGCTGGGTCATGCTCCCGGGCAAAAACCGGGACAAAAAAGCTCGCAGGGAGGTCGATGGGTACTTCATGCAGGCTGTATCGGCGCCTGCCGCCCATCCCTAAGTGACAAAGTCGACCCGGATCTCGCGAATTGGGCGGGATCCGCCTCGCGTTTTTGACACGCCAGACCGGAACCCCTCGCCCGCACAGCCGTGGCCCCCCAAGGCGCCACGACCGGCCGTCCGTCAGGCCGCGATGCCCACCACCGCCTCGATCGTATAGCCGGCGCTCACGCTGCCGCTGACCGCCGCCATCTGGCTGCTGTAACCGTCGCTGAAGATGTTGTCCGTGGCCAGGGTGATGCCGTTGAGTGCCGTGAGGCTGCTGCTGTACCCCGATGCCGACCCGTACACCGTGGTGCAGGCCGCCTGGGGCAGGGCGATCTGCGAAACCTTGGACCAGTCCCCCACCGTGGAGGCATCGGTGGCCGCACTCAGGCTGGGATAGACCTCGTAGTGGATGTGTGGCCAGCGGCCGGTGTAGCACCCGGGAAACACAGTGGTGAAGGAAACCTCGCCGTTGGCGTCGGTGACCAGCACCCCGCGCAGGTAGTTCTCCCCCGTGTGGCCGCTGGAATACAGCGAGTAGTTGCCATCGCGGGTGCAATGCCACACGTAGATGGCATAACCCGCCAGGTTCGCGCAGCTGCTGTTGGTGTTGACCAGCTGGATCCGGAGCGTGGCGGGCACGCCGGCTGCGGTCCCCGAAGCACTGCCCACGCTGGTGCGGATGTCGGCACGCTGAATGCCGCTCAAGGTCAAGGCGTTCAGGCGCTGGCTGGACGCCAGGGTGCCGTCGGCCGGATACGGCCCATTCGTCTCGGTCGGCACGGTGGAGCACGAACTGACACTGCTGCCGGAGCCCGACGTGGTGGTGCCTGTGGTGGACGTCGAGTCGGCGGTCGATTCGCTGCTGTCGTCGGTCAAGCTGCCTCCGCCACAGGCCATCAACGCCAAAGGCCCCGACGACAGGACGGTGCCCGCCGAGAGCCAACGCAACAAGCGGCGGCGGTCGGACTCGCCCGGGCACAACTGACGATCGAGATCTTCACGCAGCCGGGAAGACGCCGGGGGGACCAAGGGGTTCATCATGCCGCCTCCTGAGCCCGATGGGGCCAACGATAGAGGGGCCGCAGTGTCGCCCCGCGAGATTTCCGCAGTGTTTCGGGACACGCCCTGCACACCACCCGGCATGTGGACCACCGACCACAGGATGGGGGCCCAAAGCGTCGCCTGACCGCAACATCACGCCCATGCCGTCCCGACGTTGCGTGCGTTACAGTCGTGAAAATTTCACAAAAACTGGGGCAGTCATGTGGGTCAATTACCTCCGGCGCTTTGTTGCGCTTGCTGGGCGTGTGGGGCTGGTGTCCGCAGACGTGCGGAAATCCGATTGGGCCGTCATGCGCACCGCCATCAAGGAAGGGCAAGCCGCTTTTGTGGAGTCCCGGCCCGCTGACCTGCCCATGGGACCAGGCAAAAGCCCGCTCGAATCCACGTCGCCCCACCGCAGCCAGGCCCACTGACGCAACCGGTCGGGATTTCAGCGGCCCCCACGCTCGTCCCGGCGCGCCAGAATGGGCGCATGCGCCCGCTCTCATCCTTTCCCGTGCCCCACGCGAGCGTGTCCGCCGTGGCAGGCCTCGCCCTGAGTCTCCTGTTGGCCTCGACGGGGCTTCGAGCCAGCGAAGGCCCCTCTCACATCCGCCGTGTCACCGTCTACCCCGGCAGCGCCTGGGTGGAACGGGTGGTGCCGGTGCCTGCCGGCGCACGCGAAGTCGTGATTCCCTGCCTGAGCACACACTTCGACATCGCCTCACTGCGGGTGGAAGGTGACGCTCAGGTGCGCCTGGGGCCGATCACGGCCACCACACAGCCCCGCGCCAACGTGCCCGCGTGCAACCCTCCGGCACTCGACACCCGCATCCAAACCCTGGAAGACCGCCTCGCATCGGTGGACGCAGAACTGGCGGCCCGTGAACTGGTGCTGACCCAGCTCAAGGGCGATGTGACCCACGCGGGTGGCCGGGGATCCGCCACCGCCCTGGCGGCCACGCTGGCCTGGGTCCAACGCACCGGTCAGGAACTCCTCCTGCAGCAGCACCGCCTGCGCCGCCAGCGCAGCGGGATCGAGCAGGAACTCGCCCCCTTGCAGGCCGAACGCACCCGCCAGCACCACCAGGGCGAGGTTCGCCAACTCACGATCCAGCTGTCCAGCGCCGCTGCATCAGAACTTCGGCTGCAGTACTTGGTGACAGGTCCCACATGGGCCCCCGCTTACCGGGCCTCGCTGGACGCCAGTGGCACCCACATCGACATGGAGCGTCTGGCGCAGGTCAGCCAATCCACGGGAGAAGACTGGACCGGCGTGGCCCTGCGTCTGTCCACGGGGGCCCCGCAAGCGACCACAGCGGGACCACAGCCCCGCACCTGGCTGATCTCGCCACGCCCGCCGGCAGCCCCCCTGGCAGCAGAGGGCGCCTCGATGGCCGTGGCGGCCGCCCCCTCACCCCGCCTCGCCAGAGCCCTCCCGGCCCCCCTTGCCGACGCCACGCCGGACTTCACGGTGCAGATCACCCAGGGCGAATTCGCCACCATCTTCGACGTCCCGGGTCGATCCGACGTGCGCAGTGGGGACCCGCATGTGGCGTTTTCCCTGGACACCCAGCGCTGGCCCGCCAGCGTCCGGGTGCAGGCGGTGCCACGCCTGGACACCAGCGCCTGGGTCGTGGCCGACGTGGCCCGACCGGCGGGCATTTGGCCCGATGGCCCGCTGCAGCTGGTGCGCGGCTCGCAGACGGTGGGACGCTCGGTGTGGCGCGCCAACGCATCTCAAGGCGACATGGTCACCCTGCCCTTCGGGCGGGACGAACAGGTGCGTGTGCAGAGCCTGCCCGTCCCCGAGCACACCACGACCACCGGACTCATCGGCAGCCGCACCGAGCAGCGAGTGAGCCACCTCTACGAGATCGAGAACCGCCACCGCACCCCGGTGAACCTGGAAGTGCTGGAGGCCTCTCCCGTCTCCACCGATGCACAGATCACCGTCACCCGCCAGTGGGACCCCGCGCCTCAACCGGGCGAACTGCGCGATCAGCCCGGTGTCGTCACTTGGCGGCAGACGCTGGCTCCGACAGCCAAGGCCCGCTTCAGCGCGCAATACCTGATCTCGCGGCCCAAAGACCTGCAGGTGATCGAACGGCGATGAGCCGCCGGAGAGCACTGGCCGTCGGCCGCGCTCAGTGCGACCGGGCCGCTTCCTGGGCTCGCAGCGCTGCGGCGCGCAGATCGGCGGCGTAAGACGGCTGGGTCTTCTCATAGCGCCCGGCCCATTCGAGCAGCTCTTCGGGGGTGCGCGGTTCACGCGGCCGCAACCCCTGCGTCCAATCGGCGGTCCAGGCGTGCCACTGGCGCACCATCGCACCCGCGAGGTGCGCCAGTGGCGTCGAGCGATGAAAGGTCTGCGACACCGGGTGATGCATCATGGTCATCTCACACTCCTCAGGGATAACCCTTGGTTAATGCACAAAGTCTAGGGTAAACCCTTAATTCCACCCTTCCCTTCGATGAAGTGGCCCTGGCCTCGGCAAGGTCGATTGATTTCGCCTGGGTTACACAGCGGTTCCATCGCCATCCCAGATCGGTGAAAACACCGAGTTCACGGAACGGCCGGCGAGGCAGGCTCTCCAACCGGAACCGGAAAAACAATCCGAATGTCTTCCTGGAGGCTCTCATGGCACATCCGATGGACTCGCTGGACCTGCACTTCCAACTCCCCACCGTCAAGAAGGTCGAGTTACATCGCCCCTTCGTCTGGCTCGCCCGAGGGTGGGCCGATCTGGTGGCTCACCCCGGCACCAGCCTCACCTACGGCGGCATCCTGGCGGCCCTCGGCATGCTGGTGCTGGGCCTGAGCGCCGATCACCCCCACCTGTTCACGGCGGCCATGGCGGGATTTCTCCTGCTGGGCCCCCTGATGGCCTCGGCGTTCTACGAGATCTCGCGTCGCCGCCCGATGGGCCTGGACACCACCGTGGCCGATGCCTACCGAGGCGTGCGGCAGCACGCAGGCAGCCTGGCCGTCTTTGGCCTGATGCTCGGGCTGGCCACGCTGGCGTGGGAGCGGTTGACCGCCGTCCTGTTCGCCCTGACCGTGAACGGCCCCGTGGCGGATCTGCAGACCTTCTTGTCGGAAGTGTTCCTGTCCGGCCGCCACACCGCCTTCATCCTCAACTACGTGGCCCTGGGCATGGTCGTGGTGACGGTGGTCTTTGCCCTCACGGTCTTTGCCATCCCGCGCATCCTGGATCGCGACACGGACGTGGTCACGGCCGCCATGACCAGCTTGCGGGCCGTCACGAACAACCTGAGCGCTTCAGCGCTGTGGGCCCTGATCGTCGTCACGCTGATGGGGGTGGGCCTGGCCACCTGGATGATCGGCATGGTGGTCATCGTGCCGGTGCTGGGCCACGCGACCTGGCATGGATACCGGGACATGATCGCCGACACCTCGGCCTGATCACGATCCGGGAGGCGCGGGGTGCAACGCACCGGGCGGCAGTGGTCGCGGGCCCCGCCATCGGCCCTCTCAGATCAGCCCGCCCGGCCTCCAGCAGGGTCCTTGGGCCACAGCTCGGGCGCCGCGACCAGCCAGGGTTCGATCTGGCCCAGCGGCGCAGGGCGATGAAAGTAGAACCCCTGGTAGAAGTCGCAGCCGTGGCCCCGCAGAAACTCGATCTGCTGGGCCGTCTCGACCCCTTCGGCCAACACCTCCAGCTTGAACACCCGCGCCATGGCGATGATCGTGGCCGCGATCTCGCGGTCGTTGGCGTCATCGGCCAAGCCCCGCACAAAGCTCTGGTCGATCTTGAGCTTGTCGATGGGGAAGCGCTTGAGATAGGCCAGGGAGGAATAGCCCGTGCCGAAATCATCGATGGCCAGCCGCACGCCCAACGCCTTCAGGGCATGCAGCGTGGCGATGGCTTGCTCGGCATGCTCCAGGAACATGCTCTCGGTGAGCTCCAGCTCCAGCAGATGGGCCGGTAGCCCGGTGTCCACCAGCACCTGGCGCACCACCGCGACCAGATCCCCGCAGTGAAACTGCCGCACCGACAGATTCACCGCCATGACCCTCGGGGGCAGACCCGCCTGGAGCCACGCCTGGGCCTGGGCGCATGCGGTTCGCAGCACCCATTCACCCAACGGCACGATGAGCCCCGTCTCTTCGGCGATCGGAATGAACCGTCCCGGCGGCACGAGTGGCTCGCCCGGCGGCTGCCAGCGCACCAGCGCCTCGACCCCCGCCGGAGAGCCGTTTCGCGCGTCGATCAGCGGCTGGTAATGCAACACGAACTCGCCCGCCGACAGCGCACGGCGCAGACGGGTCTCCATCTCCAGGCGCTCGCTGGCGGCCACGCTCAGGGCATCGGTGTGAAACCGGAAAGTGTTGCGACCGCTGCGCTTGGCCTGGTACATCGCAAGGTCCGCATGCTGGATCAGCTCGGTCACCGATGAAGCATCCCCCGGACACAGGCTGATGCCCACGCTCATGCCGATGAAAATCTCCTGCCCACCCGACAGGGTGAACGGCTGGGCCAGCGCATCGATCAGGGCCTGCGCCACGGTCGAGGCCTGGCGCGGGGCATTGATCGACTCCAGCACCAGCAGGAACTCATCGCCCCCCAGACGCGCGAGCGTGTCCTCTTCCCGCAACCGGCCCCTCAGGCGCTGGGCCAACAGCACCAACAGTTCATCGCCGACCGGGTGACCCAGACTGTCGTTGACGTTCTTGAATCGGTCCAGGTCGAGGTACACCGCCGCCACCTGAAACCCGTGGCGCTCGCTGCGCTCGATCGCATGCTGCAGGCGTGACTGCGCCAGCAACCGGTTGGGCAATCCCGTGAGCGGATCGTGGTGGGCCAGATGCTGGAGTTGCTCCTCGGACTGCCGCAGCTGGCTGATGTCCGTGAACACCCCGACGTAGTGCCGGGGCAGTCCATGCTCATCCGGCACCGTGCTGATCGACAACCACTGCGGATACAGCTCCCCTGTTTTGCGGCGGTTCCAGACCTCGCCCTGCCAAGACCCGGTCTCCAGCAACTGCGCCCACATCGCCTGGTAGAACGACTCGTCGTGGCGACCAGACCGCAGCACCGCCGGATTCCGCCCCACCACTTCCTCGGCACTGAAACCGGTGATCTCTGTATACGCGCGGTTGACCGCCACGATGCGGGGCGCCAGGTCCGTGATCAGCACCCCATCCCGCGTCGACTCAAACACCGCCGCCGCCTGCTTCAACGCTTCGGCCGCCCGCAGCTTCTGGACCGCCAGGGCCGCAAACCGGGCGAACTCCCCCACCATCTCCAGATCGCCCAGGGCCGGGGTGCGAGCCGAGCCGTGGTAGACCCCCACCACCCCCAGCACCAAGCCTTTCTCGTCCTTGAACGGCACGGACCAGCACGCCTGCACCCGTTCCCGTCGGCAAATTCCCATGAAGCTCTGGAAATGGGGAGAACGCTCCACATCCACCACGACCACACTCTCGCCCAGAAAAGCCGCCGTGCCGCACGAGCCCACCCCTTCGGCAATCGGCAACTGGGCGATGCCCTGCACGAACGAAGGCGCCAGGCTGGGCGCTGCGGCCAGCCGCAGGCACTTCGCCTGAGGATCCACGAGCTGGATGGACACCCGCATGTCGGCGTCCAGCGCCTCCAACCGACGCGCCACGTCCTCCAGGATGGAGCGCAGGGGCCGATTCGCGACGATCTGGTCGAGCACCTCGCTGCGTGCCACGCGCACCGCCTCTCCCCGATGGCGCTCGGTGACGTCCTGAATCACCCCGGTCATGCGCAAAGCGCCCGACACCTGGCTGACGATGCACTCGCCCGCCACCCAGATCCAGCGCACCACGCCCGCCCGGGTGACGATGCGGCACTCGAAATTCCACTCGGCCCGCTGGCTCACGGCCGAGCGGAAGGCCTCGGCCACCGCGTCGCGATCGTCCGGATGCACATGGGACAAAAACCGTTCGGACGTCCACTGCGACACCTCGTGCGGCGCGTACCCGAAGATCTGGTCCACCAGGGCCGAGTGCTGGGCGGTGCGCGTGGCGACGTCCACCTCCCACGCACCGATGCGGCTTTTTTCCAGCGCAAAGCGCAGGCGCCCCTCGCTCTCGCGCAGGGCGGCATCGTCTTCACCTCCTGCCCAAGACACGGCCTCGCTCCCCTGCATGGGCAGCAGCGGCTTGAGCGGGTCGTCCGCACCCGGATCCATGTTGAATTCCCTTCCAACCGTTGTGCGCAGCACAGGCAGCCGATACCGTGCCCCTTCGACTGGGAATCATGACGGACATCCGCCCCGAGCGACCCCGGTATTTGCGTGACCTTTCTGGACTTCTGCCGCGACACATCCCCTGGCCACACCGATCGACCGTGGGGGCTACACTCGAGACGTCTTCATCCGATGTGGCCGCGGCAGCGCCACCACCGACCGCGTGATGCGCTTTCTTGGCCGCCTTGCCCCCGAACCCGACCCCCGTCGCCGCGCCCTTGCGCCTGCCGGGGTCTGCCGGGCACAGGGCTGCGGGCGGCCCGCGTGATCCGTCTCGGCTTCTCCATCGACCTGCGCTACGACGTGGTGGCCGGCGGGGCCGACTTCATCTTCAACGTGCAGCCAGCCGTCACGAAGCAGCAGTTCGTCGTTCAGGAGTTTTTGCACATCAACCAGCCGGTGTGCGTGCGCACGCACACCGATCCAGCCAGCCGCACCCGGTTCCTGCGCGTGCGGGCCCAGACAGGCCCCCTGACCCTGCACTCCGAAGCGGTGGTGGAACTGACCCACCACATCGACGATCCGGCCTCACTGGCCGAAATCCCCGTTGAACGACTGCCTGAAACGGTCCTGCCATTCCTGTTGCCCAGCCGCTACTGCGAATCCGACCGCCTGCAGGCCATCGCGATGGCGGAATTTGGCGCCCTGCCTCCCGGATACGCCCGCGTGATGGCTGTGCGCGACTGGGTGCACCGCCGGATCACGTTCCGCAACGCGTCGTCCAACAGCACCACCTCGGCGTGCGACACCCTGACCAGCCAGGCCGGCGTGTGCCGCGACTTCGCCCACGTGATGATCGCACTGTGCCGGGCCCTGAACCTGCCGGCCCGCTTCACGACCGGCTTCGACTACGGTGCGGATCCGGCGCTGGGCCCGCCCGACTTCCACGCCTACGTCGAGGTGTACGTGGGAGGACGGTGGTACCTGTTTGATCCGTCCGGCACGGCCATCCCCATGGCCTTCGTGCGACTGGCATGCGGCCGGGACGCCAGCGATGCCGCCTTTGCGTCGATCTTCGGCCCCGTGAACTGCCAGGCCCCGGCCATCCAGATCCGGCCCCTGCCCGATGCCAGGGGCCGGACCTTGACACCGCTTCACACCGCCATGGCCTTGTCCACCGACAGCGGCGACGCCTGACCCCGCACGGAAGACGCCCCCTTTCGCCGGGAAAGGCCAGCCCCCACCGCATCGACGAAAAAAAACCGGCCATGGAGCCGGTTTCTTCTGGAGCGGAGCCGGTCGACCCGGCCCTGGACCTCAGTAGCGGGGACGACCAGCGCCACCGCGGTTGCCGCCGAAGCCGCCACCACCGAAGCCACCCGGGCGCTCTTCACGCGGACGGGCCACGTTCACGACCAAGGCACGGCCACCGACGGACTTGCCGTTCAGGGCGTTGATGGCGGCCTGGGCTTCTTCGTCAGAGCCCATTTCGACGAAGCCGAAGCCCTTCGAACGACCGGTGTCGCGGTCCATCATGACCTTGGCGGATTGCACGTGACCGTGCTCGGCAAACTGGTCACCCAGGTCGGCGTCGGTCATCGAATAGGACAGGTTGCCCACATAAAGCTTGTTTTGCATGATTTTTTCCTTGAGATCTGGAAGTCAGAGAGGCCGAAAGCGCAAACGCGTCGATCAGCGGAACTTGCGCGGCCGGGCTGCAGGAGCACCGGCGCCCGGAGCACGAGGCTCCAGGTGGCGGAAGGTGATGCGACCCTTGTTGAGGTCGTAGGGGGACAGCTCGAGCGACACCTTGTCGCCGGCCAGAATGCGGATGCGGTGCTTGCGCATCTTGCCGCCGGTGTAGGCGATCAGCGAGTGACCGTTTTCCAGCGTGACGCGGTAGCGGGAGTCCGGGAGGACTTCATCCACCTGACCGCGCATTTCAATGAGTTCTTCCTTGGCCATGGGCCTCCGTGGGAATGGGGTGGCGATGCCGGATCTCCTGCATCACACACCGCACATGCCAGGCGCGGCATCAAGCGAAGGAACGGGAGCACCGACAGATGTTTCGGCCCGTCTCGCATGGAAGAACGAAAACAGGCCAGGGTGGTGCTCGCCGAGAAAGAGATGGTCTGCGCAACAGACCGACGTTCTGGACGCTCAGACCCTCGTGAGATGAGGGCCACGAACGAGCCATTCGGGTGCCGTGAAGGTAAGCATGCCACGGCTAGGCCGACAGGGTAACAGGCATTGGCCGGCGCTGCAAATGCCATTTCGGGCGATGGTGCACAAACGCACGCAGCGACGGCGCGCAGATCCGCGCCACCGCCATCGGCCCGGAGGTCAGCCCAGGGCGCTTTCGATCGCCGTCACCAGAATCGGTGCATCCGGTTTCACGTCCGGGGCGAAGCGGGCCAGGACACGGCCGTCGCGTCCCACCAGGAATTTCTCGAAGTTCCACTGGATGTCTTCGGCGTGGGGCGGCAGCAGACCCTTGCTCTCCAGGATGTCGTGGAGCTTGGGATCACCAGACGGCGTCGCAGCGGGCTGGGCCGCGATCAGCGCGGCGTACAGCGGATGACGCGGCGCGCTGTTGCAGTTCACCTTGGAAAACATCGGGAAGCTCACACCATAGTTCAGGGTGCAGAACGAGGTGATCTCGGCCTCGGAGCCCGGCTCCTGACCCGCAAAATCGTTGCAGGGAAAGCCCAGCACCTGAAGGCCCTGAGCGCCATACCGGCGGTGCAAGGCCTCCAGGCCTTCGTACTGAGGCGTCAGGCCACACTTGGACGCCACGTTGACGATGAGCAGGACCTGACCGCTGAAGGCGTCCAGGGACGTCGGTGTGCCATCGATGCGTTGCAGGGGGATGTCTTGAAGAGAAACAGTGGTCATGATGCAAAAACCTGATCCGATGCGTCGGGGCAACAGGTGTAGCTCAGCCCGCGTCCCCACGCTCGCCCGCCGGTGCTTGACCTCACGGACGGGAGTCCTGCGACGGACCGGAGCAGCAAGGCAGCGGCCAAACTGCTAGGCAGCCTCAGGCAAGACCGTGCGCCACCCCACGGCCGCCACGTCACGCAGCCCCTTCGGGCGGCGGGAGATCCGGGTCTCCCGGCAGGTGCCGAAAGCGATCCGCCAGGAAATCCAGGAACACCCGCACGGTCGCCGACAGGTGTTGGCGCTGCGGAAAGACCGCGAAGATGTCGGCACTCGGGTGCGAATGCCACGCCGGCAAAACCCGGACCAGTTCGCCCGAACGCAGGTCCGATGCCACATCCCATTCGGACCGCAGGATCACGCCATGGCCGCAGCGCGCCCAGTCGACCGCCACCTCACCATGGTTGCAGGCCAGCGCGCCACGCACTTTCACCCCCTCGGTCTGGCGCCCATCACTCAGCTGCCAGGTGTGAAACGCGGTGTTCTCCCGGATGACGATGCACTGGTGGCACGCCAGGTCCCGGGGCGACACCGGCTCGCCGTGAAGGGCCAGGTAGGCCGGTGAAGCGCACAGCAACCGGCGGTTCGATGCGATCCGCCGAGCCCGCACGCGGGCATCGGGCGGTTCGCCAAAGCGGATGCCGATGTCCATGGCGTGGGCCGTAAGATCGAGGGGGCGATCCGTCAATTCCAGCACCACTTCCACTTCGGCATGTCGCCGCGCAAAATCCGACACCGCAGGCGCCAGGTGCCGACGACCGAACCCGAAGGTCGCGTTGATGCGCAGCAGCCCCCTCGGCTCCTCCCGGCGCGCACTCAAGGAGTGCTCGAGTGCCTCGATTTCGCGCAGGATCCGCTCCCCCTCGCCGAGATACCGCTCCCCTTCAGGGGTGAGGCTCAGGCGACGCGTGGTCCGGTTCAGCAGACGCACGCCCAGCCGGCGCTCCAGCGCTGCCAGACGCCGGCTCACGGCTGGCGGTGAAAGCGCCAGCTCGGTGGCCGCCGCCGCCAGGCTCGGCTGGCGGGCCAGCACGGAAAAAAAGGCGAGATCAGGAGGTGTGATCGTCATGCACCGCAGCCCATCATTGCACTCAACGCAGGAATCAATTGATTTGACCACCATTGATGCAATCCTCATGATCAATGACCATTCGCCCCCATGCCCACACCCCCCGATCTGATCGCCTGGCTTCCAGCCCTGCTGCTGGGCGCCGGCATGGGCTTTTTCGGCGGCCTGTTCGGCATCGGCGGCGGCATCATCGCCATCCCGTTGTTGGTGCTGGGCTACGGGATGGACCAGGCCATGGCCCAGGGCACCGCCCTGGTGATGATGGTGCCCAACCTCCTGATCGGCTGGTGGCGCTACAGCGCGCGTCACCCCGTGCCGTGGCGGCGCGCACTGGCCATCGGGCTCACCGCCACCCTCACCACCTGGGCGGTGGCGCACTTCGCCATCGGGCTGCCGTCCCCTCTGCTGCGCGCCGTGTTCAGCGTGTTCCTGATGCTGCTGGCGGCCCGACTGATCCAGCAACTGCGGCGGCGCACACAGGACGCCGGAGCACGCGCCTCGGTCGAAACCGCCCGACACCTGCCCGAGCGCTGGATCCCGCTGGTGGGTCTGGTGGGCGGCTCCAGCATGGGTCTGCTGGGCATTGGGGGCGGCTTGGTGGCCACGCCCCTGTTCACCGGCGTGTTCGCCCAGCGGCAGACCGTGGCACAGAGCCTGTCGTTGGCACTCGTGGCACCCAGCTCCGTCATCGCACTGAGCAGCTACGCCCGAGCCGGTCAGGTGGACTGGCACATGGGCCTGCCCCTGGCCCTGAGCGGCATGCTGACCGTTTCGGCAGGCGTGGCAGCGGCCCATCGCCTGCCGGAGCACCGCATGAAAACCCTGTTCGCCTGGATGCTGATGGCCACCGGCGGATGGCTGCTGATGGGGATGCTCTGGCGCTGAACGCCACGGCACCCAGGCTCACGGGCGAGGCAGTTCGAGATACGGATCGGCGGGGGGGCGAAGGCGCACCACCCCGCTGACCAGAACCGGCTCACCCACACGGATCGGTGCGCGGTCGGCATGAGGCACCGGGCCGCTCACGTAGAGACACGCCGATTCACTCTCAAGCATCCAGTCCGAGCGCATGACCGGCACACGCCCGGTGCAGCGCCCCTGGCGCCCCGCATAGGTGCCACGCACCGTGACGGCCTGCCCCTCAGTGGTGGCCCCCATGCGCAACACCTCGTCCACCGACCGGACCGGCGGGGCATCCAGCACGGGCTGCACAAACGAAGGCGGGGCGTCATGGGCACAGCCCCAGAGGCACACCAGAGCGGCCACGGGGCCGGCGACCCCTGCAGGTCTGCGCAGCCCCCGCCACGCGGGAAGAAAGAACGGTCGGACCATGCTCACCTCACTTGGGCAGGAACTCGACCTTGTCGGCCTTGAACGACACAGCGGAGGTCGGTTTCTCGGACACCTGCGCCTTGACGACCTGACTGACGTAGTACCAGTCGCCATAGGCGCCGGTGTTCACGGCGGTGATGAGCTGGCCCAGCGTCGCGTAGTTGCCCAACACGAGGGCAGGCGAGGCACTCATGCGCCGCTGGGCGACCAGCCGGTAGTCGGCATCTCCCAAAGCGGGATCGAGCCGGTAGACACTCACCGTCGTGTCCCCGCAGGACAGGACCCCCGGATGGCAAGCGTACCGGCGCACAAAGACGTCGAAAGCCCCCGCCTCCACCTGGGCCGAGGCCACGTACGACTCGAACGGTCGCCCTGACAATGCCGAGTCGGACGAGGCGTATCCGTTGCCAGAGGAGGAGCCGAAGACCGGCCCGGCCCACTGTCCACGGGGCTCGTTGACCATCAGATCCAGGTCGACGTTCGGGTTGTCCCACGTGATGTAGTAGGCGAACGCCCCGGGCACCAGCGTGAACTGCGCGCCTCCACTGGTGCTGCCGGAAACCAGCTTCTCGACAAACGACGCCCAGGCACCGGACCCGCTGCTGCTGGTGAGGTCTGCACGGTAAGCCACCACCTCCTGCGCCGACACCGAGCCAGCCGCGGGCACATAGATCGACAATCCCGCCGACATGCCGATGTTCGTTCCCCCCGGCTCCACGACGTTGTAGATGATCGATTCACCGGTGCGGGCCACCACCGCGTCGGCCGCCGTGCGCGTGGCCCCGCCGATGCGCAAGGACAACTGGGAAGCGAAGCCGATCAGGTCGAGGAAATTCTCCTCGTAGCTGACGGTGGCGGCGCGGGCGGCGTCGACAGCCCCCCGGTTGGTGTCGAGCTCCGTGACCAGGCTCGCCGACAGGGTGCCGATCGCCGCGTGCAGGGCGTCCATCTTCGAGAGATTCAGGGCCGACATCGTGACGCCGCCCCGGAAATTGGCCAATCCGGCGTAGTGGTCGCGGTAATCGATCACCGTCTGACGACCCAGATCAGACGCCGTCATGGCGGGGTGGGCCACGAGGTGGTTCAGGATCAGGTGGTACGGCTGGCCGGTCCCGGGCACGTTTTCTTCGGACGCCACCATGACCGTCGCCAGATTCCGCATCTCGTAGGCCACTTCGTACATGCCCATGACACACGCATCGAAGTTGAGGAGGTCCACCGGACCGGTCTGGCGCAACACCCCCGCCAGGTCACGGATCGACATCAGCGAAGTGCCGTCGTTGAGCACGCCGCGGGTGCGCGCCTTCAGAGGCTGAGTCTTCCAGCCGCCCCCATGCGACCACAGCACCAGGGCCACCTTGTCGGAAGGGTAAGTGGCGCGGCCCCACTGGATGAACTCCTGGAGTGCCGCCGGCGTGCTGGTGTCGACATCCCGCCCCAGATCCGTCCACTGGACCGACCCGTTCTTCACGAGGCCACGGCGCGTGGTGCGCCCCGCCACGCCGCTGTAGGCCGTGCTTTGATCCATCTGGACCACCACCCGCACCTCGTCGCTGGACACAGCCTGGGTCATCTCCCGGATGTCCTCGGCCGCGTCCTCGCTCAAGTTGTTGTCTGCGGCGAGATACACCAGATAAGTCCACTGCGCACGTGCGGCCGGCGTCGAAGTCCCGGACACGGTCGGCACCGGGGCTCCACCACCGGCCGCCACCGTCGACCCCGTGTCGCCGCCACCGCCGCCGCCGCAGGCCACCAACGCAGCACACCCCAGCAACACCCCCAGGCCGCGCCATGCGCGCGCCCACCATTCCTGAACCTTCATTCGTTTTCTCCCTTGTGGCACCACCCAGGAGGCGGCAAATTTTTCAATTCAGGATCAGATCACGTGAACCTTCTCACGGCAATACTTCGCTGCATATTGGCAACAATGCAGACACCATTCGGACCATCCTGACCGCGCCGGCCGCTTCGTCACCCGCGCCTGAGCCACACGTCCACGGCGCGACGAAAATGGCGCCATGACCTACGGCATCACCGACCTCACCGCCTTCATCCTGGGCACGATCTTCATCGTCTTGCTGCCCGGGCCGAACTCGCTGTACGTGATGACCATCGCCTCACGCTTCGGTGTGGGCCGGGGCTACCAGGGGGCTCTGGGGATCTTTGTGGGCGACACCATCCTCATGGTCCTGTCGGCCACCGGGGCCGCCTCGCTGCTGCGGGGCACCCCCGAACTTTTCATGGTCATCAAGTACGCGGGCGCGGCCTATCTCGCCTGGCTCGGTCTGAAGCTGGTGAAGTCCGGCTGGGACACCTGGCGCCACCCCTCCCCAACCCTGGCGGCCGCCACCCAGGTGCCGCCGGCCCAATCCGTGCGCCCGTTTCGCACCGCCTTGCTCATCAGCCTGATGAACCCGAAGGCGATCCTGTTTTTCGTGTCGTTTTTCATCCAGTTCGTCTCGCCCGGCTACGAACATCCCGCCCTGTCGTTCCTCATCCTCGGGTCCATCGTGCAGGTGTGCAGTGCGCTGTACCTGACGATGCTGATCTTCGGAGGGGCCCATCTGGCGGCGCTGTTCCGCAGGCGCCAGCGTCTGGCTGCAGCGGGAACTGCCGCAGTGGGGGCCCTGTTTGTGGGGTTCGGGGCCAAGCTGGCCAGCGCCTCGCTGCGGTGAACCGAGAGAGACGTTTTGATGGCCCCACCTCGCATCCTCATCCTGTTCGCCCACCCGGACCTGCGCCTGTCGCGCGTGCACCGATCGATGCTGGACGCCCTGCAGCCGCTGCAGGCCGAGCGCGGGGATTCGCTGGTGCTGCGGGACCTGTATGCGCTCTACCCGGACTACCTGATCGACATCGAAACCGAGCAGCGCTGGGCGGCCCAGGCCGATCTGATCGTGTGGCAACACCCGGTCTACTGGTACTCGATGCCGCCCCTGATGAAGATGTGGGTCGATGAAGTGCTGGCCTACCGCTGGGCCTATGGTCACGGTCGGCAAGCGCTGGCGGGCAAGCGGTTGTGGCTGGCCTTGTCCACGGGTGGCACATCGCATTCGTACCAGGCCGAGGGCTACAACCGCTACCCATTCGAAGCCTTCCTGCCGGCCTATGAACAGACGGCACACCTGTGCGGCATGACTTTGCTGCCCCCCTTCGTGATCCATGGTGCACACAAGGCCACGCAGACGGAGGTGCTGTCCCAGGCCCAGGCCTACGCCGAGCGGCTTCGCGCCTGGCCATCCGGTGACGGCTGGGACGCGCCGCCCGGCACCCCCGCCCTGCCTGGACTGGACCGCTTCCGGGGGGTGACCGGATGAACCACGGCAGCAACTGGCTCCTGACCAGCCTGGCCTTTTTCACCGCCGCGGTGGTGGTCGTGCCGCTCACGCAGGCGCTGGGCCTGGGCTCCATCCTCGGCTATCTGGTGGCCGGGTTCCTGATCGGTCCGCAAGCGTTCGGACTGGTCGGCGATCCCCAGACCGTGCTGCACTTCGCGGAGTTCGGCGTGGTGCTGATGCTCTTCCTCGTGGGGCTGGAGTTGGAACCGCACCGGCTGTGGGCCCTGCGCCGACCGATCTTCGGCTGGGGCTCGGTACAAGTGCTGGGCTGCACCCTGCTGCTGGCGGGGGCGGGCGTCGTCGCCGGCGTGCCCTGGCGCTGGGCCGTGGCTGGCGCACTGGGCCTGGCACTGTCGTCGACGGCCATCGCGCTGCAGGTGATGCAGCAGCGCCACCTCATGAGCACCTCGTCCGGGCAGGCGGCGTTTTCGATCCTGCTGTTCCAGGACGTGGCGGCCATCCCCATCCTGGCCCTGATTCCACTGCTGGGCGGAGAGGACGACACCATCGATCACCCGCTGAACAAGGCCCTCAAGGCCGTGGCAGCGGTGCTGCTGATCATCCTGGTGGGCCGTTTGCTGCTGCGCCATGCGCTGCGCTGGGTGGCCCGCCAGGGCACGCCGGAGATCTTCACCGCCGCCTCGCTCGGTCTGGTGGTGGGCATCGCGGCCCTGATGGAGGCCGTGGGCCTGTCGATGGCGCTGGGCGCGTTCCTCGGCGGCGTGCTGCTCGCGGAAAGCGAGTACCGGCGCCAGCTCGAAACCGACGTGGAACCCTTCAAGGGGCTGCTGCTGGGCCTGTTCTTCATGGCCGTGGGCATGTCGGTGGACGTGCGTGTGCTGGCGGCCCACCCCTGGATCGTCTCGGGTCTGCTCGTGGCGTTCATGGCTCTGAAGATCGCCCTGATTGCCGGCATGGCCCGGCTCATGGCACTGCCCCGGCTGGAGCGCCCGACCTTCACGCTGCTGCTGGCCCAGGGCGGCGAATTCGCCTTTGTGGTCTTTCAGCTGGCCGTGGGCGAAAAAGTGTTCCGGCCTGAAGTGGGCTCCGTGCTCATCGGCACGGTGGCCCTGTCGATGCTGGCCACCCCCTTGCTCATGGTGGCCGTGGACCGCTGGATCCGCCCCCGATTGCTGCAGGCCGAGCGCAACGAGCGCCCCGCTCCGCCCGAACTCGACGAGCCGCAGGACGCCCCCATCCTGATCTGCGGCTTTGGCCGCTATGGCCAGATCATCGGCCGCCTGCTCTATGCCAACGGCCTGAAAGCCACCGTGCTGGACCACGACGCCGACCAGATCGAGGCGCTGCGCAGTTTCGGCTTCCGGGTGCACTACGGCGACTCCACCCGGCTGGACCTGCTGCGCCTGGCCGGCGCAGGACAGGCCCGTGTCATCGTCGTGGCGGTGGACGATCCGGCCCAGAGCCTTCAGATCGTGGACCTGGCACGCGAACATTTCCCGCAAGCCGAACTGGTGGTGCGGGCACGCAACGTCGGCCACCTGTACGACCTGCGCGAGCGGGGCATCACCGCTGTGGACCGAGAAATGTTCGAGTCCTCGCTGCGCAGCGGCCGGCGCGTACTGGAAGCGGTAGGGTGGCGCCCACACCAGGCCCGCAAGATGGCCCTGCGCTTTCGCGAAGCCAACCTGGCCCTGCTGGAACAGCTCTGGCCGCACCATGGCGACCGCGACAAGCTCGTGGCCCTGGCCAAACAGGGCCGTGCCCAGTTGGAAGAGATGTTTGCCCGGGAGCGCCAGTCCCGCCGCGACCAGGTTCGCCACCGGGACGGCTGGGAAGCGCCCGAGAACGAGCACGACTGAGGCTCAGTCGAAGGCGTCCGCCGGGGGCCGTTCGCGTTCCTGCCGGCGCAGTTCGGTCTGCTTGGCATCGAGGTACCCTGCGCGGTCCACCTCGTGCAACTGGCGCGGAAACCGCTCATTGAGTTCGTAGTTGAGCTCCAGTGCCCGCCGCCAGCGCTGCTCGGCGGGCACCGATGCGGTGTCCAGCCAAGCCTGGAGGGCCAGGTAGTAGCGCAGGGTGTTGCGCTCGAGCATGCCCATCACCCCGCCCACCAGCTCCGGCGACCCATCGGCCGCCCGCCCCACGACTGAAAACCCCCGGCGATGCCGCCCCACGGTGCCCAGATAGGCCTGCAATGCCAGCCGGGCGGCGGTGCCGTAGCGGTAGGCATAGGTCAGGCGGACCACGGTCTGGCCTGGCCCCCACGGCTCGGCCTCCACGGCGATCCGGTAGTCGCGCGTACCGAGGGGGCCGTCGGGGGCCAGCAGTTCCAGCTGAAACCGCTGGGCATCGGCCTGCTGCAGGCGATGGCTGAAACGCGCCCAGTAAAGGTTGTCGAGGCTCTGACCTTGCAGCGTGCCAGCGCCAACCAGCAAATCGGCCGCAGGCACGCTCCCCTGCGGCCGACAATACTTGACGTTCAAGTGCAGGATCAACAGCGGACACCAAGCCTGCAGCGGGACCAACTCTCGGCGAAACACTTCAAACGGGCGATCCAGCCGTGCCAGGATTTCACCGGCCATGCGCCCCTGGAGATCCTCGGCGCGCAGATGAATCGGGCTGCCCGCGATGAGGCCGGTGCCCTGTGCCACCGCCGACTCGTAGGCGGTGCGCAGCGACCCCGTGCGTGCCTGGGCCTGCACCGCGGGGGCCATCACCCCCAACCCCAGCGCCAGGCCGGCCACCCACACGAGCCACCTCCCGATCCGTTCCCGTCGAACCCGTTGCCCCGTAGGCGGGTCGTGCGCCACGATCGGCTTCATGCGGGGGTCAAGCCACACCACGTGGCCGCGAAGAAGATCTTGTGCATGGGGGTCACCTTGAGCAGATCGGTGAGCGGGCGCAAAGCACTCACGCCCCGGCTGTTGAACCCGACCGCCCCGACTGCCGCAGGCCCGGATCGCTCTGGAGTCTAGCCGCCGAAGTCACCATTCGTGAACCCGTTCACGAATCCCTCCACTTCCCGGGTGCCCTCGGCCCCCAACCCTCATCCAACCCCGAGCGTCGGAGCGACGCCCGCCCACCCAAAGGGGCTCCCTGCGGGCTCAGTGCCCCCTCTGTGACCTGAGCGCACACTTGTGGGCGAAAATCGAGGGCTCAGCGCCCCTTCCAAAAAGGTTTCCCATGCCCGCCTACCGTTCCAAGACCTCCACCGCCGGCCGCAACATGGCGGGCGCCCGCTCGCTGTGGCGAGCCACCGGCATGAAGGACGAGGACTTCAGCAAGCCGATCATCGCCATCGCCAACTCCTTCACCCAGTTCGTGCCCGGCCACGTGCACCTGAAGGACCTGGGCCAGCTCGTCGCGCGCGAGATCGAGGCGGCCGGTGGCGTCGCCAAGGAATTCAACACCATCGCGGTCGACGACGGCATCGCCATGGGCCACGACGGCATGCTGTACTCGCTGCCCAGCCGCG